>JAPKDJ010000063.1 GCA_026421245.1 Akkermansiaceae bacterium | reverse complement strand
CGTGAATCCGTTCAGATCGTCTTCCTCTTTTGTCTCAGATGCCAAAGAGTCCACGCCCAAAATAGGATATAATTCTGATTACAAGTTGGTTGTAGGGTGTAAATCTCATCAAGAATCTTGTCCCTCCGAATCACTTTGATCCTCGGCAAACGGAAGGCCAATCCAGAGTCATGGCCTTTTGACGGGCGTATTTTGAAACTGCTACTTCATAAAGCCCCTCTTTCGCACCGGCCCGCAGATCGGCGGCGAATTCACGCGGACTGCCGTGCAAGGTGTCTACAAGAGACGGAGAAACTTTTTCCACGGCTTCAAGTAAACCGGGATAATCGGCGTGATCGGAGAGACTTGGTCAACCTGGTAGCGATATTGCGCCCCCCGGGTGAGGGTCCAGCAACAGTTCCAAACCGGAAAAATGCAAGGTCTTCGGCTGGAAGGTCAGACTCACCACTCAAAATAATACGGCCTCTCTGATTTGCGAACGACAACTTGCTTGGTATTCTGAGCTCATGACGATCCGCAACGCCACCGAAGCCGACCTTCCCGCCATCGTCGCAATTTACAATGAGTCCATCCCGGGAGGTAAGGCCACCGCCGACCTCGAGCCGGTCACAGTCGAGTCGCGCGAAATCTGGTTCCGCGATTTTGATTCTCGGCGCCGCCCCTGTTGGGTTGTTGAGGATGACGGCAGGATCGTCGGTTACGTCTCCTTAAGATCATTTTATGCCGGTCGGCCTGCTTATGATAAAACCGCCGAAATCAGCACCTACATTTCTACGAGCCATCAAGGACAAGGCCTTGGCACCCTGCTCAAGAAAAAAATGATCGCGGAATGCCCCCGGCTTGGAGTGGACCATCTCCTCAGCTTCTACTTCGACCACAATGAAGCCTCACGCCGCGTGAACGAAAAACTAGGATTCAAGGACGCCGCCCACCTTCCCGAAATCGCAGAGGTTTTTGGCAAAAAACGAGGTCTGGTCATTGCGATTCTGCACGTGGAATCCCGCTCATGATCGCTTCGAAAATTGGTAGGAGGTAGTGCAGCGACCCCGCCCGGGTCAGATGATCATCATCCCGATAATAGGATCGCGCGGAGTAGATCTTTAGCTTTCCACGCTCGTGAAAAAACCGACTCGTGGGATCAACCACCTTGACTCCTTTCTCTGCTAAGGCGGCAAGCTTTTCCATCGTTCGTCTTTGTCGATCCGCATGATCTTTCAGAGTCGTGGTGAACTGGGGCAAATCGAAGAATTTTGGAAACCGTTCCCGAGAATAGAAGCGGGCGGCCGTTCTTCCAATCGTATTTTCGGGGACTTGCTGGACGATCACCAGATCAATCCCATTTTGCCCCAATCTGGCTCCCATCGCCGAGAGTTGCCGGGTCAGTGCTCCCGATGCCTCTTCGAATGTCGGGTCCGGATTCATTGAATCAACCACCATTGTCGTGAATCGATGATTCACCGGCTCTCCTTCCATTTCGACTTCATTGTAGCCCTCACAGCGGGCCACCCAACGCCCCACCAAAATAACCATCTTTGGTCGGCTTTCGATAATCTCGTCCAACACGCGCTCATTCATCGCCACCATCTCTGAGGCGCTTTCTTCATCCATATCAGCGAACCAAAGTCCAGTCACCGGTGGAGTGCCATTGTTCACATAGGCCCGTCCGCGCAACCCAAACTCGCGCGCCTTTGCGTCCACTGCGGGGGCCGCCGAAGCACCATGGCTATCACCCCACAAAACGAAATCGATGGCCCCTTCATCGTTCTTTCCAATCGGAACCGACTCACTCCTGGGACTCGTGTATCCCCCCCCGTTCCATTCGACATCCGCCATGATGACGCGGAGGTCTTCCGGAAGTCGGGACGGAAAGCCTCCACTGAGCCTGATCCCAAGGACAACCGAGAAAAGCCCCACCGCCGACACTGCCCCAAATCTCAGCGCACGGGCATTGGTTCCCAAAAGAGCCCCTGCCCGAAATGGCGTCTCGACCCACCGCCACGAGAGATACCCCATCACGCAGGAAACGACCAAGAGGGATAGCTTCCAAATCATCGTCAGCTCAAATCCCACCTCACGCGTAAACACCACCACCGGCCAGTGCCAGAGATAAAGGGAGTAGGAAATCAGCCCGATCCCCACCATCGGTTTCCAGCTCAAAAGTCGGCCCACCTGTGTTGCCCCTCCGGCGTGAATCAACAAGACCGCACCCAGAACCGGTGGCACAGCAGCCGGTCCCGGAAATGCCGTCTCCCGATCAAAGACAAACATCGACACAATCACGAGAAACAACCCGGTCAGAGCGACCACTTCCCTCCCGCCTGCTGCCATTTTAGTTCGGGGCACCATCGCAAGCAACGCCCCGGCCAGCAATTCCCAGCCGCGCGCGGGCAGCAGGAAAAATGCTTCCTTGGGATCCCGAGAGACTTCCAGCCAACTCCAGGTCAAGGACGCCACCGCCGCCGCCAACATCAGCCAGGGCAACTTTAGCCGAAATCGTTTCCAAAAGAACACCATCAGCAGTGGAAAAATGAAATAAAACTGCTCCTCCACCGAAAGCGACCACGTGTGCAACAGCGGTTCGAAATCAGACTTTTCCGCAAAGTATCCCTGGTCCCGCGTGAAGTAGCAGTTCGAGGCCATCAGGACATGTGCCATCGCGCTCCGGGCCAATTCCGAATAGCGGCCAGGGGTTTGTAAATATCCTCCGATAAGCAAAGTCCCAATCACCATGACAATCGCAGCCGGCGCAATCCGCCGAATCCGGCGCGCCCAAAAATCTACCAGCGAGAAGCGGTCCTCATTCAACTGCCTCAGCAAGATCCCCGTGATGAGATAACCCGAGATCACAAAAAAGACGTCCACACCCACAAATCCACCCGGAAAGCCCAAACCCAAATGAAACAATACCACGCCAATCACCGCCACCGCCCGCAGGCCGTCGATCTCAGGTCGGTAGCGTCTCGCCGTCATCTCTGTTCATCCCTGCCCATTCTTAGGCCATGACTCAATCTCAAAAACACGAATTGGAATTCTCAACTTTTGGAATGGCGTTGTTGGTTTCCCTAAAATATCAGAAATAATGAGGAAATAAATCGCATCTTATTAACCCAATCAAACCTCTTATGGGAAAATCCTCATTCTCTTTTCTGCCGGCTTCGCTCTCGTTTCTTGCGCCAAGCCAATCCGCCTCTTGCTACGGCAAGTGCCAAAAGGGTGGCTGTTGCGCTACCTCCAATGCGAAGCCGGGTGCAAATGTGCCAAGTGCTCCGCCAAGACGGCCTAATCCGGTCCTCAGAAAGATTTCACAGCCTACCTTCCGCACGAGGTCGGATTTTTTCGTGCCTATTCCTCTGGAAATGCGATCAATCTTTACAAAACCGCCCCCCCTTGGCAGATACACGAAGTTTTAGCCCCACCGCTTTAAAATATGCCGAAGGACACCAGCATCAAAAAAATTCTCGTCGTAGGAGCAGGCCCCATTGTCATCGGACAAGGTTGCGAATTCGACTACTCCGGGACCCAGGCTTGTAAGGCCCTTCGCGAAGAGGGTTACGAGGTCATTTTGGTCAACTCCAACCCGGCCACCATCATGACCGATCCGCAGTTTGCCGAGCGGACCTACATCGAGCCCATCACGCCCGAGGTCATCGAAAAGATCATCGTCAAGGAGAAGCCTGATGCCCTTCTCCCTACCCTCGGTGGCCAGACTGCGCTTAACGTCTCCATGGATCTCTTCCACGCCGGCACTCTGGATAAGCACGGCGTCAAAATGATCGGCGCCAATGCCGACGCCATCGACAAAGGCGAAAACCGCCTTCGTTTCAAAGAGGCCATGATCAAGATCGGCCTCGATCTCCCCATCTCCGGCGTGGCCCACACCATGGAAGAGGCCAAGCAGATCGCCAAGGACATCGGCATGATGCCTCTTGTCATCCGCCCCGCCTTCACCCTCGGCGGCACCGGTGGCGGCATCGCATACAACAAGGAAGAATTCGAAACCATCGTCACCCGTGGCCTCGATCTTTCCCCCACCACCGAAATCCTCGTTGAGGAATGTCTCCTCGGTTGGAAGGAATACGAAATGGAGGTCATGCGTGACCATGCCGACAACTGCGTCGTCATTTGCTCCATCGAAAACCTCGACCCAATGGGCGTCCACACCGGAGACTCCATCACCGTTGCTCCCGCCCAAACGCTCTCTGATCGCGAATATCAAATCATGCGCGATGCCTCCTTCGCCGTCATCCGCGAGATCGGTGTCGAGACCGGTGGCTCCAACATCCAATTCTCCGTCGATCCTAAGACCGGCCGTTGCATCATCATCGAGATGAACCCCCGCGTCAGCCGTTCCTCCGCCCTCGCTTCCAAAGCGACCGGCTACCCCATCGCCAAAATCGCCGCCAAGCTCGCCGTCGGATACACCCTCGACGAACTCCCCAACGACATCACCAAGGAAACTCCCGCTTCCTTCGAGCCCACCATCGACTACATCGTCACCAAGATTCCCCGCTTCACCTTCGAGAAATTCCCGACCGCCGATCCCGTTCTCACCACGTCCATGAAGGCAGTTGGTGAAGTCATGGCCATCGGACGCACTTTCAAAGAATCCCTCCAAAAAGCCCTCCGCTCCCTCGAAACCGGCCGCTTCGGATTCGGATTCGATGGAAAAGACCCCGAAGCCACTCGCGAGGACATCGAGCGCAAACTCCACGTCCCCAACGCTGAGCGGATCTTCTGGCTCAAGGTCGCCTTCGAACAAGGCTGGACCATCGAAGAGATCTTCGACGCCACCCAGATCGACCCCTGGTTCCTTGAGAACATGCGCGTCATCGTCGCAGAAGGCAACGATCTCAAAAACCTCGACCTACGCCGCGCCAAAAAGCTCGGCTTCTCCGACATCCAAATCGGCCACGCTCGCGACATCTCTCAGGATGAAGTTCGCGCCGAACGTAAGGAAAAGGGCATCATTCCCACCTACCGCCTCGTCGACACTTGCGCCGCCGAGTTCGAAGCCGCGACCCCTTACTACTACTCCACTTACGGCGACGAAAACGAAGCCCGCGAGACCGCCGCCAAGAAAATCGTCATCCTCGGTGGTGGCCCAAATCGCATCGGCCAAGGTATCGAGTTCGACTACTGCTGCGTCCACGCCTCTTTCGCCCTCCGCGAACTCGGCTACGAATCGGTCATGGTCAACTCCAACCCCGAGACCGTCTCCACCGACTACGACACCTCGGACAAACTCTACTTCGAGCCCCTCACCCTCGAGGACGTTCTGAATATCTGCGACCAAGAGAAACCCGATGGCGTCATCGTCCAGTTCGGCGGTCAAACTCCTCTCAACCTCGCCGCCGATCTCGAACGCCACGGCGTTCCCATCATCGGCACCAGCCCGAAAAACATCGAGCTCGCCGAGGACCGGAAACATTTCTCAGCCCTCCTCGACCGCATCGGCCTCAAGCAAGCCGAAGCCGGAACCGCTGTCTCAGAAGACGAAGCCGTCCTCATCGCCGACCGCATCGGTTACCCCGTCCTCGTCCGCCCATCCTTCGTCCTCGGCGGACGTGGCATGATGATCGTCTACAAGGACGACGAACTCCGCCACTATATCCGTAACGCGGTCGACGTGGCTCCCGATCGTCCCATCCTCGTCGACCGCTTCCTCGAGAACGCCACCGAAGTCGATGTCGACTGCATCTCCGACGGAGACACCTCCGTCGTCGGCGCCATCATGGAGCACATCGAGCAAGCTGGTATTCACTCCGGCGACTCCGCCTGCGTCATCCCGTCCTTCAGTCTCTCCGACAAAATCAAAACCGAAATCCTCGCCGGAGCAAAAGCCCTCGCCAAGGAACTCGAAGTACGAGGCCTGATGAACATTCAGTTCGCCGTCAAAGACGACGACCTCTACGTCATCGAGGTAAACCCGCGCGCCAGCCGGACCGTTCCCTTCGTCTCCAAATCAATCGGAATCCCCCTCGCCAAACTCGCCGCCAAGATCATGGTCGGTGAAAAACTCGTCGACCTCGGCTTCACCGAAGAAGTCATGCCTCCTTGCTTCTGCGTCAAAGAAGCCGTCTTCCCCTGGGGTCGTTTCCCAGGAATCGACATCGTCCTCGGACCAGAAATGAAATCCACTGGAGAAGTCATGGGAGCGGACAAAGACCTCGGCATGGCCTACGCCAAAGCCCAGATCGCCGCCTTCAACCCACTTCCCAAAGAGGGCAACGTCTTCTTCTCCGTCAACGACCGCGACAAAGACCGCGCCGTCGAAATCGCCCGCGAACTCGCCGAACTCGGCTTCCAAATTCACGCCACCGGCGGCACCTTCAAGCGCCTCGAGGCGGAAGGTATCAACGTCAATCGCCTCTACAAACTCGCCGAGCAAAAGCGCCCCAACGTCATCGACATGATGAAAAACGGCGACATCGACTTCATCATCAACACTCCAAGTGGCCACGAAGCCCGCGAGGACGAAGTCAAAATCCGTTCCGGCGCCGTGCAGCACAAAATCAGCCACTGCACCAACCTCTCCGCTGCCGAAGCAAGTGTAAAAGCGATCCGCTCCCTCCAAGAGCAAGAGTTCACCGTGACCCCGCTGCAAGAGCACCACGGTCTTGTGTAGCACTTTTTTTCAGAACCTATAAAGCAGAATAGCTTTTGTAATTCTCGAACGGGTGGGTTGGAGTAGGTTCTGGATCTGATGAAGCCCAACCGATCTGTTTTACAGTATCCCGAATGCGAGAATCCTTTGGTGAATATTGGGAGCAAGGTGGCTCGGTTTATCCGAGACCGTTACATTCCGACGGTGGTGATTTGGTTTCTATTGATGCCAGGGGTAATTTTGCTGACCTACAAACTGTCGGAAAATCGAAACAGTGGTTCCTTGGGGACGGGCCATGGGTTGTTTGCCTTGGCCTTGGTTCTTTTTGTAGTAAACTTTTTGCTTTTACGTCTCTTCCCAGTTTGGCGGATTACCGACTGTCCCTATTGTGGATTTCACGAGAAACAGAAGTTGGGCTTGAGTGAGAGCGGGGAGCTTTAGGTTCGTTATTCTGATTTGAGTGTGTGAGATTGTAGATATTGTTTGATGAGTGAAGTGGCTGTTGAAATTCGAGATCTGCGGGTGGACTACGATGATTTCGTCGCGGTGAGTGATTTGAGTCTGACCGTGCCGCGGGGAGAGGTGATGGGATGGGTTGGGCCGAACGGGGCGGGGAAGACGAGCACCTTTCGAGTGATGACAATGTTGATGGAGCCGACTTATGGAGAGGTTCAGCTTGGGGGATTTGATATCGTGGAGGATGCGAGGAAAGTGCGGAAGATCTTGGGCTATATGCCGGATATGGCGCCGGTGCCAACGGATTTGAAAGTGTGGGAGTTTTTAGATTTTTATGCGCATGCCCATAAGTTGGGTTCACGGAAGGCCCGAGGAATACGGGTTGATGAGTGTTTGGAGACGGTGAATCTCTGCGAAAAACGAAACTCGTTTTGCAAGGACTTGTCGCGGGGTCAGACACAGCGTCTCATCTTGGCAAAGACTTTGCTTCATCGACCGGAGGTCTTGGTTTTGGACGAGCCGGCGAGCGGATTGGATCCGGTGTCACGGAGAGAACTTCGCAAAACGGTGCAGCATTTGGCCTCGGAAGGGGCGACGGTTTTGATCAGTTCCCACATTCTAAGCGAGCTGGACGAGATGTGCTCATCACTATGCATTCTGAACCAGGGTCGCTTGATTGCGACCGGAACAGCAGCGGAAATCCGGGCGAAGTTTGGCGATGGAACCCGACGGATGATGTTGGAATTCCTAGGGAAAGCGCAGCCGGTTCGCGAATGGTTGTCAGATCGCCCGCGCGTCTCAAATCTGAATGCCGGAGATCAGCAAGTGGGATTTCATTTTACAGGAACGCCAGAGGAGCAGGCGGGCTTGATTCGGGACCTCATAGTGGCGGGATTTAACCTTAGGACGTTTTCCGAGGAGCAATTCGCTTTGGAGGAAATCCTGGAACAAACCTCAGGGGAGGGAGGGACTTAATGAGCTTTCTGAATAATCCCTTGGTCTTAAGGTATTGCCGAAGTCGGCTACGGCGAAAGTCATTGGCAGGGTGGATTGTCATGACGCTCATTATGACCGCGTTTGTCTTTTTCACCTCGCATTGGGCGGGCACGGATCAGCTTGAAATGACCGTCGCTTCAGCAGCGCGGCTGCCGGTTATTCCTTTGCTGATGATGCAGGGGTTTATTCTATTCTTTCTGGGCACAGGTGCGGTGGCCAGCGGGATGACGGCGGAGGAAGACGAGGGGGTGATCGACTATCAACGACTCGCTCCGATGTCTCCGATTTCAAAAGTCATCGGTTATCTTTTCGGGCTGCCGGTGCGGGAATGGATTCTCTTCCTTGTCACACTTCCCTTTTCGTTTTGGTGTTTTTGGAAAGGGCAGATCCGGCTGGAGATTTTTGGGGAACTCTACGCGGTGGTGGTAAGCACCGCTCTGCTTTATCACATGACGGCGCTCCTCGCGGCAACCGTGATGAAGAACCGACGATTGGCTTTTCTGGGATCAATCGGGTTAATTTTCGCACTCTACACGGTAATGCCGGGTGCCAGTAAATTGGGCTTGGTGGCCTTTAATTACGTCACGATCACGCCGACCGTAGACCAGTTCATGCCGGAGTTGACCGAGCTTCCGGGGAGTGAGCCACTGGATGGTGGAATGGCCCGATTTTTCGGATTGGTGATGCCTCACTCGCAGTTCACTTTAATTTCCCAAAGCGCCTTTTTCTTGATCATGGGGACGATGGTGTGGCGGCGATGGCGGCGGCCTGACTGTCATTTACTAGGGAAGATTGGCGCGATGTTATCCTTTCTCTGGATGCAGGCGGTGCTGCTGGGAACGACCCTTCCATTAATCGAAAGCGGCCGAATTTTCCCAATGAATACGCTCTCGATTTTCACGATCGGATCTGTGCGATCTCTCTCGGGGAGGGCAAAACCGAATTTTTCCGAAGGTGTGATGATGGTGGGATTCTACGGATTGCTGACATTAGTCATCCTGTGGGTTTGGACCGTGATGATTACACCCTCTCCCACCGTGCAGCAACGGGGAGGACGGAGGGCGTCGAAGTTGGGACGATCAAAACTCCCTTTTAGATCTGATGCCGCCGGTGCCACCATTCCCGTTTTCTTGATGGCGATCACCGGGGCGGCGGCGTGGGGCGTCTTTGCTCGGAAGCTTTTTGAGTCCGATTGGTTTCCTAAAACGGCAATTGGATTCATGTCACCGTTGGCGATGTTTTCGGTCGCTTGTGTCGGCAGCTTGCTGGTGCAGCAATTGATCGAGCGAAAGGGAAGAAAGGCAGCGCTGGTATTTTTGGGCACGCTGGCCTGTCTCCCCTTCATGCCCATTATTATGACGGAAGTGTTGCGCGAGGGACTGGGCCTACTCGAAGGCTGGGTCGTGGCCTTTTCTCCGTTAGCGTGGTCATTTTTTGCCGCCAAGATTTCACTGGTAGGAGAGGGGGAGTATCAAGAACCTCCGTGGGCCTTCTGGTTGGGCCAGGGGGTGATGGCGTTTTGGTGGCTACACCTTTTGAGGAAACCGAAGGTCATTGGGGATAAAAAACCAAAGACACCTCAGGGCGCTTGACTGGAGAACATCCGGGGAATTATTGACCGGATCCAGACCGGAAAAATCTTAACTTGGTGCCGCGAATCCGACAACCGCAGCCATCTCCTTGGAAAACCCACCTCGCTTTCGTGCTGGATTCCTCTAAGATTCGTGACAACTTTTTCGTCCTTTCTACAGATGAGCAACCTAGGACAGACCGGACCAGCGGCAGCGCGCAGTGCTTTGCGGCGTCAGCAACGCACCGCAACCCTCGTGAGCCTGATCACGGCACTGCTCCTGATGCTCCTGATTGGCCTCATTCTCGCGATCATTCTGTTCAAAGTTGGACCAGATGAAAAGGCCACGATGATTTCCTACAGCAGTCAGGCCGAACCCGAGCAGAAGATCACCAAACCGAAGATCAAGACTGAGGTACAGCGCAAGCCAGCAGCCCCCAGTATGGCAATGTCGCGGGTCGTGGTCGCGAATTCCCAATCTCCGACTCCGATTCCGATTCCCGAGATCGAGGTTGAAGACATTTCGATGGATATTGGAGTGGGCGAGGACTTTGGTGGCGGTTGGGGAGATGGCAATGGATTCGGAGGAGGAGGAGGAGCAACCTTTTTTGGCCAAATTGTCCGGGCTGAGCGAATTGCCTATGTCATTGATTTTTCATCCTCGATGAAAGGACAGAACCGCCACCAACTCATGCGGGATGAATTGAGCCAATCCTTGGGTCTCATGAACCCGGGCCTTCAGATTGGGATCATCTTTTTTTCAGGTCCGGCCTGGGTTGCGGGTGACACCGTGAAAGGCACCACCGTGACCACTCCTAAAGGAAAAACTTTTAAGTGGAAGCGCGGCAAAGGTCACAGTCATTGGGAACATGATGGCAAAAAGCAAGAAGTTCCCTGGTGGACGATCACCGAAAAGGAAATCAAGCGCCTCACCGAAATCGTAAAAACCGCTCCTCTCAGTGGCGGAACGGTTTGGGACAACCCACTCAACATGGCACTCGATATGGACCCGCCGCCGCAGATGATTTACTTCATGACTGACGGAGTCGCCAGTGGCTCAGACAAATGGGCAAAAGAAATCGGTGACCGCGCCAAGGATATGGGCGTGGTGATCAACTGTGTGGCCTTGATGCAGCCCAAAGCTGAGAAGGACCTCAAGACAATGGCAGAAGCGACCGGCGGTCAGCTCACCATGGTTGACGGAAAAGGGAAGCGGAAGCAGATCAAGTAGGCGCGCCTTACGGCCCCAGGTTTGAACTCAATCTATCGTGATCGAATGATGATTCATTTGGGGATTATTTTTCTTCCGGTTGCAGAGTCTTCGGAGTCGCTCTTCCTCCGACTTAACGAAGTGACGCTTGGTTGGTAATTAAAGACAAAGAGATGTCGATCCCTTCGAGGTGACGTGGCATCCGGTGCACAACAGCCGCCATCCCACCTTGAGCTGGTGTCGTCTCGACTTTGACCTGGAAAGCCGGGAGGCCCTGATCGAAGAGGTGCAAAGTGACCTTCTTCGTGATGTCAAAGCGGGAGCTGACTCCGCAACTTGCGGCATCGAAAAGGAAGCGTGAGACCTTTCGCATGTTTGGCAGCGAGTTCCGAACCCAGGCCATGTCGGATTTCTGGAAGAGGGACTTTTCAACCCATCAAAAAACCTGGCATGAGACCACGCTGACCACAGGTTTCGAGAAACCTGCGGAATCACCTCACTTCCCGACCTTCTTCCGGAAGAGAATGTCTCCATCAAGTTCTCCAGCTTCCACGGGATCTTTTTCGAGATCTTTCTTCGCTTTCTCGTAGGTCATCCGGTCCAATTCAAGGGCCCTCTTTTGAGCATCGCCGGAGAGGTCGGAAACTCCCCAACGGTCTAAGTCTAGTTCCGCACTTTCTTCTTCAAATTGGGTTTCAAGATCAGCCAGCTTCCTTCGGATGAGATTTGACTCGAGTTCGATCCGCCGGGTCACACAAGCATCCGCGTAGGCACGGGCAAACTTGCGAGATATTTCTTCCTCGGCATGGAGGGAAACAATGCGAATCTGCCGGTTGCTCACATCGGCCTCAATCTTGATCACCTCCCTCAGAGCTACCGGGTCAGTTCCAAGGGCAGCGGCCGCCTTCTCTAAAACCTCGGTGCTCCCAACCAATTCAAGCTCGCGATTCCAATCGACTCCCTCACCGAGCGACGATTCGTGAACCTGAACGGTCTCCGTGCTTTCGAAAGAAGTTGGTTCTGCCACCTTCTCTTCCTGACAGGCGAACGAAAGAAAAAGAGTTGCCGCAAAGAAAACGAGAGTAATTTTACTCATGCCCATCATCAGGCGTCAGGCCGAGAACAATGTTAAACTCGGCACTCAGTTCACCGGTTTTTGAATTCGGGATGGGAGCAAATTTCACCATGAGGTGCTTGGCGGGTTCACCCATTCTCTTAATCAGGCCGTCTTTGGCATTCCCCTTGTCACCATCGATGAAACACTGGGTGGTGAGCGCACGTTTGTCCTTCCGGTAAACGGCGACGTGAATGTGCGGAGTGCGCGGGCCATATGGTACGGGCGTTATCGTACGAAAATAATAGCGGCCATCGCGGGCCGTCATAAACCGACCAAAACCTTGGAAGTTGCCATCACGCTTGGGCCCTTTGAGCCCACCGTCCTTTGAATGAATGTAAGCTCCCTTGTTGTCGACCTGCCAGATTTCGACGCGGGCGTTGGGAATAGGGTTGCCTTTGACATCGGTGACCTTGCCGTGGAGATGGGTAATCGCTCCGACAGCCGGCGTGATCTCATCGTTGATGCGTACGAGATCGTTGTCGGTATCGAGGGGAAGCTTGTCGGGATAGAATGGGCCCTCCGTCATGGGAGGCGTCGCGGTCAAGGCTTCGGCAAAAGCACCGGGCGCGGTGAAGAAAGCGGCGGAGCCGAGAGCAGCGCGAAAAAGAAAGGCGCGGCGATGGCACTCGGGACAGGTGAAATTTTTCATATCCAAGATATTGATGGAATGAGGAGTTGGAGGCGAGCAGAAAGACGTTATCTTACCGCCGTGATCAAAGTCAGTAATTTGGATGTCAACTTCGAGACCCCCGGCGAAACCGTGGAGGTGCTCAAAGGTCTGGATTTTTCAGTGAAAGAAGGCGCCGCCGCCGCGGTGGTCGGACCATCCGGAAGTGGCAAGACAACTTTGCTTAATATTCTCGGAGCCTTGCTCCCACCAACGAACGGCTCGGTGATGATTGGAGACGCAGACATCGCCAAGTTCAGCGAAAAGGAAGCTGCCCGCTTTCGGAATCGGGAGCTTGGCTTTGTTTTCCAGCAACACCACCTGCTCCCCCAACTCACCGTGATGGAGAATGTCCTCACCCCCCGGCTCGCCGGTGGCTGGGAGGAAAGCGAACACGAAACCCGCGAGCGAGCCGCCACCCTGCTGAAGCGTGTCGGCCTCGGGCATCGCCTCGATCATCGCCCCGGAGAACTCTCGGGCGGAGAGAAGCAACGAACCGCAGTGGCACGTGCTTTGATCAATCAACCACGAGTCGTCCTCGCCGATGAGCCAACAGGAGCCCTCGATGGCGAAACCGGCAGCAAAGTCACGGATTTGTTGCTCGAGATCCAGAAGGAAGACGGCGTGACCTTGGTGGTGGTCACCCACGATCTCGACCTGGCGGAGCGTGTCGGCGGGGTTTTCGATCTGGGGAAGTGAGTTTGCAGATAAATCCGGATCTTTTGGGCACTTCCTATCCAAGATGCCTCTGCATCGAACAATAGTCCTTATTTAATCCGAATACTCTTCATTGCGGCAGGGCGGCGGCGGATTAGGGCAATCGCGGCAAAGCCAGTCATTGTTGAAGTCGGGTTTCAGAAAACCGACCCATCGGGAAACCCTATCTGGCATACAATTTTTGGGCGACTTGCAAAATCAACTGGGATTCGAATCTATTGCTCATCGCGTTAAGCCTTCTTCTACCAATCTCCCCTCCTCCCGATGACTCAACTTCAGCCAGCGGGTGTTCTTTGGCAGGAGATTGGGATGGAGAGTGGGCCATTCGACGATAACGAGGCCCTGGCGGTCAAGGTAGTCGTCCCAGCCAAGATCGAGGAGTTCGTGTTCACCTTCGACACGGTAAAAGTCGAAATGAAAGACCTCCAATCGGCCGCCAAGGTATTGCTGAACAAGCGAAAAGGTGGGGCTGGTCACCTCCTGCTGATAATCTAGGCCATCGACGATGCCCTGGGTGAGGGTCGTTTTTCCCGCACCGAGGTCGCCGACCAGCGCGATGACATCGCCCGCTTGCGCTGCTTGCCCCAGTTCCCGCCCCAAAGCGAGAGTGGCATCAGAATCGGCAAGCAGGACCGGGAAGGACTGGGACATGGCTCCGTTAAGTATGGAGACATTTGGGAAAAGGCAAGATCGGGGATGGGGGCGATTTTTTGATCGCCGACATCGGGGAGCTCAACGAAAACCGCCAAAACTCGAAGCGCCAGACCACTCCGGTCATTTCGCGTCCTTTTTAGACCCAAAAAAAAAGAGGACTAATAAAACAGTTTATTTTCAAAAAAACCTTGCCCGTACCGTGTCTCTATGGTGAATTTCCGCCCCGCGCAAATGACTTGCTGTCTTGGCTTGTCGATAGGCGTGATCAACTCTTAGCCGAAACCCAACCATGGCCTACGCAATTTTTAAAACCGGCGGTAAGCAATACCGCGTGCAAGAAGGTGATACCATCAGTGTCGACAAGCTTCCCGTCGAAGCTGACGAAGAAATCAAGTTCGGCGAGGTTCTTCTCGTAAACGATGGTGAAAACACCACGGTCGGTGCCCCTACCATTGAAGGAGCCGGCATCACCGCCAAGGTCATCGAGCAGCACCGCGGGAAGAAAGGCGTTGCCTTCAAATTCAAGCGCCGCAAGGGTTTCCACAAGACCATCGGTTTCCGTCACCACCTCACCAAGCTCGAGATCACCTCGATCAACGGTTAATTTTCAAACTTACCTACCACTTTTTAGTTATGGCCCATAAAAAAGGACAGGGTTCCGTTAAAAACGGACGCGACTCAAACAGCAAGCGCCTCGGCGTGAAGAAGTTCGGCGGCGAAGTCGTCATTGCCGGAAACATTCTCATTCGCCAGCGCGGAACCAAGTGGCATCCCGGCACCAACGTCGGAATGGGCAGGGACCACACTCTCTTCGCTCTCACCGACGGAAACGTCTTCTTCGACAAGAAAGGCCGCCGCATCAACGTGGCGCTCGCCGACTAGAGTCGATTTTCAAAGCACTATTTTTCAGAGAAGAGGCGAACCGGTTGGTTCGCCTTTTTTCTTTTTAAAGAACTGATTCATAACTCATTCTCTCAAATGCACATCGTCCTCGTAGAACCGGAAATCCCGCACAATACCGGGGCCGCCGGGCGACTGGCCTTGGCCACGGACTCGACGCTGCATTTGGTGAAGCCGCTGGGGTTCTTGCTCGATGAAAAGTCCGTCCGCCGCGCCGGACTTGACTACTGGAAGGATGTCGACCTCCAGGTTTGGGAGAGTTTCGACGACCTCCTCGCCGCCCATCCGGAGGCGCGGATTTGGTTTCTCAGCACCAAAGCTAAAAAATCAGCCTGGGCGGTGGAGTTTCAGCAGGAAGATTTTTTAGTCTTCGGCCGAGAAACCAAGGGCCTTCCCGAAGATTGGCTCGACGAACGCGCCATCCGCATCCCCATGAAGGAGGATTCCACCCGCTCTCTCAATCTTGCCACGTCGGTTGCGATCGTTCTCTACGAGGCACAAAGGCAGGTGGGTGAGCTGAAATAAGCCGATTTGTTGGATCAATCGGCTACTGTAATTGGCAGTAAAGCTACGCCTTGGGTATAGATTGAGCGTCCCGCTGGAGAGCTGGACAGAAAGTAACTCTATAACACTTGCCTGGATACAGGGATCTCAACTGGAAATACAGATTGTTTGAGGAATGGGAATTCTCACAACAGATCGTGACTTCGAAAACATGTCAGCTGTTGTTCCATTAGTGCTGCTTGAACGCTGAGCCTATTTTCCGCTCGTTCCGACCTTACGGTAGAAACCCTCAGGGAACGGGGCACCTTTGGTTCCATCGTCCTTTCGATGTAGATATTTGGTGCCGCGGTCGGGGAGGAGGGGCATGTTTTTTCCGCTTGATTCATCGAGGAGTGTGAAGAGGGCGGTGTTCATTTCCTGAATCCTTACATGGTGGACAGGGTCGTTAAAGAGGTTGTTGCGCTCCCGGGGATCGGCTTTGGTGTCGTAAAGTTCGTCGAGATCCCAGACGCCGTGATAGCGAATATATTTATATGATTCTCCTATAACTGCATGATTAGTAGGGGTTTGTGGGTAGTTCCTTTCCCAGTAGTACTCGTAAAGGAGGTATTTTCGCCAATCGGGAATCCCTCTTCCTTTCGCAAGAGGCCAAAAGCTGCGGCCGTCCATCATTTCGGGAACCACGATTCCGGCAACCTCGAGCAGGGTGGGGGCGACGTCGATGTTAGCTACAATCTTTTCGATGGTGGTGCCAGGCTTGAGTGACTTGGGGTAGCGCATGAGCATGGGGATGCGGATCGATTCCTCGTAGGCGCATCGCTTGTCAATGAGGCCGTGTTCACCGAAAATGAAACCATTGTCGCCGAGGTAGAGGATGACGGTGTTTTCAAGCTCCCCGCTTTTCTCAAGATTGGCGATCAGGCGTCCCACGCTGTCATCGACGGCCAAAAGAGCCTCACAATAGCGGCGGTAGTATTTCTTCATATCGACTCCGGTGTAGTAGGCGAACTCGACTCCATGACGACTGTTGTTCTGATTACGAACCCACATTGGCGGATCAGTGAAAAGATCGGGAGTGGTGAGCGGTGTGGGAGGGGTCGGAATCTCAACCTTTTCGTATTTGAAGGCATGGCGATCGGGCGGGAGGAAATCGGCGTGAACACCCTTGTGGGAGACGTAGAGGAGGAAGGGTTTTTCTTCGTCTTTCTGCCCAAGCCAGTCTTCGGCATAATCGGTGAGCTCATCGGTGATGTAGCCTTTTTGGGGGATCTTTTTCCCGTTGAGATTGAAACCTGAATTGGTGGCCTGGGGGACGAAGCGGCCCTTGGCCTTGAGCATGGAGGGATCGGGAACGTAGACCCCCTGTCCTGCGAAGCTGAGCCAATGGTCGAATCCGCGTTGCTTCTCCTCGCTATCGCCCATGTGCCACTTCCCGATAAAGGCGGTTTGGTAGCCGGATTTCTGGAGGAGCTCAGGGAAGAAAGTCAGGGATTCGCTAACCGGATTGTAGTTGTCGACGACTCGATGATTGTGTGCGTATAGGCCGGTGAGAATGGAGGCCCGGCTTGGTGAGCAGAGTGAAGTCGTAACGTAGGCGTTTTTGAAATGAACCCCTTCGGCGGCGAGACGGTCGAGATGGGGAGTTTCGAGAAAAGGATGCCCAAGGAAGCCCATGGCATCATAACGATGGTCATCGGTGAGGATGACGAGGATATTGGGCCGGGCTGAGGCTGGGAACGCGAGGAGGGTAAAAAGAGCGAAGAAGAAGTTCCGCAGGGTCATACGGAAGACTCTGACAGGAGACGACTAGAAAGACAAAGTCTCTTATGCTTTTAGCTCTTTGGCTTTGCGCTGCTTCTCGAGAAAAATCATCAAAAGGGTGACATCGGCCGGAGTAATTCCTGAGATGCGAGCGGCTTGACCAAGGGTATGGGGGCGAATCTCGCCAAAGCGGTGGCGGGCCTCGGCTTTTAGACCGGAGAGGGATTCATAATCCATATCCTCGGGAATGACTGCAGACTCCAGTTTTTTGAAGCGATTCACCTCTTGCTGCTGGCGGTTGATGTGGCCCTCGTACTTAAAATCAGCTTCAAGGATGGGCCAAAGTTCCACGTGGAACTTTTTCCGGATTTCATCAGGTAGATTTTCCCAACCATGACCGCTTTGACGGAACCAATGATCGAGCTTTATATGCTCGTGAGTGGTGGCTCGAATGAAGGACCGAGCTTCTTGGAGTTGAGCCTTCTTGGAAGCAAAGTTGGTGGCATGATCTCCTTTCAAAAGTCCCAGCTTCGTAGCAATAGGGCTGAGGCGCTCGTCGGCATTATCCTGCCGGAGGAGCAGGCGGTATTCAGCTCGGCTAGTAAACATGCGGTAGGGCTCGGTGCAGCCTTTGGTGACGAGGTCATCGATCATGACGCCCAGATAGGCCTCGTCGCGTCCGAGAATCAACTCCCCCTCCCCTTTTACCTTAAGGGCGGCATTGGCTCCAGCGAGCAGACCTTGACCGGCGGCCTCCTCGTAGCCCGAAGTGCCATTGATCTGTCCAGCGAAGTAAAGGCCGGAGATTATTTTGGTCTCAAGGGTGGACTTGAGCTGGGTCGGCGGGCAGTAATCGTATTCCACCGCGTATCCCGGGCGGAGAATTTCGCAGTTCTCCAGTCCGGGGATGGCGCGGAGGAAATCGAGCTGTACTTCGTATGGAAGTGAGGTCGAAACACCGTTCACGTAATATTCCAGGGTGTGGCGGCCCTCTGGTTCAAGAAAGACCTGATGGCGTTCCTTTTCGGAAAAGCGGACTACCTTGTCCTCGATAGACGGGCAGTAGCGGGGACCGACACCCTCGATCTTACCCGAATACATGGGAGATTGATCGAGGTTGTCGCGGATGATGTCATGAGTCTTGGGCGTAGTCCAAGTGATCCAGCAAGGAATTTGTTCCACGTGGAACTTGGAATCGGCCCAATGGTTCAGAGTAAAGATATCGTCCTTCTCCTTATCGATGAGATTCGGGTGATAGCTGAACAAGGAAGGGGGCGTGTCCCCTTCCTGCTTCTCGCATTTGGAGAGATCGAGGCTGCGACCATTGAGGCGGCAGGGCGTGCCAGTTTTGAAGCGATCAATCTCGAATCCGAGCTCTTTGAGCGACTCAGAAATGATTGAAGTGGCATCGCCCATGCGGCCTCCTTTTTCATTTTTTAAGCCCACATGCATAAGCCCGCGCATGAAGGTTCCGGCGGAGAGAATCACGCTCTTAGCGCGGATCTCCATTTGGAGAGAAGTTTGCACACCTCTCACCTCGTCATTCTCCACGAGAATGGTAGCGACATTTCCCTGGTGGAGGTCGAGACCCGTGGCTCCCTCAATGATTCGTTTGATCCGAAACTGATAGGCTTTCTTGTCGCATTGGGCTCGGGGAGCACGAACCGAGGGACCTTTCCCAGTATTAAGCATACGCCACTGGATGGCAGTGGCATCGGTATTCTCGCCCATAATTCCGCCGAGAGCATCGATCTCGCGGACCATGTGTCCTTTGGCTAATCCCCCAATCGCAGGATTGCAGCTCATCTGCCCGATAGTATCGAGATTCTGAGTCAACATAGCCACGGAGGCTCCAAGACGAGCAGCGGCCAAGGCGGCCTCAACTCCGGCGTGACCAGCCCCAATTACCAGGACGTCGTATTCTTTAGGATAGCGATACATGAACGAGGTCGGAAGCTAGCAAAAATCTCCGCAAAGACAAGCGGATGGGCAAAAGGAGAATAGGTCGCTTTTTAGTACCTCCATAATTAACAACAGCGATCCCTCCCGAAGGACGAACCGCTGTTGAGCACACACGCAACAACAATCATTGTTACGCTAATAGAAACGTTCGAAATAAGCGAACCTGTCTAAACTTTTAAGAAAAATACAAATCCGTGTCATCTCTTCGGGTAACTTACTCTTCATCAGTTAATTAACGAATCGTGAATCTTTTTACAGGATTATCTTGATGCTGCTTTTATAGCATATTCGATTTGGGCCAGTCCGTAGGAACTCTCGTGAATGGCGGTCGCGACGCCCCCCTCGGAGGTTCCAGTCTTCAATGCATCCTCATGAGTTTTGTATGTTCGCTTGGTGGTTTCTTCTTTTTCAGGACAGTTTTTTGAGCCTTCGTTCATAAGGTTCATGGACAACGCTGAAACAGGGAAATCTCGCTTTATTTTTATGCAATGAGCTTACCAGAAGTGCCCTGAAGTAATATTTTTATCTGTCTGATTAGACCACGTTTTTGGAATTCATTCATTATAAAGCATCGTTGGTTTTCGAAGCACTCTCTCTTTTCCCTGAGACCCTTGAAAAATGATTTTTTGTGAATTCATTTCCGATTCCCTACGTCACACACCCCAGCACCAGTTAACCCCAAATAAACAAGAAAATGAAAAAACTCCTCCTCCTCACTGCCACCCTTTTGACCGCTGGTCTCACTCTTCCTGCTGCGGCCCAGTCCCACCGCAGAAATCATCATTGTTCCAGCACTGAAATTTACATCAGCGGCTATCACCCCTGTGGTTCTCCCATCTATTCGAAACGCGTTCGCCACGGAAAGCACTACCAATCAGGGAGTTTTAGTAGTTATGAGCTGCGACGCTACCAGGAGCGTGAGCATCGTATCGCGACGCAACGTCAATTGGAACGTCGTCTGATTGGCGAACGTTACAGCCATTCACGTTACGGAAACACTCGCAGAAGGTGCCGTTAATTAATCCCCAACACCCCCATCAAGAGGCTCTCTTCTCACAAGGAAGAAGGCTTTTTCCAACGACAAAGGCATTTTGAATGGTAACATTTGAAACCACTGACCGGCTCATGAAACTCGTTTCCTTCCTTCTCCTAGCACTTGCGTCACTTATAGCAAATGCTGCCACTCTCACCACGAACGAGGTATTCGTTCGGCTTCAGGCCTCCATTGAATCTGGAAAAGGTTTCAAGGAACTTGTCGAAGATCTGAAGGATCTGGAGAATAAGGAATTGGAAGCCATCTTAAAGGAATACGATCGCACCTGGCCACAACTCCTGGGCAAGTACCTCAAGGATTATCAAGAATTCGTGAAGGCTCAATTCACGGGCGAGCCCAAGACCGAAGCGAACCGCGAAATCCAGAAACATCGGGCTGCATTCATGGAAATTTACCGACTTGGCGACGGACCTATGAAGCCTCTTTTAAAGAGCACGAGCATGCCTGCGGTCAAAGCGCTTAAAAAGCTCATCATGCCGAGCACCAAAGAAATTTTCGCAACAGCACCTCTTGCTCTCGAACAACAACGAAAAATCATTCTCATCCTTGCCAAATTTCGCGACGCCATTGTCGAAACGGCAGTCCTTCATGACGAGAATCCGGCTGAAAAAATGATTCTTCAAACCGAAAAAGACACCATCGCTTCCTTCGGTGGATTACCTCCTGACGGCCTTCGCATCATGAAGGAAAACGACAAGATCGCGGAGAAAGAAAAAGTAACCGCTGCCGAACGCGAGGGAATTCACGAAGTTAATGAATGGCGCATCCTCCTTGGCCTCAATGCGCTCATGATCGACTCTAAACTTTGTGACGCCAGCCGAGGACATTCGGAAGACATGAACAAAGGGGGATTCTTTGCCCATGAGTCCCCTGTCCCCGGAAAAAAGACTCCCTGGGACCGGGCTACCAATGAAGGCACAAAGGCAAGCGGAGAAAATATTTATATGGGATCACAATCCCCTGCCTCTGCCAATAAGGGATGGTTCTACTCCCCCGGTCACCACAAGAATATGTTCAAGGCCGGCCACAAACGAATTGGACTTGGGAGATACGGAAGTCATTGGACCCAGATGTTCGGCTAACGTTGCGGCACGTCGGGTCCCGTGCGATCTACAATTCCACGAGCACAAATATCTTTCCCAACCTGTTGAATAGTAATGTCTTTTAAAGAAATACGCTCCTCTAAAATTGCTGTCCCCTGCCCTCCCAAGGCTGCCTTTGGGCCACCTACCACCATGGGTGCAAGGTAAACGACCCATTCATCGATTAGCCCCTCATCGGAAAAGGAACCCAGAAGTTCGCCCCCGGCTTCGAGCAAAACAGTCGTCACTCCTTTCTCCCCGGCTAATCTACGAAGAACATCGTACAATGATTTGTTTCGGAACAACAGGGAACGGTCCCGATGATCATCAGTGAAGAGCTGATAATTCCGACATTCGATTTCTCCGCGAGTCAAGACAACCCTCCAAGGCTGGACTTTTTCTGATGAAATCTTGTCGCTTCGAATCGTCAATGCTGGATCATCCTGCCGGAGCGTTTCGCCGGATGTCACAATGGCATCAACCTCACCCCGCAAAATCTGAACCTGCTCGCGCGCCTCTAGTCCGGTGAGCCATTGTTTTTCTCCCGCCGGTCGCGTAATCTGGCCATCCAAGGACATCGCCGTTTTCGCAATGACCCAAGGCCGACCTTCATTTTGCACCATCGTAAATCCTCGAATGAGATGATCACATTCCTCTTTGCATACGCCGGACCTAATCTCAATCCCAGCCCCAGCCAGAATTGGATCCGCCCGACCGGCGTGAACGGGATTTGGATCTCTGGATCCGTAAACTACTTTGACAATTCCAGCCTCAATCAAAGCCTCCACACAGGCTCCAGTGCGACCATGGGTGCTGCATGGCTCCAGAGTCACGTAAGCAGTGGCTCCGGCAGCTTCGCGAGGCTTCAGCCTGGAAAGGGCATCCTTCTCGGCATGGTCCGTTCCCCACTTGCGATGCCAACCGCGCGCCAATTCAACTCCGTCTTTGACAATGACTGCTCCAACAGGGGGATTGGGTAAAGTCAGCCCGATCCCCTTCGCAGCTTCGCCAAGAGCAATGCGGAGCCATTTTTCATCTTCGGAAGTATTCATCGTCAGCTTTTCCATACAACAGCCAGCAACCCTGTGAAAAAGATCTTGGCAGAGGTGACTAATTTAAGAAATTCCCAAAGTTCTTCGACTTTTAAGATCACTACCACAGTCCTTCTCACCACTTATTCCACCGGTGGAACCCTGATCACTCTAACGTGGAACAGTAAATTTAACCAGTTATTCGCACTAAGAAGAAGAAGAAGAATTAAAAAATGAGCTATTCACTCCCCGTACCAATCGTGAAAAACTTCCAATAAAACTCCCTTTATTTGGCATAGCCTCATCTTTGCAGTATAGATCGGGCGTGAAAAGTTTCATCCTCCTTTTTGTCATTCTCGGAATAGCTCAGGCCTCGCCTTGGGCTTCGTATCTTGGTCCTAACGGCAATGGCACCGCAGAAGGCAACATTCCTACCAAAATCCAGAAAGAGGGCCCCAGTAAGCTCTGGGAGGCTAAGATCGGTCGTGGCTGTTCTAGTTTCGTCATTGATCAGGGCCGGGCGCTCACAGTGGGCAATACGAACGATAAAGACACACTCTGGTGTTTTAACGCTAAGACCGGTGATGTCATTTGGAAAAAGACCTACGATGAACAGCTTGCACCCAAATATTACGATGGCGGACCGGGCGCGACACCTACCATTCATGGTGATCTGGTCTACAATCTTTCGAAAGCCGGTCGTCTTTCCTGTTACGATTTAAAAACCGGAGATGAAAAATGGATGGTCCATTTTAAGGATGATCTTTCTGGAAATAAACCAACTTGGGGATATTCCTCGTCCCCTCTCATTTACAAAGATCTTCTGATCTGTCTTCCCTGCTCGAAAAAGGGAGCAATGGTTGCTTTGGACAAAACGACCGGAAAAGTGAAATGGCAGTCGGAGAATGTTGCTCGTCCCGGTTATTCAGCGCCTGTTTTTTATCAGCATATGGGAAAAGACGCCGCGGTGGTTTTCCATGGCCGTAGTATTGTTGGATATGATCTCACCACCAAGGGCAAGGTGCTTTACGAATTCGAATGGCGCACTCCCTACGATGTTAATGCGTCAAATCCCACCGTCCTGGGAGGTCTCCTTCATTTCTCTTCCGGATACAATATGGGCTATGCCGTGATCGATATCTCCAAACTCAAGCCTAAGATCGTTCATCGCAACCGTGACCTCCCTATGATTTTCCAAAATTCCTTCCTCATGGGTGATGACCTCGTGGGATGCTTTGGCGATAAGCGCTACAACACCGAGCTCTACCGCATGGATATGAAAACCGGAGACATTCTCTGGAAACATTCCCTCCCTGGAACCCGTGGATCGACTGCTCAAATTGGTGAAACCACCGTTGTCCTCACCGAAACCGGCCATCTTGTTTTTGGAAAAGCGACCGAAAAAGGTTTCACCGAAACCGGTCGTCATGAAGTCCTTACCAAACTCTGCTGGGCTCCTTTGGCAATTGGAGAAGGCAAATTCTTTGCCCGCACGAACAAGGGTCAGGCCATTTGTCTTGATCTAACCGAGCCGAAGTGATGATGGTTTTGATTTTCGCCTTCCCGCGTGTCTTTACATCCTGCGGTTAGGAAATGGTGCAGCACGACTGAAGGCACTCTCAAGCAATATAAGAAGATCGTAGGAACCTAATCATCTGAAGGTTCCTAGGAAATTCTCCCTTGC
>JAPKDJ010000131.1 GCA_026421245.1 Akkermansiaceae bacterium | reverse complement strand
GCGGCAACCCCACTATGAAAGCCAAGTTCGACGAGTTGAACGACGAAGCTTAGGCGCTCGATCAAACACTACCCCATGCGCACCAGAGGCACACCACCCCCCTTTCTCCCCCCTCCGCTCCGGTCCAAAGGCGGCTTCAAGGCCCTCCCGCCAAAAGCAAATTCCTAGCAGTGACGACGACAGCTCTGATGATTGCTTTCATTTTCATTGTATTGATTCCTTTTTATTCGAATTTTTTCTTTGATTTGAATAGGAGAGAGGGATTTTTAAACTCACACCCGCCTTCATTCGTGTAAGCGCCAATCCAGCCTGCGAAGTGCCAAAAAACTTTCTGCGTTTCATATATTCTCCACGGGACCCATTCTTGGAGATCGATGGTTCACCTAGAAATTTAATTGGACTCAACTTTCTTGCCGGGTAGCGTACAATGCGGCGAAACAAGAAAACCATTAAGAAAAACCAATGAGAGAAATCGTCAATTCAGCCTACATAGCGTTGCTTGTGCTATGCAGTACGGCTCCAGTATTGGCCGCGCGGCCCAACATCCTGTTCTGCATTTCCGACGATCAGTCCTACGCGCATACAGGCGCCAACGGCGATCAGGTGGTGCAAACTCCGGCGTTTGATCGCATTGCCCGGGAAGGCCTTCGGTTTACCCATGCCTTTTGCGATGCGCCCACCTGCGGTCCTTCACGCAGCGCCATTCTCACCGGGCAGCCGATTTGGCGGTTGGAAGAGGCCGGCAACATCCATAGCACTCTACCGGAGAAGTTTGCCACCTACACCGGGCTGCTTCAGGACGCCGGTTACTTCATTGGTTACACCGGCAAAGGTTGGAGTCCAGGCAGGCTTGAGCCAGGAGGTCGCACTGTCAATCCGGCCGGACCCGAATTTGCAGGGAGGAATTTGAAGCCACCGTTCAAGGGGATGTCCAACAAGGACTATGCCGGAAACTTCGAGACGTTCCTGACCCAGATTCCAACTGATCACCCGTTCTGCTTCTGGCTGGGGACGCACGAACCGCATCGCGGATATGAGGACGGAGCGGGAAGACGGACCGGAAAAGATCCGGCCAAGGTCATCGTGCCACCGATCTTTCCGGACAATGACGTCGTGAGAAGCGACATCCTCGATTACTTCTTGGAAATCGAACACTTCGACCAAATGGTCTCCCGGGCCATACGTGCGCTCGAAGAGACCAATCAGTTGGACAACACCATCGTGGTTGTCACCAGTGATCACGGCATGCCGTTTCCACGGGCCAAAGCCAGCCTCTACGATGCCGGTTCACGGGTACCGCTGGCGATACGCTGGCCCGAGGGTATTCAAAATCCCGGTCGTGATGTCGATGCTCTCATGAACCTCAGCGACCTCGCCCCGACCTTCCTGCAAGCAGCCGGTTTGAAACCTCCACCGACGATGACGGCCCGTAGCCTGATGGATGTTTTCAGCAAGAACGAAGTCCGGGAACGGAAGGCCGCCTATGTCGCAATGGAACGGCACGACGGCTGTCGCAAAGGCGGCAAGGGCTACCCCTGTCGGGCCATCCGGACCAGGGACTATCTCTATATCTACAACTTCGAACCCACTCGTTGGCCGTCCGGCTCCCCGGATCCTACCGTTTGCGCCCGCCGGATTCCCTTCGGCGAGATCGACATGTCACCGACAAAGACCTTTATGATGGAGCACCGCAATGAACACGGGGTGGCTCGGTTAGCGCATCTCGCCTTCGGCATGCGTCCCACCGAGGAGCTGTACGATCTCAGGAATGACCCCAGCCAGATGCAGAACGTGGCGGGAGCCATCGAGATGCTGGACGTGCAACAATCCCTGCGACGGCGACTGTTCGATCACCTGAAGGACACACAAGATCCCCGTGTAACCGGCGGCCCGGTGGAATGGGATTATTATCCCTACTATGGATGGATCCACCCAAAGACCAAAGGTTGGTCCGTCGACTCGAAGCCGTAGAATTGCATCCCTCCGGTTGGCTCTACTTCCACATCAGGTCTCCGAAGGGGTCGGTCGGAGACTATTCTTGCTGTCATCCGACGGCTTACCGGCACGGATCAACAGCCCCACCACCATCCACCAGCCCAGATTCCCCCCACCCAACCACACTACACCCCGCGGACACGAACACCCCCCTTTCACCCCCGTCCGCTCCGGTCCAAGGGCGGCTTCAAGGCCCTCCCGCCAAAAAGCAAATTCCTAACAGTCGCACCACCTCACTCCCCGCAGGGCCGCCGCGTCCCTGTCTCAAGATAGAGAAGTGCCTTTTGGAAACTCGCTCCGGTGAGAAAGTGGTCCAGATTCCCATCAATCTCACTCCGGTGTGCTTCATGCCAAGAAACGATCGCTTCGCTCACACTCTTGAGAGCCACAAGGTGAGCCCCGGGATCCCGGTCACGGAATCCATGATCGGAAATCACAGCAATCCGGGCTTCGAGGAGCTTTGCTAAATCAGGAAAGTTCATAAGAAAAGACGCTGAAGTTTTCCGTTAAAACAATCTTCCGACAACTGAATTCGAAATGGATTGAAATACTGCCAAGGTGTTGCCTATCGAAAATTCCAGCAGTAATAGAAAGTTCCCAACAAATCCCGCGGCCAAACCTACCCCCCCTTTCTCCCCCCTCCGCTCCGGTAATTCCTAGCAGTAGGTGGCTTCAAAGCCCTCCCGCCATCCCGGTTCGGATCGAATAAATAACCTGATCGGATGTCATTTCACCGGCGTAACCTCTTGGAGCCAGCCGAGATGCATCTCCAGAAGCCGCGCCGCCACCTCCGGTTTCTCTTTGAGGTAATTCTTCCTCTCCGGCTCCTCGTCCTCGAGATTCACTAGCAGGTTCCCCTTGTCACGCGCCCCGATCAGCTTCCACGGCCCTTCGCGCACCGCCCACCCGTTCGTCCATGCCCAATGGAACTCCCCGTGTTCGCTCTTCGTTTCTTTGGAATCGATCAAAGGGAGCACGCTCTTGCCGTCGATTGGGATCGGTGGTTTCGCGACGCCGCACAGGTCGAGCACGGTCGGAAACCAATCCATGACCGTGATCGCCTCTTCGCGCACTTCACCCTTAGGAACGCGCCCGGGATAGCTGATGATCGCCGGCACCCGGATCCCGCCCTCGAGGTATTGGCCTTTGTGGCCGATCCATTTCCCGGTATTTCCACCGCCGCCATTCGCGCTGTAGTAGTGGCCTTTCGGGTAGCCGCTTTTGTGATTCTCCATCGTAAGTGGACCCTTGTTCTCGGCGGAATGCCCGTTGTCGCTCATGAAGATCAGCACCGTTTTCTCGCGCAGTTTCAAGTCCTCCAACTTCTTTACGATCCGACCGATCCGATCGTCTACCGTCGAAACTACCGCAGCGTAGGAGCTCCTCGGCATTTCTAAATCTGCATAGCGCTTCACAAATTTCTCATCCGCCTGCTCCGGGTAATGCGGGAGATTGAAACAGACCACCATCAGGAACGGCGACCCTTTGTTTTCGTCGACATACTTGAGTGCCTCTCCGGTCATCAGATCTGGAAAATATTTGCCTTTACCTTCGATCTCCTCGTTGTCGTCGTAGAGGTCGTGATATCCGCGACCGTGCATGAAGTGGTGGCGGTAGTTGTCGATAAAACCGGAGAGGTGCCCAAAGTGTCTGTCAAATCCCTGGTCGAGCGGTCCGTGACCCGTCTTCGCCCCGAGGTGCCATTTTCCAAAGATCGCCGTTTTGTACCCCGACGCTTTGAGAACCTCGGCCAACGTAATTTCCGAAGCTGGCATATTCACATTCGCGGAGTCGGAGTCATTCCGATCACCCTGCGTCCAGTTCACGACCCCTGAGCGCTGCGGGTGCCGCCCGGTCATCAGTGCCGCCCGGGAAGGGCAGCACACCACGTGCGCGTAGGCCTGGGTGAACCGCACCCCGCTTGCTGCGAGATCATCGATGGCCGGCGTGTCGATATCGTCCGATCCGTAGCAGCCAGCGTCGAGCGTCCCCTGATCATCGGTGAAAAAAATGACAATGTTAGGGCGATCTGCTGCCTCGCCAAGATTCGGCGAAACGAAGACGTAGAGCGCGAAGAGAAGAAAGCGGGGAAGCATGTGTTTCGGGTAGATATGAGTGGGGTGGAACTGTATCGGTAAGCATTGTCCGGAACGGAACTCATTGCTAGAAAATTGCTTTTCAGCTCCGCTGTCCCCAGGGCGCCTGTCGGTCGGGGTTAGAGGGGATGACGATCGCTTTACAATTACACAGGCGGCCCAAACCACCGAACCGTCCACCCCTTTGAAAACAAGACGATATCGCGCCTCGGTGGTGAGTAACCGTCACAAGAATGACATCAGGCTGTGAGAGACAGCACCGCGGTCTGAGGGACGCGTCCGGATCTGTGGGGGCGTCGTCTGGCCTTCGGGCAAGGCGACTCTACCGCGGAAGCGAACAAAACAAATTTTCTGGCAATTAGCGCAAGGAAACTCGCAGTTCAAGGCGAGGGAGGCAGCATCAATCTGCTGATTCGGCGGTTTACTCAATCCGGTATAGATGCTTCGCTGTTCGAATGTAAAATGCGTCGTCATCCATGGCCGGACTGGCCATTAATTGCTCCCCATCCCCGAGGATATTGGTCGCCAAGATCTCGAACTCACTTGCAGATCTGATCACCGTACAAGCGCCCTCCTCATTGAAGAAATAGATGCAGTCGTTTGCATAGACTGGCGAGGCGGAAAACCTCCCCTTGAGGCGTTGCTGCCAGATCTCTTCGCCGCTGCTTGCCTCGAGGCAGGATAGGTAGCCGTTTCGATCCATCACGAAGAGCAACTTTCCAACTAGCAGTGGCGAGGCCCGCTGAGGCATCCGGCGCGTCTTCTTCCAGACGACATGAGTGTCGCTCACATCACCGGAGCCGTCGGGTCGAATGGCCCAAAGTTCGGGCCGATCGCGATCGATAGTGGCAAAGACCAGCCCATTCCCATACACGGGCCTCGGGAAAATCGACCATCCGCGGTGGTGCACTTTCCACAATTCCTCGCCGTTGCTCGGGTCGTAGGAGTAGAGACCTTTAGCGCCGACGCTGATCATCTGTTGCTTATCTCCGCGCGGAACGAGAGCGGGCATGCCGTAGGCTTTTCGCTGGTGGACCGGGACCTTGTCGAAGTCGGCCGAGCGCTCCGTCTTCCAGGCGTTCTTGCCGGTCGCCCCTTGGAGGGCGATGATATATTGAACATCGCGACCGTCGACGTGGAACACGAGGATATCGCCAACCAGAACCGGAGAACTTGCCGGCCCGGCCCCAAATTCGTGATCACAATTGAGATCGCGTCTCGACCACAGAATATCTCCTGACTGGGTGTCCAGACAGGCGGTCCCATAGGTCCCATAGTGAACGTAGACTCGCCCTTCCTCAATTACCGGGGTGGGTGTCGCGTAGGTGTTGTCAGGAGTTATCGCCATCGGCGATTCCACTTCGAATATCAGAAGGTCGTGAACAACCTTACCGGTCTTTCTGTCCACGCACACCGCAAACAATTTGTGGCCCTCCTTTGTGGCGGTGGTCATCCAGACTTGATCGCCCCAGATGACGGGGGAAGACCAACCGCGATCGTGGATCGGAGTCTTCCACACGATGTTTCTATCGTCCCACTCGAGGGGCAGCGCGGTCGACCGGCTATGGCCGTTCCCGCCGGGGCCGCGAAACTGCGACCACTGATCCT
>JAPKDJ010000062.1 GCA_026421245.1 Akkermansiaceae bacterium | reverse complement strand
CTCGCCTCACACAAAGGAATGCTCTTCGCATCCAACGGCTACTGGGTCGATGCCCGGTGGGTCATCCCACCGGAGGGGCAGCGACAATCGGCACAGGTGTTGCGTCTCGATGCCCCAGAGGAGCAATGGCAGGTCGACTTGGACATGGGCAAGTCGAACGATGCTCTCGGGCTCGAATACATGAAGGGCAACATCCTCAAATCGATCACCTTCACCCGTGATGCAGAGGGAAAAACACTGGACCAACCTGAGACCCTGCTGGTGATGGCGGCGGGCGCGAACTTCGAGCGCGGCGGAGCCGTTTCTGCATGGGTGCGCGACGACGCCTCTGGAAAGTGGACGCACACCTTGGTGAGGCACGGCTCGAGTGCCGGCGGGGTGCGCTGGGTGCCGCGTGACATGGAGATGTATCGCGACAAGGTGACCGGCGCGGAGCGAATCTTTCTGTCGCTAGGCAATCCCGGAATCATCTCCGGGGTCTACGATCCCTCTGCCCCCGGCCGGATACGTTGGGACCGCAACTTGGAGCATCCGTTCCTCACCAACGGTAGCTTCCGGACACGCCCCTTGGGCATCATTCAGGCCAACGGTTCGCTCTTCTTCTCCGAAGGCGATTCGATCTACCAGCGCATCGATGGCGAGCGGCCCCGCTTCCGCGAGATCTTCGAACTGTTCGAGGACACCGATACCGATGTGGGTGGAATCCGCGGCCTGACACGTGTCCCCAATCCGAATGGCGCGGGCGATTCGCTGCTCTTCATCTGGGCCCCGGGCGAACGTTCCGCCAGCGAAGTCAAGCGACTCGATCCTGATGGCAGGGGCGGCTACACGCTGCATGACGAAGTGCGGATCATTGATCTAATGAGGAAACACCTGGGAGTCGAAGTCACCTACACACTCGGCGCGCACAACATGATCTATCCATTCACCGACCCAGCGACAGGTGAGATCGTCCATATCATCGGGTTCCAAGGAAATATCCGCGGCCCGAAAAACCATCTCCGTTGGAAGGGCAGCGCCCTCTATGCCGGGGCGCCCTATGCGGTGCGGCGGGCTGACCGGAGCTATCGTGTGCTGGAGGTGAACAATCGCTACGAGGTCGGCAAACAACTGCTGGTTTCGCCGCGCACCTTTTGCAAATCACCCTTCGGCGATGACGAAATCTACATCGCGGGTCACGATGCCAGTTTTAAAATATCCGACAACATGGCGTGGATCTTCCGCGCCCCTGAGTCGGTGGTCCTGGGCTCGGAGCTTGCTCGCGATGCCCTCCCACCCGGGCCGGAACCAAAACCAGCCCGGCGTCTGCAGGAAGGTCCGGTTTACGAGTTGCGAATCTATTCCGCCAACAAAGATCGGCTGCAACATCTGGTAAAACGATTTCGCGAACACACCGACCGTATTTTAAAAAAGCATGGACTGGAAGCGATCGGCTATTGGATGCCCACCGAGGGGCCAGCGAAGAAACGTCGCCGCTTCATCTACATTTTGAAGCATCCATCGCGGTATGCCGCTTATGAGAACTGGACCCGGTTCAATAACGACCGCGAGTGGGACGCCGTGCTCGACCAACCGGAATTTCAAGGGCTGCTTGCGGAAAAACCAACCAGCATCTTCATGAAAGAGACCGAATACTCGGCCCGGGTCCGCGACGCGATCGACCAAGTAGGTGGGGTCTTCGAGCTCCGCACCTATGTCACAAAGCCGGACAAGCTCGCACGCCTCAACCAGCGTTTTCAGAATCACACTGCGGCGCTTTTCAATCAGCATGGCATGAAGAACGTCGGCTACTGGACGCCATTCGACACTCCGGATTCAGCAAACACGCTTATCTACCTCATTCATCACGCCAACCGGATCCAGGCGGACGCAAACTGGAAAGCCTTCGCTGCAGATCCCGAGTGGCAGGAAGCGAGGCGGAAGTCCGAAAGCGATGGTAGGATTCTCGCCCGAGCGCCCGAAATGATTTTCCTGCGAGCGCTGGACTTTTCACCCAATGCCCAAGCTCGTCCGGATGGCGAAAAAAAGTAAAGTAAATATGATTCGACGAACGACACTCTTGCTACTAACGGGACTGCTTGCCTGCAGTGAAGTGGCACGTGCGGACCAATCGCTGAAATCCCACCAACCATTCCTCAAGCAGTATTGTTTCGAATGCCACGGCGCCAAGAAACAAAAGGCCGACTACCGCTACGACACCCTCGGGTCCGATCTCACTGACCTAAATACCCTTGAAATCTGGCAGGGCATTTTGGATCAACTCAACCTGGGTGAAATGCCGCCGCAGAAGAAACCGCAACCGCCCTTCGAAGAGACCGCGAAAGTGATCGAGGCCCTGACACCTGTGCTCCGGCAAGCCTACGCGGCGCGGAAGAGCACCGGGGGCCAGGCGGTGATCCGGCGACTGAACAAGTTCGAAATTCGCAACACGCTGCGGGACCTATTTCACCTCAACCACCCCGATTTTGAACCCGCCGTAGTTTCCGGGCTCTACGACTTCAATGGTAACGGCATCACCGCCCAGAAAACGATCGAGCCAACGCGGAGTTTTCAGGACGACGAGGAGGCTGAGGGTTTCGACACCATCGGCCAGCAATTGGTGATGTCCGACTTCCTTCTGAAAATGCTGATCGACGCCGCCGAGGAAACCATCGAGATGGCGACGCATGACAAGCCCGAGAAGCCCTTCGAGGCGGAGACTTTCACCGCGCCCATCTCCGTGAAATCGCTGCATGGCGATAGCCTCGGCAAGTATCAGCGGGCAAAGGCGGATCCCTATGACGAAGTGTTTCAGCGCTGGGACCGCTACAACCGGATCGGGCCGGACAAGCATCACGGTGGAATGCACCGACCGGCACACTATCGGATCAGCGTTGAGGTCTCCGCTCATAATCCGAAGGAGGGAGCGTGGGGAAACTGGACCGTCCGGGAAGGCAAGCTCGTTCACCAGGGACGAACGAACCTCGATGAACCTTTCGAAGTCGGACTCTATCTGCAGCGCTTCGAGCATAAACGCGGAGAACGGCACCATCGAGTCAAGCACTGGACCCTGCCCGGGGATGGCAAGAAGCGGACATTCTCTTTCGAGACCTGGATCGACGATCCATGGAGCGCCTGGATTGGGTGGGAAAATGGTCCATTGTTCCAGCACAACGCCTTCCACGTCCTGCTCGAGCAATGGTATCCCGAGGAGTATGAGAAAATTGACCGGAAGCAAAAAGGGTTCAAGAAGCCGGTCGCGGAGGCACTGTTCAGAAAGGGCTATCTTGGTCCGACCCTTCGCGTGCACAGCTTCCGAATCGAGCCCGTCTCCCGCGAGTGGCCGCCCAAGAGTCACACTGCACTTTACGGGACCGGTGCGATTGAAGAAGCGGATCTGAAAAAACTCTTTCGCGCCTTCGCCGAGCGGGCTTACCGGCGACCCGTTACACTCGACGAAGTAGAGACCTTCGTCGATCTTGCAGCGCAGCTTGAGGCCGACGGGAATTCGCGCCAGCAAGCGATGAAAGGTGCCTACGCCGCGATGCTCTGTTCGCCCGACTTCGTCTATCTGCGGCAGGAACCCGGCAAGCTCGACGACTTCGCCCTCGCTTCGCGTCTGAGCTACTTTCTCTGGTCATCGATGCCCGACGAAGCGCTCATGAAACTCGCCCGCGCAGGTGAGCTGTCGGATAGCGCTGAGTTGGATCGACAGGTCGAGCGGATGTTAAAAGACCCGAAGGCCGCAGCCTTTGTCCGCCATTTCCCCGAACGCTGGTTGAAGCTCTACGAACTGGGGCGCATGGAGCCAGATAAGAAAGGCCCGTATGGACACTACTTCCGTGTGAGGGACGATCTCATCCCCCAGGTCGACGCGTTCTTCCGCGACGTCCTTGAGCGGAACGGTTCGATCCGCGACTTCATCGATTCCGACTACACTTTTATGAACAACCGGCTCGGTGAACTAATCTACAAGCAAAAGGTAGTTGGAGAGAACTTGCGTAAGGTCACCTTGGAAGATCAGCGACGTGGCGGGCTGTTGACCATGCCCGCGATCATGACCATGACCGCCAACGGGGTCGATACCTCACCGATTGTCCGCGGTGTGTTCGTCCTCGAAAATATTCTCGGCACACCCCCTCCCCCACCGCCACCCGATGTCGAACCACTTTCGCCCGATCTACGCGGGGTGAAGAGCTTGAAGGAACAGATGGCAATGCACCGCAACCAGGAGGCTTGCAATAGTTGTCACCAGAAGATCGATCCCATGGGCTTCGCTCTGGAGAGTTTCGACCCGATCGGGCGATGGCGGGATCACTATCCGAAGGTCGACAAAAAGGCCAAACAAGTAGCGCCGATCGATCCCTCTGCGATCCTGGCAAACGGACGCGAGATTAAAGACCTGATCGAATTCAAAGCCATGCTTCTGGAGCGAGAACCACAGGTGGTGCACTGCCTCACCGAGAAGATGCTGACTTATGCTACCGGTCGTTTGCTGGAAGCCGGTGATCGAGGCGAAGTAGACCGGATCATATCGGAAATGAAGCCGAACGGGAATCGCCTGCGCGATCTGGTTCACCTGGTCGTCCAGAGTGAGCTCTTCTTAAATAAGTAGATCTGCAAGAAGGAGCCCTTCAAATCTCAACGGACATCGCTGATGTATTTCACCGAATTCTGAGCTGAACGATTCCAGTTTCTATTGATACCGAAAACCTTTCCGAGTACGATGTCGCGTTGACCATAGCCTCCAGAGCATCCTTATGCGCTAGGTGGGTGGGATCGGGATTAGAGTCGTTCTAGAGAGCGGGGATTTTGTAGGAAGCCGCATCAATTTCTTCTTCGTTTTACATCTTGGGATCGGGCGAGACGCTCGATGAGCAGGTGCTGCTGATCAAATTTTTCCCGGGCGGCCAGAGTTCGTCTCTCAATTTCCGTCCTCCGGGTGCGTCTCCCCGCGCTATGCCAGCATACAAATTAGAGCAAGAATGACAGCGAGGATCGGGAACTGCAACAGCCCAAACGGACGAAACATTGGAAAAATATGAAATTTCACAGGTTGATCTTGCCGGTATCGCGCTTTAGAATCGCCTCTACACACCACACATCCGTCCCGCCCCCCCTTTCCCAATTATGAATGCTCCGCTCTCCCGCGGATGGGCCCCCACCGGCTTCATCCGTTGCTACTCCCTCGTCTTCGCGTCCTCCGCCATTCTCGTCCTCTCGGCAATGACCTCTTTCGCTGCTCCCGTCATTGTCGAGTTCATGGCTTCCAATGACAAATCCCTTTACGATGAGGATGGAGAATCATCCGACTGGATGGAGATCTTTAATCCCGATCCGGCTCCGGTTGACATCAGCGGCTGGTTTCTCACCAATGATCCGGGTGAACTCGACAGGTGGCAACTGCCCGACGGCACCATTCTTCCCTCGGGTGGATCTCTGATTGTTTTTGCCTCCGACAAGGATCGGGACGGTGGCGAACTCCATACCAACTTCAAGCTCAGCAAGGATGCCGGGAGCTACCTCGCGCTCGTAGAAGCCGATGACCAGACCATCGCCCACGACTACACAAACTACCCGGAGCAGTTCGACGACTTTTCCTATGGGCTGGCCCAAACCGGGAGCGGCTCCAGTGTCACCATCGTTCCCGAAAACTCCATCTGCACTCTCTTGGTCCCGACCTCCGATATCGGAACTTCCTGGCAGGACAAGCTATTCGACGATTCCTCCTGGTCCCCCGCCAATACCGGAGTCGGTTACGATTATGGAAATCTCATCGGAAGCAACGCCGATGTGCAGTCCCAGATGGATGACATCATCGGAAGCGTCTACATCCGTATTCCCTTCACCGTCGATGATCCCGCAACCCTGACGTCTCTCACGCTCCGCATGAAATACGACGACGGTTTTGCCGCCTACCTCAACGGAACTCTGGTGACCTCCGCCCAGGCTCCGACCAGCCCCCAGTGGAACTCTCTAGCCACTTCAGATCACCCGGACAGTGCCGCGGTTGTCTTTGATGACTTCAATATCTCGGCAGATCTTAACTTGGTGGCCGCCGGAAGCAATGTCCTCGCCATTCATGGACTCAACGGAACGCTGGGCAGCTCCGACCTTCTCATTCTCCCCCAGCTCAATGCCACGACCGCGGCCACAAATCCCGGTCTCGGAGCCGCCGATTATTTCCAAAACTCCACTCCCGCTACCTCGAATGGCACCAACCAAGGCCTGCCCGCTGAAGCGGTTGTCTTCTCGATTCCCGGACGCGGATTCACCGGCTCTCTGTCTCTCGGCCTTACCGTCTCCTCCCCCACCGCTCAGATCCGCTACACCACCAATGGGAACACGCCGACCTCATCATCGACTCTCTACAACGGATCACCCCTCAGCATCACTTCATCTCAGATTATTCGCGCCCGCGCCTATGAAACCGGCCTAGCGGCGGGTCCGGTCATCGAGGAGGCTTACATCGAGCTCGCCTCCAGTGCCGCTTCGTTCACCTCCGATATTCCAGTTGTGGTCATGGAGCGGTTCAGCGGTGGTCCAAGTGCAAGCAATGGAAAGGCCTATGTCTTTTTTGCCTTTTTCGAGCCCGATCCAAACACCGGAATCACCACCCTGAACAAGCCTTATGCTCTGGGCACTCGCGGCGGCTACAAGACCCGGGGATCCTCTTCCTCTGGATTCGAGAAAAAAGCCTACAGCATCGAGGCCTGGAACGAGGACAATCGAAACAAAGACATCTCCCCTTTTGGAATGCCGGAGGAATCCGACTGGATCCTCAACGCCCGATCCCAGTTTGACCCTTCGCTGATGCGAAACGCCCTGATTTACAACCTGAGCAACCAATCAGGGCGCTACGCAGTCCGTACTCGGTTCGTAGAGCTCTTTCTCAACACGAACGGCGGCAACCTGAGCTACGGCACAAGCAGCGCATTCGACTACGACGGAGTCTACACCTTCATGGAAAAAATCACGCGCGACAAGGATCGCGTTGATGTGGAGCGGCTGCCCGACAGCGTTTCCAGCGAGCCGGGAATTGCGGGCGGATACATCATGAAAATCGACCGTCTCGATCCCGGTGACGGCGGACTGAGCGCAGGCGGGAGAACCCTCGGCTGGGTCTACCCAAAAGAGGAAGACGTCACCACGGAGCAGGCCAACTGGCTCCGCGATTACCTCAATGCCATGAACAGTTCGCTGAGCGGAAACAACTACGATGACTACATCGATCCCCTAGCCTGGGTGGATCACCACCTGCACAATGTCCTCGCGCTCAATGCCGATGCCCTCAGGCTGAGCACCTATTTCTACAAGACCCGCGCAGGTAAAATGGAGTTTGGCCCTATCTGGGACTTCGACCGCTCCATGGATTCTACAGATGGCCGGGACAACAACTCGAGGTCCTGGTCCGGAGGCACTTCCTACTTCACTTTTCCTTGGTGGAACCAGCTCTTCAACAACGAGGATTTCTGGCAACTCTACATCGATCGCTACTTCGAGCTCCGCAAGGGGTCCTGGACCACTGCTAACGTCCAGCAGATCGTCGACGATTACGCTGCCGAGCTCAACCAGGCTCAGGTCCGCAACTTCCGACGTTTTTCCAATCAGCCCCGCTTCGGGGGATACTCAGGGGAGGTCAAACACCTCCGGGACTGGCTCACGACGCGCCTCAGCTGGATGGACGGGCAGTTCGTCCCCGAGCCCACCGCCAACCTCATCAACGGCACCTTTCCGGCAGGAACGACGCTCACGCTTTCCGGCGACCTCAGCAACGGCCGCTCGATCTGGTACACCCTCAGCGGGACAGATCCCCGCTTCACCAGCAACACCACAATTCTCAACACCCAAACCCTCATCGACATCACTGCGCCAGCCAAGGCCATCATACCGACCGGCACGACCGGCACCACCTGGCGTGGCGACAATGAGCCCTACAACGACGCCACCTGGATCAGCGGAACCAACGGCGTCGGGTTCGACAACGCCAGCACCTACAATCCCTACATCAACATCAACTTCGAGGCGCCCAATCCCGTCATGTCCAGGGTCAACACCAGCGCCTACGTCCGCATCCCCTTCAATGTTGAGGCCGCTGATCTCGCCACCTTCAACTACATGACACTGGAGATGCGCTATGACGACGGCTTCATCGCCTACCTCAATGGCACGCGGATTGCCTCTGGAAACGCACCCGGTTCCCCTGTGTGGAATTCAACGGCAACCCAGAATCACGACGACGGCGCGGCAGTCACCTTTGTGGAGTTCGGGGCCGATGCCTTCCTCAACGCCCTGCAGCCGGGCCAGAACATCCTCGCCATCCACGGTCTCAACGGCAACAGCACAAGCAGTGACTTCCTCGTCCAGGCCCGGCTCGTGGCAGGTGAGAAGCAAGTCGATCCGGGCACTTCCGGCGGCATCAAATACACCGGACCCATCACGCTGAACGAAACCGCACGACTGTTCGCCCGGATCTCCGACCCGCGTGGAGGAAGCAACCCCGGAGCGGGTGTCCCTGTGGGCACGGGCTGGGGCGCTCCCTTGAAAGCGGATTATCTGGTGAACGAGGTGCCGGCGAGCGCCGCCAATCTCACGATCCGCGAGATCATGTTCGATCCCTATGACCTCGGTGACGCCCTGACCGATGGCAGTGTCTACGAATTTGTCGAACTCGAGAATCTTAGCGGTAGGAACGTCTCTCTCACCGATGTCTCCTTCACCAATGGAATCACTTTTAACTTTTCCTCGGGCTCCGTCCTCTCCCTGGCTCCCGGCGGAAAAGTTCTCGTCGTCAACGACCTCACCGCTTTCCGGCAGGTCTATGGCAACGGTCGAGACAGCCTCATCGCCGGGGAGTTTGAAGGCTCCCTCAACAACGGCGGGGAACTCCTCGAGCTCCGGGACGCCGGCGGCACCATCATCCAGTCCTTCACCTTCTCCTCCTCCGGAATCTGGCCGGGCCAGGCGGACAACGGACGTTCTCTCATCCTCGCCAATTCCGCCGATCCCGCGAACGGCACCAACTGGACCTTCAGCCGCAGTCTTCTCGGGTCTCCCGGAACCAGCGAACCCACCACGATTCAAGTCCCCGACATCTTGATCAACGAGGCCCTAACCAATGCCGTATTTCCCGCCATTGATTCCATCGAGATTTTTAATTCAAATCCCGATCCTGTCGACATCGGAGGATGGTGGTTGACCGATGATCTGGGACAGCCCGAAAAGTTCCGCGTCCCGGACAGTACCATCATTCCCGCAGGTGGATTCCTTGTCCTAAATGAGGACGACTTCAATCCCACACCTGGTGTCGATCCCAGCTTTGCACTCAGTTCTGAAGGCGAGGAAATCTACCTCGTTTCCGCAACCTCCGCCGGCGATCGAACCAATTATGTCCATGGCTTTACCTTCGGCGATGGGTCAGCGGGATTCAGCTTCGGCCGCCATGTCAACTCGGTCGGCGATGTCTCCTACCCTCCGCTCCAGTCGAACTCCTTTGGCTCCGCCAACGACCCTCCCCGGGTCGGTCCTCTGGTCATTACCGAGATCATGTACCACCCGCTCGATGGCAGCGTCGAGTTCGTTGAACTCCAGAACATCTCCAGCTCCCCGGTTCCATTGGCCGGTGTTCAGATCGAGGGCATCGGATACATCTTTGACGCCGGTGCACCCGATCTCGAGCCCGCAGAGGTTGTTCTCGTGGTTGAGAACGACCCCGCCGCTTTCCGTGCCACCTTCAATCCCCCGGCAGCGGTTGGCGTCTTCGGCCCCTATCTCAGCCGTCTTTCCAACAGTGGCGAAAAGATCGACCTCAACCTACCTGAAGCAAACCCGCTCCCGGCTGAACCCAAACTCATGCCTGCGGTCGATATCGCGGACTACAACGATGCCAGTCCCTGGCCTACTTCACCCGACGGAACCGGAACCACCCTGGAGCGTCTCCTCCCGGCAACCTACGGGAGCGATCCTTCAAGCTGGCGGGCTTCCAGCAGTCCCGGCGGCACTCCGGGCGTCGTCGATTCGTTCCCACCGGCCGAGTGGCTCGCTGCCTACTTCACCCTCGCCGAACTCCTCAATCCAACCATCTCAGGCCCCCTTGCCGATGCCGATTCCGATGGCGTCAACAACCTGCTGGAGCACATCTTCGGGACAGATTTGCGCGACGGCTCCTCCTTTGAACTTCCCACCATCTCCTTGGTGGAGAACGGCGGAGCTACCTACGCCGAATTGTCCTACCGCTTGAGGCAGGGAGTCAGCGGATTCAATGTCGGCATCGAAGCGGCAACCGACCTTTCTGACTGGGTGGATGCGAATACGCAGTTCACCATCCAGAGCAATCTCGACAACGGCGACGGCACATCCACCATCACGACTCGCGAGAATACACCCGCCTCCACTGCTGGCAGTCACCAGTTCAGAGTGCGTGTGGATCAAATCGCTCCTTAACAGCTCCCATCGGATGCGACGACCGAAAGGCGGGCGACGACCCGCCCCTGCACTCGGCGGCGTGATGCTGGCGCTGTAGTGCTCGAAGCAGCGCACCGTCGTGGAATCTTTGTCGCCAGAGAGATTAAGGGTCATTCAACCTCCGGTATGCTGGCATACTTTTCATCTTGGCAAACAGAATGATCGGGCTTCTTCAAATCGAACGTTTTCCGATACCGATTTGAGGTGAACCCCATCCGCTGCCGGAATTGGGCGGCAAATGCGTTTTGATCACAGTAGCCGAAGTCGATGGCAATTTCAGCGATGGAGGCGGCGGTCTGCTGCGGCATCTGGCATCCAAGTTGTACGCGACTGCGGCCGAGAAACTGTTTCGGTGTAAGCCCAGTGTCCTCCTTGAAGCGCTGCACCGGCCCCATGATTCCGGCGGGCTTTCCGGTGAGATCACGGATCGGCATCTTCGTGGTTAGAAAGCAGTCGGGTAAGCCCTAGCGGCTGAGAAACAGTTCGACCATTTGCGGCATTTCCTCGCCGGTTTCGAGGACCCGTTGGTCGTCGTCGCGAAATTTCCGGGCCAGCGGTTTGGGGGAAAGCTCGAAGTCCCCCTGGCCCACGATTTCTTGGTAGAATTTTTCGAGGATGGGATTTGTCATGTCCGGAATGCTGTTTTGGCCAATTTTCAATAAAATACGGCAACTGACTCTATCTTTAAGATTCAATCTCTGCCACGATCCCTGCAGGGAACACCCCAATTACTTATGAAATACTGGTTCTGTTTGATCGTCTCGTTTTTCTTTACTACCATCGGCTCTGCGCAGGAGAAGAAGGCTAAAGTCGTCTTTATCTCGGGGAAGCCGAGTCATGGCCCCGGTGCTCACGAGCATCGTGCTGGAAATATTCTTTTGGCCAAACGACTCAACGAAGCAAATCTCGGGATCGAAGCGATCGTTTTGCCAGAAGACGGTTATCCAAAGGACCCGAAGGTTCTCGAAGACGCAGCGACGGTTGTCATATTTTGCACTGGCCATAAGAATCATCTCCTAAATCCGCATCTCGAGAAATTCGATGCACTCATGAAGAACGGGACTGGACTGGTCATGATCCACTGGGCGACGGAGGCACTGACTGGAATTCCCGGGAAGAAGTTTTCGGAATGGATGGGTGGATTCTGTGATCTGAATTGGTCAGTGAACCCGCACTGGAAACCGAACTTCAAGAACTTTCCGGATCACCCGATTTCCAGCGGATTGGAGCCGTTCAGCGTAGATGATGAATGGTATTATCACATGCGCTTCGTTGCCGGGCTGAAGGGCGTCACACCGGTTCTTTCAGATCTACCTCCGCCGGAAACGTTGAAGCGCCCGGATGGTGCACGGAGTGGTAATCCGGCTGTGCGCCGTGCGGTGGCGAATGGCGAGAGCCAGCACGTAGGTTGGGCCTACCAACGACCGGATGGTAAGGGACGTGGATTTGGGTTTACGGGCGGACACTACCACGTGAGTTGGCGGAACGACATGTTTCGCAAGGTCGTGCTGAACGCGATCCTTTGGACAGCCCATGTCGAGGTCCCGGAAGTTGGAGTCCCCTCCAAAACGCCAACTGATGAGGAATTGAAACTGAACCTCGATGACAAATCGAAGCGGTAGAAACCAGCACAGCCGGTAAAGAAATCTACCGCAGTAGTCCCGAATACCGCTAAAATCCGTGCGATGCGGGAGGAGAAAGCGGCGAACTCGCCAGGGTGTTGATTTACGAACGTCCTCTCTCTGATAAGGAGATGGTCCAGACCATGGCCGTGCTTAAGAAAACCTATTTTGACCCGGCATCAAAGAAATAGAAGAACCACGCGTCGTCGGCCGAAGAAGCGGTGATGAGAGAAGCGAGGCAGCAGATCACGCGAGTCCCCCACCGATTTAATCGGGAGAGTTTCAGCTGCCGGACGAGCATGGATGCGATCAGTGGGGGAAGGACGAAATCTTTGTCATCATCGTTTATCCAGTGGGTATTTAGAACGCCTCCGACCCTTCCTGATGATGTGCTCTCTCCGGTTTGTTCCGCTCGATCTGTTTTCTCAGAATTGCTCAATTCTCCTGCGATATTTTCTCAAGTCCATTAATCTGCTTCCAGGAAAAATTCATCGTTCGAATTAAACCTGTCCCGGCCCGGTAGACTTCCAATGTTACTTTTGGATTTTTGGTCTGCGTATCAATTTCGAAAACGCTAAACATTTTACCTTCGGTCTCCTTGAAAAACATATCCGGAGTCTTCTTTGGTCTCACGGTCCCACTTCCCAGAGGGCCACTGGTGATCTCAATTGTTTTTCCGCCGATCTGATATCCGGCCGTGAAATGACGATCGCCAGAAAGGAGAATGACCCCCTCCGTTTGCTGAAACAGATCCAAAATCTTTTTCTGCTCAACTTTAAACCCTTTAAAACCATCGTTAGATCCCTCCAATTCGAAGTTACTCCCACCGGAGACAATTTTAACTCTTGCTGTTGATTCAGAGAGAGTTTCCTCCAACCACTGGAGCTGTTTCTCTCCGAATAAAGTTTTGGCTGGATCCGTGGAATCCATGCTCTGGTTAGGTGTTCTATGATAGCGACTATCCAACATAATGAATTGGATGTCTCCGACGCTAAAGGTGAAATAGACCCCCGGATTTCCCTTCTCACCGTAGGAAGGATTTGCCCAATGTGCTTTGAATATTTCAAGAGAGTCTTCTTTCCCCTTCGTTTGACCATCTGAGTTGTTAGGGCCAAAATCATGATCATCCCAAATGCCATAAGTCGGGATTCTCGAGGTTGCTCGTTTAAAGCCTCCAATGGAACGGTGGCTCAAATAGTGTTTTGTGATGACCTCAGGCTTTGTTGAATCTGCATAGTGATTGTCGCCGAGCATCAGAATGAGATCGATGTCGTTTAACTGAGAGATGTCGTTCCAAGTTGCGTCTTCATCAGCTCCCGTTTTCCCGGAACATGAAGAGAACAAAAATCTGAATTTCAGGCTTTTGCCCAATGGCTTCATCGTCTTGAAATGAAAACGAGCCGACTTGGAATACTGATGGGCCTCAATTTGATAATAGTAGAGGGTGTTGGATTTCAGCCCATCGATAGAAATTGAACCCATCTCGAAGTTTTTCGAGGTAATGATCTGAGCGTCTTTTAGCTTAGGATCTTCACTAATCCTTACTTTAACTTCTCCTTTCTCATCCAAAGCACACCAGATTTTGGCACTCTGATCATCGACATGTCCAACCATCGGACCCAGAAGAAGCGAAGCGGCCGGGAGTGTTTTGCATGCAAAAATAAGGAGCAGGTAAATAATTCTCATGAGATTTTCCGTTCGCGTTAGGCGATTAGAATAAACGTTCTACGTTTAACCTGTTGCAGTTGACTAGATTAAAGAGAGATTTATCTACGGCCAGTCAGCTTGCTGGATTCACCGTATAGTTTGAATCATACTTGGTGATCGTGGCGAATCAAGATGTTGGCGGATTCAGCGTATGAGGCAGTTTGGTGTATTTGTGCAAAGGTCGCAATTGACAACTTCAACCAAAGTTCCAAGCTCTAACCCCGGTCGCGGTATCTCCTATTCTATTGGAGGTTCGCAGGACTCGGACAAACCAAGTTAAAAATATGAGTACAGGTACAGTTAAATGGTTCAATCCAGACAAAGGTTTCGGCTTCATCACACCCGATGATGGCGGAGCAGATCTTTTCGTTCACCACTCTGCAATTCAGGGTTCTGGGTATGCAAACCTCGATGAAGGTCAAAAGGTGAAATTTGAAATCGGTCAGGGTGAAAAAGGCCCATGCGCAGAGAAGGTCGAAGCCGCATAGTGGTGAGGCTCGACTAAAATCATGCTTACGAATCCCTAATTTGCCACCTCTTCCTAAAGGGGGTGGCGAATCAGGGGTTTTTGTGTGGCAATATGGGCACCCCCTACTTCTACGTCGCGCCTTCATTCAGAAGCCCACCCTCTTCTCTCACGAATTCCACGCAGCGTTTTTGCATCCGACGCAGCGCCACGAATCACTCATCGTCGGACTCCTTCACCGCGCGCTCGGTTACGCTGTCCGGACGGAAGTCGTCTTGGTGGCGCGCGCGCCAAGAATTGATCCAGATGTAATGAGAGTCCCCGGCTGACTCTCATAAAGAATAGACGACACCCGGCTCGAGACTGTTTCCTCAGGCACATTCCGAATGTGGGCGGATCGGCTTCGCTCCCTATGCCTTGCCGGGTAGCGTCCAATTTGGCATCAACATTGCCGAGCCATTTAAGACATCCGATAGCGTCATCCTCGAGAATCATGGAGTCGTTGTCGACGGTAACTCCCTGTCGCATGCCTTTCAGAAATTTGAAGCATTCGAGTTCGCCGCAAAAACGATCATTAAAAGAAGTCCGATATCTTACGGATTCGGAACTCAACCAGGCTCACAATCGCAGGGTTCCTCTTGAGAGCGTTTCAGCCGCCATCAGCAACGGGAAAAGTGAAGGATTTTCGTCACAAACTGCGCGAGTTCGTACGACTCGGCGAGGACTCTTTTCTTATCACACCAACGCAGCAGGATCACGAGTCACTTGACGATGCCGGCCTCTTACTGGTCTAGGGCGAATGCCGCGAGGCCGGAAAGAAGGTGAGTCGATCGCCGCGGTAGTCGGCGGGGACACCTTCTACCTTGAACCGTGCCTTACTTCAGAGGTATCGTTGCAACATCAATTCGTCGATCATCCTCCGCGCACCGCAGCTACTGGTATCAGTCATGCTGATACTTGGAGGAATTGTTCCGGCCGGCGCAGATGATGAGTCACCGGCCGCGAATCAGCACGGAGCCTTCTTACACACATTCTTCGAGTCCAACTGCGTTAAGTGTCATGGTGCCAAGAAAGCGAAAGGCGGGATCCGCCTCGACCAGATGGGTGGGGAAATCGCACTCGGGCACGACTTCGAAACTTGGAATGCCATCCATGAGCAGCTGAGCAGTGGTGAGATGCCGCCGGAAGATGCGGAAGTGCAGCCCGACGCTGCCGAGCGTGCCAAGGCGGCGGCTTGGATCGGCGAAGAGCTCGAGAAAGCACGGTCGTCTGAGCGCGTGCAACATCTCTTGAGCCAGTTCGCCTTCGGTAACCACATCGATCACGAGAAACTTTTTAGCGGCGAGATCAAGGATCTACCGTTCTCACCGCCTCGCATGTGGCGTATCAATCCAAATATCTACGACCGCACCAAGCATCGTATTCTCAAACACCACTGGGAGGAACTGCAACGAGTGCGGCAGCCATTCGCACTCGAGAACAGACCCGGGGTCAACGACTACGCGGCGGACCTATTCGCAGACTCGGCGACACTCGGAACGCTTCTGCGTAATGCACGCACCATCGTCGAACACCAGCTGAGCAGCGATGTCGCCGAGCCATTGCGAATGGTCTTGGAATCGAAGAAACCGAGCCAAGAGCAAATCAATGCTGCGGTCCGGCACCAGTTTGAAGCTCTGGTATTGCGTCCGCCGACTGATGCCGAACTGGAGCGCTACCGAAACTACATGCTGAGCACAATTGCCGAGGCGAAAAACGTGCTTGAGGGAATGGCAGTTTGCCTCAAAGCGATCGCGCTGATACCGGAGGCGATCTATCGCATGGAATTGGGCCTCGGCCCAGAAGATCAATATGGTCGGCGACTCTTATCTAAAAACGAACTGACCTTCGCGATCAGTTTCGCACTCACCGACGATCCTCCAGATCCGGAGCTGTGGAACGCGAAGCTCGACACCGCAGAAAATATCCGGGCCCAAGTCAAACGAATCCTCGACGAGGACGGGATCGCCAAGCCGAAAATCTTACGATTTTTCCAGGAGTTTTTTGGATACCATCGTGCCCCGGATGTGTTCAAGGACGCCAAACGTTACGAAAACTACGACTGGGGGATCGTTCCTTACCAGCTTGTCCACGAGGCGGATCTACTGGTGTTGCACATTCTCGAACGCGATCGGGAGGTGTTGCACGAACTGCTATCGACGAAAAAATACTTCGTCGGACACTTCGGCTCCAAGAGCGATCCGGAGGAGCTCGAACAACGGCTGGAAGCCCTGCGCCTGCTGCACGACTACTGGCAGGACAAGCCATGGAAGAAATTAAAATACGAGCTTGAGCCAGAAGTCCGCGTCGACATCGAAGCCTTGCACCCCTACTTCCGCACCCAACCAGCGAAGCACCGCATGAGTGGTGGCCTGATCAAAGACTACATGGAGTATCTGCCAGTTTGTTATAAGAATGGGATCCAACCAATGTTGGCGCAGTTCACTCTCATGAAGGACGAGCGCGAGCGAAACCTAACCTCGGCCCATGACCAGCGTTTCTTCCTGAACGCTTACAATCTCAAATTTAATCAGTTCGATTGCCCGACGGAACAACCATTCGAACTCAACCCGAAGCAGCGCGCGGGGCTACTGACCCACCCAGCCTGGTTGATCGCGCATTCGAAAAATACCGACACAAACCCGATCACACGCGGCAAGTGGATCCGCGAACGTCTGCTGGCCGGCCATGTTCCCGATGTGCCTATCACGGTAAACGCAGTTGTTCCGGAAGATCCAAAAAAGACCTTGCGCGAACGCTTTCGACCCACCCGGCAAGAAGAGTGCTGGCGGTGCCACAAAAAGATGAACCCGCTGGGAATGACCTTCGAAGCCTACGATGACTTCGGGCGCTTCCGCACATCTGATGAGGTGAGTGGCAGACCGATCGACGCCAGTGGCCATCTCGATTCGACTGGCGACGACCGCCTTAATGGCGATGTCAGGAGCGCCGTGGAGTTGGTGCAGCGTCTTGCGCAGTCGGAGCGCGTGCGGCAATCGTTCGTGCGCCACGCCTTTCGCTACTGGATGGGACGCAACGAGATGCCGAGCGACTCCGCGACTCTCATCGCGGCTGATCAAGCCTATGTGAAAAGCGGCGGAAGCTTCCAGGCACTGCTAGTATCACTGATAAGCTCGGACTCTTTCATCTACCGGAAACACTCGAAACTATGACCCCGACACGCCGAACATTTCTGAAAAATCTCTCGCTTGGTAGTGGCGGGTTATTTTTGTCGCCATTGCTACGCCAGCTTGGAGCTGAAGCCGCAGGATCACCCGCGCCCTTTCCACAGCGCTTTGTATTCCTGGTGAAATCCAGCGGCCTGACGCCTGCAGCAATCACACCGAAAACCTTGCTCGACAAGAAGCCTACAGCGGCGACGCCACTCGTGGCATCATTGAAGGAACACGCCCTACCGGATAGCTTGAAAGCCCTCGAACCGTTCAAAGATCAGCTCGGCATAGTGCAAGGGTTCTCCGGAAAAATGTGCCTGGCTGGACATACTTCTTACTTCGGGGCCATGGGAGTGCATGCCTCCCCCAGCGAGACTTCGAGCGGAAATCCCCTCCGAGCTACCATCGACACACGCCTCTCGTCCAGACAGCCAAGCCCCTTCGGCCACGTCGGACTCGCCTTGCGCGGACGGGCAGTGGGAGGTGGCGGCGACCCGATCCCGCAAGGAACAATCTACCCGGGCCTGTCAGCGCTCGCGGCCGGGAGAGAACTCCCCTTCCAAGCAAGTCCGGATCAAGCCTACGACCAGCTGTTCGGATCCGCGCTGGGTTCCGCACAGGGGCGCAAACGATACAATCTGGAGTCGGGGATGCTCGATTTTCTCTCCGATGATATCAAGCGCTTGCAAAAAGAAGTGCCAGCCCCGGAACAGGACAAACTCAATCACTACTTACTCGCCTTCGATGAACTGCAGGAGAGGCGCAAGAAACTCGCAACGATGCAGGACATCATTAAAAATGGGGCGCCAAAATTGACCGCTACATTCGCCTCAGAACTCGGAACTGACCGATTGGAATCACACTTCGCGCTCGCTGCGTCATGTCTGATCACCGGGCTGAGCAACGGCGTGACGATCCGCATGGACAACCTCGAACACGTCTACCACGGACTTGGATTGACGGAGCAAAACGTGCACGCGATTGGCCACGGAACCGGATCGAATGGCAAGAGTTCCGAGGAGTGCCGCGATGTGATTCGTAGCTACCATGTCAAACTGATGGCAGGACTCGCTAAAAAATTACGGAGCGTCCCAGAGGGCGATGGGACGATGCTCGACAACACCATGATCGTCTATCTGAGCGATGCTGGCGAGGCCCACCACGGAGCCTTACACGAGTGGCCCTTCCTCGTGCTCGGAGGCTGTGGCGGACGCTTGAACATTCCAGGGAACTACATCCGCATGCCTGACTACGGGCACCCGGGACATAGAACCATCGGAAATTTTTACACCTCGCTCCTCAACGCCTACGGCGATCCGGTCGAACACTTCGGCGATCCTGATTTTGAACTCGAACGTGAGGGACTGCCCCAGCGAGGCCCCGTATCCTCTCTCATTGTGTAGAGCGTTTTTCGAAGTTTATGTGATTTTGACCGAGGTAAAACTTCGGAGAGACAAGGCGGCTCCAGCGATGTCATTTACATGATTATTCGTTGAGGACCTTGCGATAAAGAAAAGCGGTGGTGATCAGCAAGGCTTTCATGCTCCCGCCGCTGTTTTTTGTAGGCAAGGTATGCCTCGCAGAGAATCGGGGCGTCGTTGATGGTCTCGTTGCGCCCCATCCAGAAACGAAAAACATGGCGTCAACCGTAATGGGAACGTCAGGAACGGCATCGCCCAACAGGCGTTCCCGAATCCAAGGTCCGCGTAATATTGCATTGTCCATCGCATCGGAATGAGAGGCCAGCCAGGCGGGATGGGTGAGGATGCCGAATCGCTTGGATAGATCCACCGCTGAGATCGCCAATTAGGGGGACTCCTTTCCAGCGCGCCCACTTCCTTGGCGTATGTGGGCCCGTTCTCCGTAGCAAAACTACGAAAGATGAAGCGGAGTTGTTGGGGACAACTGCCAGAAAATTACTTTCGAGGGCTAGGGTTGGAACGGGATTATCGTCGTCTCGGGGGGCGAATGTAGGCTTCGGGAGGAAACTTTTGGGACCTTCGGTTGGTCCACGCATTTTCGTCCGTGTCGTCATAGAATTCCCGGGTCTCCCGGAAGAGTTTTTTCATCGACTCGAGTTTCGCCGATTGACTGGCATCACCTGCAAGATTGGTCATCTCCTGGGGATCTTTTTTGAGATCGAAGAGTTCCCAAAGACTCCCCTCCTCTGCCGTATTTCGGGGCTGATCAAAATGGAGGAGCTTGTGGGTGTTGGTTCTGATCGCACTGTGTTTCGCCACTCCATGTCCACCATCGATGTAGCGATAGTAAAGGGTCTTGCGCCAAGCTTCCGGGGTCACTCCGCCATTGGTCAACAAGGGCATGAGACTGATGCCATGCACCTTCCAGTCAGTCTCCGCTCCTGCGGCTTCAAGGAGGGTCGGAGCATAGTCGATGTTTTGAACCATCGCTTCGCATCGGCTACCGGGTTTGATCTTCCCCGGCCAACGAACGATGAGGGGCATCTTCAGCGATTCTTCATAAGCCCACCGTTTGTCGAACCAACCATGTTCTCCAAGATAAAACCCTTGGTCCGCGCAGTAAACCACGATGGTATTCTCACGCAGTTTCAGCGCATCCAGTTTATCCAGGACTCGTCCCACATTACGATCAACACCGGCAACACAGCGCAGGTAATTTTTCATGTAACGTTGGTATTTCCAACGGACCAGTTCCTTCCCTGTGGGAGGATTTGCCAAAAATTCCGCGTTCTCGCTTTCGAAAGCGGCGAGGTAGGCTTTGCGCTGCTCTGGTGTCAGACGTCCCAAAACTTTCTTCGCTTGATCCTCTTTAAACATCATCAGGTCGGACGCCATGCTCATATGCTTGTCGATTCCCATCTTGTGGTTCGAGGCCGAAACCCGTCCTTCATAAGTGTCAAAAAGGGAAGGAGGCTCCGGGAATGTGATGTCCCGATAGAGTTCCAATTCTTTGATGCTGGGCTTCCAATTCCGGTGGGGAGCCTTGTGCTGGATCATCAAGGCGAACGGCTTGGTTTTGTCCCGCCCTTCAAGCCAATCCAATGCGATATCGGTGACGACATCGGTTGAATGCCCTTCGACCCGACGGCTGCCCTTGGGACCAAAGAGATCCGGATTGTAGTAACTTCCCTGGCCGCTGAAAACTTCCCAGGCGTCAAAACCACTTGGCTTGGTTTTCATGTGCCACTTTCCAAAGACGGCGGTGGCATAGCCGCTCTGCTGGAGTTTCTTGGGCCACGAGGGACGTTTGGGGTCCAAGGCACCGCCTAGGTTCACGATCCCGTTTTTATGACTGTGCAAACCCGTCATCACCGTCGCCCGCGAAGGAGTGCAGATGCTGTTACCGCAAAAACTGTTTTCGAAGAGCATCCCCCCTTTGGCGAGACGATCCAAATTGGGCGTCGGGGGGAGTTTTAAGCCATAGTTATAAGCCGAGATGGCCTGGGTGGTCAGGTCATCGCTGAATAGAAAAACGATGTTTGGGCGCTCTTCTTCAGCACCCACGAAGTTTGGTGTGATGAACGCTGCCAGAAGGAGGATTCGATTTACGAGAGTCGTCATAGGATGAAGGTAGGAAATTGGATTTCGTGTTGCATGGGAGCTTGTATGAAAACTGACTCTTCAGCGAGCGGGTTTTGCGCGGTCGGTGGCGATCCCCGCATTTTCAAGACGGGCGGAAAGTCCAACCTTCATGCGTTTCCGCGTGGCCTCGTATTTCTGATCATCAGCCAGATTGATAATCTGGCCGGGGTCGCTTCGCATGTCGTAGAGTTCTTCTGATCCGTCTTTGTAACGCATGTAGGCCCAATTTTGGGTGCGCCAGGAATGTCCTTTGGAGAAGGACAAAGCCCCTTCCTTCACCTTAGCTGCGGGGTCTTTCAGCACGGGCACGAGGCTGAGGCCCTGAACGTTTCCGGGCACTGCTAACCCGGCAAGTTCCGCGAGAGTCGGATAAAGATCGACCAACTCGACGATCGATTTGCTTTGACCGGGTTTGTAGCCGGGGGCCGAGATGATCAGCGGGACCCGGGTCACTTCTTCGTGCACGTTCGACTTCAGCCAGAACGAGTGGTCACCCAGATGATAGCCATGGTCGCTGGTGAAGACCACCGCAGTGCTTTCACGCAAACCAAGTCGGTCGAGTTCCTTGAGAATGCGGCCGACCTGGGCATCCATGAAGGTGATTGTCGCGTAGTAGGCGGCCCACATTCGCTTCTGATTATCGGGATGCCGCTCGATTCCATTGCCTGCCGAGCGGCTCGAGGCCAGACCCAATTTGGGGATGTCTGCGAGATCGTCTTTGACCTGCTTCGGCACTTGCAAGCCCTGCCAGCGGTAGGGATCGAAATATTGTTTTGGGGCCACCATCGGGTAGTGCGGACGGATGAATCCCGCCGCAATGAAGAAGGGTTTCTCGCCGTGTTCGCGCAGCAACTCGATGGTCTTGTTTGCAGTCTTGTGGTCCGGCTGATCGGAGCCATCCCCCTCGTAACTCACCGAGACAAACATGCGATGCGGCATCTTTGTGGATTGCCGGCCTTCCAGCGTGTCGGTGAAAATGTTGAGATTTAGGCAGGCGTAATCTCCGGGTGTGTGTGCTTCCTTGCCTTGTGAATTGAAACGTTCGGTCCAGCACTCCGCGACATCCCGACCATTGGTTCCCGCAATAATGTCTCCCGGCACAGCCATGTGGAAGATCTTACCGACCCGCGCGGAGTAGAATCCGTTCTTCCTGAAGTGCTCCCCGAGTGTCCGCTTCCCGCTTCCCAGATAACGGCTATACATCAACGAAGTGCGTGACGGCGCGCACCAGGTCCCCTGGCAATAGCTGTGCGTAAAGAGCAACCCCTGGCTCGCCAGCTTGTCGATGTGCGGCGTCTTGCAGATCGGATCGCCATAGCACCCCAGAGTGTTGGCCCGAAGGTCATCGGAAATGATCAAGAGCACATTCTTGATCGGCGGTTCCGCGTCCTGTGCCGGAAGCTGAGTCGTTGCGTGCAAGCATGCTCCGGCCAGATAGGCCAGAAGTCGGATAGATGGGGATGTCATGGCTAAGGTAGTTTCTTCAACTGGGGATCTCCGGTATTCTCCATATGCTTGCGCAGCAGCGCCTGCAGCTTCTTTACCCGTGCCTTCTGTTCCGGGGCCTTGATCAGATTACGCAGAGAGTTTGGATCTCTCCGGTCGTGGTAGAATTCCTCCGGCACGCGCTTCGAATAGAACTCCACCCGCTCGGCGATCTCCGGCTTGCTCTTTGCCGCCTCGGTCATCGCCTTCCAGCTCAGGCCGCTGAGCGACTCGTTCCTGAAGGTCTTCTTTCCGTCGTGCCAGCCGTTCCAGAGGTAGCGGTAATCGCGGCCGATTACCGCCCGCATTGTGTAGGCTTTCTTGCTGGCAATCGTATTGATATGCGCGAAGGCGAAATCGCGTTCCTCTTGCTCCTCGCCGGCTAACACTGGCAAAAACGAGCGACCATCGGCCCCGTCGAAAGAGGGCAGGCCGAGCGCATCAAGCACCGTCGGCGTCAGATCGACCCCGCCGACCACGTGTTTCTTATCGTGTGACCCGGCCTTCACCTTACCCGGCCAGCGTATGATCCAGGGCGTGTGGGTCGAGTGGTGCCAGCAGTTGGTTTTGGCGAAGGGCAGCGGCATACCGTGATCCGAGAGGAACATCACCAGGGTATTCTCGCGGAGTCCCGCCTCGTCGAGCGCTTTCAATACCGCCCCGGTGATCGCATCGGCACGGTGCACCGACGAATAATACTCCGCCAGTTCCTGGCGGATGTTCGGCAAGTCCGGCAGAAATCCCGGGACTGGGATCTCGGCGGGAGTGTAGATGATTTTGTCGTCAGGGAATCCTCCGCCATACTGGTGGGATTTGTTCCTCTTGTCGCGTTTCTTCGCCGCAGCCTCCTGCTTGCTACCGATGAACGGGCGATGCGGATCCTGCGAATTTGCCATCAGAAAGAACGGTTTCCCCTCCTTCTTGGCCGCCGCAAAAAACTGCGCCGCACGCTTGCCAAAGAGCTCGGGCGATCTCCCGTTGCGTAGGTCTCGCGCTGGCACGATCTCGTCGAAGGCCGCCGCTCGTGAGGGCACGACGTGTCCGTGCTTAGCCATCAGGCCGGTGCGGTAGCCCGCTTTCTGCAAGGCCTCCGGCAAAGTCGGCACGCCGGCTCTGATCTCATCAAAACCAAAAGCCCCGGAATTGTGCGGGTAGCGCCCCGTCATCCACACCGCCCGGCAGGGTTGACAGATTGCCACCGTCACATGGCCATGCTCGAAGCGCAGTCCCTCGCTGGCGAGCCGGTCGATGTTCGGAGTGATACCGGGGATCGGGTTGCCGAACACCCCGACCGAATCACTGGACATGTCATCGACAGTGATCAGCAGGAAATTAGTAGACGTCTCCCTCGCATCGATACGGGGGAGGACGACAAGGAGGAGGAGCGGGATCAGGAATAATTTCATGTCGTTGGAAGCTGATTAAGGTTCAGGAGCATGACCTAGGCGGCGAGGTAAGGCGCAAGACAAAGGGCTAGCACGAAAGCACCAACCTATCCATTTGGTTGTCGACTATTTCAAAGAGGGCATTGCCGAAAGTTTTGGAGGGTG
>JAPKDJ010000130.1 GCA_026421245.1 Akkermansiaceae bacterium | reverse complement strand
ATTTGGTGTTTGTCATGCTTCGAAGAACTCCTAGCAGTTCGGTTAGTTCTCGTTTTTCGAGTCCGTCGATTCGGCGGTCGTGGGATCCACCGGACGGATTGAAATGTCCTTGAACGCGATTTCCATTCCGACTCCCGCCTGAAGTTGCAAAGCAACGAACCCGGCGCGCGGAATCTTCGACGCGGGCTCGGTTTCCGTGTAACGTGCCGTCACGTGGCCGTTCACTTTGACCACAACATCGTCACCAATGGCCGAAATCTCGTACTGATTCCATTCGCCAGGTTTGTAATGCTTCCGGACAACCTCGGCGTCCGCAGCCGCCAGCGTTGACCGCCCCTTCTCCTCGTAAAATGTCCCGGTATCGCCGCCCCCAATATCTGCTTGATATCCGGTAACGTGAAACTCGGCCGGATCACCCAGCGGGCGACTGCGAAATTGAACACCACTCGCGCCGTTGATCAGTTTGAATTTCACACGCAACACAAAGTCGTGATAATCTCCATCGGCAATCAGAAACGTGTTCGCCTGCCTGCCATTCGGCTTAGTACTGCCGACGATCGCTCCGTTTCTCACGCTCCAGCACGACGCATCTCCGCGCCAACCCTTTAGTGTCGTGCCGTCGAAGAGTTTCGTGGTCGGTTTCTCTGCCGCCAACGGCGTGATGATGCAGGCAACGATAATCGCGACCAACCATCCGTGAAACTCGCGGTGAAGGCATTCAAACATGGCCGCATTGTCAGGTGTGCCGACTCAAATGGTCAAGCACACTCCCAGTGGGTTCTGGTGATCTTCAAAGTTCTCGATCTCATGATGTCCGCCTTCACTTCAGCAGCGTTCCCCTGCGCGGAAAACGCGATAGTAGAAGATATTTGCATCGTCATCGATTGCTCTACTGACCCCAAAGTAGTATCGGTTGGAACAGCTATACTAAGATCCACGGTTATGGTGGAATTGCTGAACTTCGCATTGGCCGGAAACCCTGGTAACGTCAACACTTTCATGGTAATGGTTCCCGACACTTTCTGACAAGGCACGCCCCCGATATCCTCGAGTTTCTCAAACTTCATGGTTCCGTTCACGCCCTCTGCAGATATTTGCATATCGGTATCATTCGAAAGCGATTCAGCAATCGCAGCTCCATCGACCTCCCCTTCGCCCCGGATCGCCTTGGCAGTTTCATAAGAATGACAGAGAAAAGGAAGCTTCCCATCCCATCCTGAGTAGCGAGGATTCATGCCTATCTCTTCTTAGGATCCTCAGTATTAGTATCAAAGCAAAGCTCATGAAACCTCGCTCCTATTTCTTATTCTTACTTTCAAAAGTGCTCCTGATTTGCGTGAGTGTTAACGGTGTAACTGCTTCGAGGGCATTTGCGGATCTGCAGATCACCGAGTTCATGGCAGTGGCCGATCCGAACTTTTCCGACGCGGATGGAGCGCCGTCCGATTGGATCGAGATTAGCAACTCCGGTGCCGAGACTGCTTCGCTGGATGGTTACTTTTTGACCAACAACGTAACAGATTTGAGGAGGTGGGCATTTCCTGAGGTAGAAATTGCCGCAGGAGCATCATTGGTGGTTTTTGCATCCGGGAAGACGCCGACCACTCCGGCACCGGATGAGCTGCACGCCAGTTTCACCTTGGACCGCGGTGGGGACTATCTCGCATTGATCGCGCCTGACGGTGCCACTGCCGTGAGCGAATTCACGCCCGTGTATCCAGAGCAATTTGAGGGCATCTCTTATGGCATCGGAGTCGCCGGGGGCAGCACACGGGAAACCTTCGTCGCGCGCGACGGTGAAGCGAAATATTTCATCCCGAGCGATGATTCGCTCGGTGACGCCTGGAAAAAATCGCCCACTGAATTTGATGATTCAGGATGGACCAGTGCGGTCGCCGGGGTGGGCTTTGAATCGGTGGGAGGAACCCTGGAACCGATCATCGCGACGAATATTGCCGATGCGATGAAATCAGTGAATGCCAGTGGGTTTTTTCGATTCCCGTTTCAGTTTGATGCGGAGGGTAAACAAATCATTTTGATGCAGTTGAGTGTTCATATCGATGACGGATTTGTCGCTTACCTGAATGGCGTGGAAATTGGCAGCTTTCGGAAGCCGCCCAACTTGCAGTGGAATTCCACCGCGACCGGCAGCCCTAGCCGTAGGGACCGGCAAACTATCGAGAATGCCATCGTGATCGATGTCAGCGCCTATCGAACGGCAATGATTGACGGCGAGAACGTCCTCGCTCTCCAGGGAATGAACAGCAGTGCCGGCGGCTCTGACTTTGTCATCGATGCCGAGCTGCTGGCGGATGTGAAGGACACCTCCGGGGGCTTGCAGGATGGCTATTTTGAGGAGCCCACACCGGGTGCGCCGAATGGCACGCTCAAGAATGGACCGTCCGAAGAAGTTATCTTTTCCGTGTCCAGCGGGCTTTTCACTGAGAACTTTGAGGTTGAATTGAGCACCGCCACGCCTGACTCAGTGATTCGATACACGACCGACTTGAGTGTGCCGACGAATGCCATTGGCAATCTGTCACCCATCTATACCGGGCCGATCGAGATCACGGAGAGCACTCAGATCCGGACGCAAGCGTTTAAGAGCGGCTCCCTCGATGGTGGGGTGAGAACAGAAACGTTCCTGAAAATGTCCGGGGAGGTTCCGGCATTCTCCTCTAATCTTCCGGTGGTCATCCTTTCGACACTCGGTAAGGGAGCGCCTCCGGGAACGTCATCCACGACGCGGAAGACCGCTTTCATGTTCTTTTTTGAACCCGATCCACTAACCGGGCGCACCGTCCTGACGCAAAGCCCTGCGCTTACGACACGGGCCGGGGTGCGGCGGCGTGGCTCCAGTTCGGGCGGATGGCCGAAGTGGTCGTTGGCAGTCGAAACCTGGCGCGACGGCGATGACGAGGATCGCAATATTGAACCTCTGGGGATGCCGCTAGAGGCGGATTGGGTCCTGAGTGCTCGCTATGAATGGGATCTGGCGCTCCTGCGCAATCCATTCGTCTATGAGGTCAGCCGACAGATCGACCGCTATGCCCCGCGGACTCAGTTCGTCGAAGTTTTTGCCGACACCAGCGGTGCTGAAATTTCCGATAATGACTATTTTGGAGTTTACTCGCTCATCGAGAAAATTGAGATGGATCCCAACCGCGTTGATATCGCGCGCATCAAGCCCTGGGAGAATACCGCGCCGGAGATTACCGGTGGTTACATTTTCAAAAACGATCGCCCGGATCCTGGCGAACCCACGATCAACGTCAGAGGGATGGGGCAGATCACCCTTGTCGATCCCGATGGTGGGGAGATCGCGGGAAACCAGAGATCATGGCTTACCGGTCATCTCAACGAAGTCGATGTGGCTCTTAATAACGATCCGGAAGGGATCAACACCGCGACCGGATTGCATTTTTCCGATTATATCGATGTCGATTCGTGGATTGATCACCATTGGCTGAACATCATGGTGATGAATATCGACTGGGGGCGCCATAGCGCATTTTTCTACAAAGATCGGGACGGCAAGATCGTCTGCGGGCCAGTGTGGGACTACGACCGCGCTCTCGGCTGTGAGGACGTGCGCGACAATAATCCGCGCGCCTGGGAGGGTGTTGTTAATGCGGTTGGGACCGTTTCGAGTAAGACGTGGTTCGATTCGCGTTTCCCCTGGTATGGTCATCTTCTGGGCCCAACCCAGGATCCGAGAGGGGCGAACTATCCGGAGATCCGTCAACGCCATACCGACCGATGGTTTGAGCTGCGCAAAGGTGAGTTCTCGATTGAAAACCTACATGCCATTATTGATTCGATGGCAGGTGAGATCCGCGAATCCCAAGCGCGCAATTTCGATCGCTGGAGGCAATATCCGCCGAATGGTGGCAACTTTGCCGATCCAGGTCTGAGCGGCTGGGAGGCGGAAGTTTCGCATATGAAAAACTGGCTCGTGGCGCGGACCGAATGGCTCGACTCGCAGTATCTTAAGCCCCCGGTATTCAACACTCCTGGCGGGGTGATTGCGCCAGGATTTCAATTGGTGATGGGCTCGCCTGATGGCCAGGTTTTTTACACGACAGATGGATCAGATCCACGTGCGTCGGGCGGCTTGCCCACTGAAGAAACAATCTCGTTCCTTGGCGGCCCGGTGGAGGAGACATTGATCGATGTCGATGCCCTAGGCCGGTATCTCGTCCCCTCGGACGATTCTCTCGGCCTGACATGGACCGAAGCTCCTGATGTTTTCGACGACTCGACTTGGAAGACGGCAATCAACGGCGTGGGCTTCGAATCTTCGGGAGGGATCTCAGAGCTCATCTCGACCAATATCCAACCGGAGATGAGGTCGATCAATGCCAGCTGTTACCTCCGCCTCCCGTTTGATTTTGACAACACCGAAAATCTCAACTCGCTCACGTTGACCGTTTGGGCCGACGATGGATTCGTCGCCTATCTCAATGGCACGGAAGTTGGCTCTCTGCTCAAGCCCTCGCCACTCCTGTGGAACAGCAGGACTGATGGAGGAAGAGGTTTTCCGGGAGGGGACACTGCTGTTCTAACCGCTCCGATCGTTATCGATCTCACGCCGTTCAAAGACCAGATGCGCGACGGGAAAAATGTCATCGCCCTCCATGGCATGAACAGTTCCATAGGTGGATCTGATTTTCTGGTGCGCTCAATGCTTTCGGTAAATCACAATGTCTCCCCCACGCCCGCGACCGTCGATGGCACGCAAGTCATCACGGCCCGCACGTTCGACGGCTCACAATGGAGTGCCCCCGAGCAAATCGCTCTCATCATCTCGGAGGACTTGGCTGACAGCTCGAACCTCGTGATCTCCGAGATCATGTTTCGCCCGTCTCTTCCGAATGAGAAAGAGAGCACCGCAGGGTTCGATAGACGGGAAGAGTTTGAGTATCTTGAGTTTTTAAACATCAGTGACACTCCGGTTGCACTCATCGGGATACACTTTTCCGACGGCGTCGAGTTTGACTTCAACAACAGCCTGATCAACTTGCTCGAACCTGGCGCACGCGCGCTGCTCGTTAAAAATCGGGCCGCATTTGAATTTCGCTACGGCACCGCACTCTCTGATCGCATTGTAGGTGAATTTCAAAATGGCACGAAACTGAAGAACGAAGGCGAGCGGCTGTTTATCACGGCGTTTGGAGGGGACGTCCTGCGGGACTTCGCCTACGACAACAAAGCACCGTGGCCGGTAGCGGCGGGTGACGGAGGCTTCAGCCTAGTGCTGGCGGCTCCTGAAACCAATCCCGACCACGCCCTCGCGGCGAACTGGAAACTCAGCCCAGCCTTCGGCGGCACACCTGGCACGAGCGATGAGCTAAACTTCATCACTTGGGCGAGTGCATTCGGCAACCCCGAACCCGAATCGGACAATGACTCCGACGGGCACGCCGCCCTGATGGAGTATGCTATGGGCACAGATCCAACGATTCCCGATTCCACCGACACCCAATTAGGATTCGGCGAATTCCTGACCTTCTCGTTTCGCCGAAATCCTCTGGCGGTAGACGTCACCTTCACGCTCGAGCAATCTGCGGATCTCGAAGTCTGGACTGCCGCAGATGATGCGATTGCTCTCGTTGACGAGATCGACAACCGAGATGGCACCGCGACATTACTCTACCGCTCGATTTTGCCGATGGACGGCAACCCACTGTTTCTCAGGATGCGTGTCACT
>JAPKDJ010000061.1 GCA_026421245.1 Akkermansiaceae bacterium | reverse complement strand
CAACGACGCCGCCCGCAACGGCCGCTACCAAGAAAACCTTTGGAAGAAACACACCGGCAAGTCGCTGCAGAAACTTGAGTGATCCTCCGCTCGAGTTGCGCCGCCGTATTTCAGGGCCCTTCAAAACTTGTCGGATCCCCCCAAAACCCGGCGAGAGTTTTTTCCTTCGGACCGGCTCGCGCCGTTTCCTTCGAATTACCAGTAAATTCTTGTCGATTGTCGCTTCCTTCACCGTCGGGAAAGTTCTATTATTTTCCAAAATCTCATGGAGCTCAAAGAAGAAGACCAATCGGAAATCAAACCCACCATTTCGAAGTGGGTCGCCTTCCTGCTCGATGACTTCGCCACCTCCACCGCCGGACTCCCCCTGCTCGCCGCCGGCGCTATAAAGAGAGTCCCAAAAAGCGTCTCCCTCCGCATGATGGCCAACTGGACACTCAACGCCCTCATTGGTGCCACCGCCTGGTATGGTCCCGGGTGGGTTTGGAGCTAGTTTTTTCAGGACCAACCCTCCTTTGGAATATGCCCCCGCCCATTGCCTTCGCCTTCCTCCTTTTCCCACTCCTCTTTGTGGGAATCTGGTGCCTTATCTGCAAGATCATCTCTCTCTTCGGCTGGAAACAACTCTCGTTCAGGTATGCCGCCTTTTTCCCTGCAGAAGGAGAACGCTTCTCAGGGCAAAGCATCCAGCTCAGCCTCTTGGGGAACTATAAGGGCTGTATCACTTACCATGTCGGAAAAATCGGACTGCGAATTTCGGTGATGCCCATCTTCAGAGTCGGCCACTTATCCCTTTTCTTTCCATGGACGGCCGTGCGCTACCTCAAAGAACATCAGGCTCTTTTGGGAAAAAAGTACCTTTATGACCTAGGCACATCCCGAGTCAGACGAATTGCCGTCTCCCCCGAGATACACCGTGCCATCCAACAAATGCAAGCAGGCGCTGGGGTTCGATTGTAATTTACTTTGAAAGTAAACGCTCAGCCTCCAACCACTCACCTTCAGAGGTTCCAGGCGCGCTTGTTTCCCGGCGCTTCAAGTAGAAAAGATACGCGGCTTCCCCGATATCCACGATAGTCGCTTTCTTCACGATTTTCTTCGCCGCCTTTTTGGCAGACACGACGTTCGGTTAGCAGAGGCCCTGCCATGCACAACTCCGAATGCCATCTATCCCGAATATTATGACACCAACTCTAGGGGGCTTCCGATAACCTACTTTCGATGTGAAATGGGGTCAGGTTTTCTCAGATCAAGGCCGACAAGTCTCCTTTTGAAGGGATTCATTAGGTTCGTGGGCAATACTGAGATGGGGGAATTTGGCTTCATTTTTAGAAATGAGGTTGCCGGAGGTGCCCTCTAATAAACCAATTCCATCCAGTGCTAGAGACTCCCGAAAACCCCACGCAACCGAAGTTCCAAACAATCACGTTCCACCCCTTCTCCTTTCGATTTCAAAATCTTAGCGACAAATTCGTCGATCACCATCGATATCCGCTCCTGCAGGTGATCCCGACGCATCTCCGTCTCCGCGAGGAGCATCGCACAAGCCATGAGACGATTCTGACTCACTTGACCGTCTTTTGGTTGAGAGGCTTCACTCGCTTTTTGCTGAACCATCCCGCATTTGCGCTCGGAAAATACTAATTCCTCCTTCAATCGACTAAATTCTAAAATCTCCTTCTCCAAAAAATTTCCGATTGCCGTCCAGGTTTCGACCGAAATTACAGATCCGGATAAAAATGTGCGACATTCTTGAATCACAAAATCAATCGTTTCCTGGGAAAACTCGTCTTTAAGCTGCAAAGCCCCACCCTTCTCTTCATCGAAGCATCCCGCTAACGCTTCACTAATATCTTGGAATTCTCCTTTCTCAGAAACTTTAGTCTGCTCCATCGAGGAAACTCCTCTAAAACTTACATCCACTTCTGTCATTTGATTCTCTGGGGAAAACTGGGGAAGTCGTTTGGATTTCATGAATTTTCTGCTCGGGGTATTTGTCGCTGCCGACAGAGATAAACTTATCAAAAAACTTTACCAGGTCGAGTTTTTTAGAGTTTTACCCTAATTTACGTGGTTTTTTTATTTCATGGATCTAAAATAACTTGCATTTCACTAATTTTTTTACTAAAATCTGTCCATGAACGATTCTTCTACCCTAAAAACGATCGCGGAACTCACTTGGGTCCTGGAGCTCGATGAAGCCCGTTCTGCGCTCGATGTCGTCCAAAAAATTGTAGCGACCAAGGAAACTCTGGAAGGCAGCACCGAAAAGACGGGAATCCGTCAAGATCAGCGCACTTCCGACGAACTCCGTGAAGTTAGGCGATTCCTCGATAATTCTAGTCTGGACCTTAACGGCCCCGAATGCGTCCTTCTCGGTAGCTTTTTTAAACACCGTGAAAATGTTGAGCTCCTCGACACCCGCTCGCTCAATGTCACCCTCGACAGCTACGAAAGGAAACCATCCAATACCACCAGCACGGTAGAAAATCTGGAGAAAAAAGGCCTCATGGAATTCGTCACCGGAGAAAATCTCCACGCCCACAAAACCTTTCGCCTCACCGAGCAGGGTTATCATGAAGTCCGCGACCTCATGGGGCGCCTCGTGCGCAAGAATTTCTCAGCCGTCGGTTAGCCGTTTCCACCCACCGGTCGCTTCGCGGAATTGTCTTTTATTAAAGTCCTCTGCTCTGCTATTCCTCCCCCGCCCCGGCGGGGTTTTTTAATTTACCAGCTCTCTCAAGATTATGCCGATCAATATTGAAATGCCGAAGCTCTCAGACACCATGACCGAAGGCACCGTCGTGCGTTGGCTCAAAAAAGAGGGCGAAGAAATCGAAATCGGCGACATCATTGCAGAAATTGAAACCGACAAGGCCACCATGGAAATGGAGGCTTTTGATGAAGGGACTCTTTCACAAATTTCGGTCCTAGAAGGCGGCAAGGCTCCCGTCGGCTCAGTCATCGCAGTTCTTTTGGAAGACGGCGAAGAAGCTGGTGACGCCGCTCCTGCCGTCGCCGCAACGCCCTCTGCACCACCTGCCGCAACACAAGCACTCGAGCAGGCTGCTGCCACCGTTCAAAAAAGTCAGACTCCCGCCCCTCCACCTTCTCACACCGGCGGCCGCATCAAAGCGTCCCCCCTCGCCAAAAAAATCGCCGAAGCCGAAGGCCTCGATCTTTCTACTCTCACTGGAACCGGACCCGGAGGACGTATCGTCAAATCAGACGTCGTCGGAGCTCCCGCTTCTTCCACTCCTGCTCCGACAGCTCCCGCTCCAGTGGCAATTTCACCGGTCGCGAGCGACGAAGACCAACGGGTCGAACTCTCCGGCATGCGTAAAATCATCGCCGAGCGACTTCTCATCTCCAAGACGACCATCCCCCACTTCTACCTTCACCTCGAAGTAGATGCCGCTCCCCTCATGAGCCTGCGCCAACAAATCAACGCGCAAGCAGAAGCAACCCACGGCAACAAATATTCCGTGAACGACTTCGTCGTCAAAGCACTCATCAACGCCTCCGTTGCCGTCCCTGAAGTGAACGCCTCTTTCAATGGCGACCACATCGTCCAATTCCCCCACGTCGGAGTTTCCATCGCCATTGCGGTGGAAGACGGTCTTGTCACTCCTGTTGTCAAAAATGCTGAACACAAATCACTTCTCGCCATCTCAACCGAGATCAAGGAAATGGCCGTTCGCGCCCGTGACAAAAAACTCCTTCCAAACGAGTTCGATAACGGCACCGTCACCATCTCAAACCTCGGCGCCTGGGGCATCGAATCCTTCGATGCCATCGTCAATCCACCTCAGGCCGCAATCCTCAGCGTCGGAACAATCGTCGAAAAGCCCGTCGTCAAGGACGGAACAATCGTCCCCGGTCTGCGCATGAATCTCGGAGTCAGCTGTGACCACCGAGTGGTCGACGGAGCTGTCGGAGCCAAGTTCCTCAGTGAAATCAAGCGCCTCCTCGAAAACCCAGCCTTGATGCTCATTTAAGAACTCTGGGTAAGAAACACGCAGAGCTCTCAGGAGAATATCGGCTCCTGACGCTCTGCTTTTTTTGTCCCGTTGTCGTCCCTAAGCCCTGCTACTCCCCCAACCCAAATGCTGATCGCTTTCAACAAACCCTACGGCATCCTCAGCCAGTTCAACGCAAATCCGGGTGACGAAGGCCAACGCACGCTCAAGGAGTTCAACTTTCCGCCAAAGTGCCTCCCCCTCGGACGCCTCGACATGGACTCCGAAGGCCTCCTCCTCTTCACTGATGAGAAACCCCTGGAAGATCGGCTCCTTAATCCCCGCTACAACCACCGTCGCCGCTACCTCGTCCTGGTCGAAGGACAACCCGATGAAGCCGCGCTCACAAAGCTCCGCAGCGGCAGCATCGTGATCAAAGGCCATAAATGCCTCCCCTGCCGCGCCAAGTCCCTCAAGCAAGCTCCCCCTATCCCAGACCGTGATCCGCCGGTCCGCTATCGAAAAAACATCATCGACACCTGGATCCGCCTCGAACTTCGCGAAGGCAAAAACCGCCAGGTCCGACGAATGACCGCAGCTGTCGGACTCCCCACCCTCCGCCTCCTCCGCGAAGGCATTGGAGCCTTCCCCCTCGGCGATCTCCCCATTGGGCAGTGGAAGGAACTTAGCACCGAAGAACGCACTTCCGTTTTCGCCCGCTAGTCCAGCAGGATCTCTCTACCAACGCCGGAAGTTCATTTTCATTACCCCATGCGAATTGGCATTGGAGCCTTCGTCTGGAAGACCTCGGAGAAATCACAGCGTTGGTCTTCAATCATGCTGGGAATTCTGCTCGAATTTGTTGAGACTGGGACATGGTTCAAAATGCCCTTTTCAAGATTTGTGGCGTTCTCGCATTCGTGGGCACAACACTCGCCTCCGAAAAACCCAACATCATTTTTGCCATGGTTGACGACCTCGGCAAGGAATGGATCAAATGCTACGGGGCTGAAAACATCGCCACTCCCCACATTGATCAACTCGGGAAGACCGGGATGCGTTTTGACAATGTCTATTCCATGCCCCAGTGCACCCCCACCCGTGCCACTCTTCTCACGGGCCAATATCCCTTTCGCCACGGCTGGGTGAATCACTGGGACGTTCCCCGCTGGGGCCGGGGATGTCATTTTGATCCGAAGAAAAATCCCTCCATCGCCCGCGTGATGAAGTCAGCTGGCTATAACACCTGTATCGCCGGAAAGTGGCAAATCAATGACTTCCGCATCCAGCCAAAGATTCTCAACGAACTGGGCTTCGACGACTACGCAATGTGGACAGGATTCGAAGCAGGGAACAAACCCAGCGGCAAACGATACTGGAATCCCTACATTTTCACCAAGGAAGGATCAAAAACCCACGAAGGAAAATTCGGCCCCGATCTCTGCAACGAGTTCATCCTCGACTTCATTGGCAAACAGAAAAAGGACACTCCTTTCTTTGTCTACTACCCCATGATCCTCACCCACGGACCACTCACCACGACACCCCATAAACCCAAAGCCTCAAAAGCGGAGCAATTCCCCGCCATGGTGGAATACATGGACCACCTCATGGGACAAATCATCAAGAAACTCGACGACACCGGCCTCCGTGAAAACACCATCGTCATCTGGACTACCGACAATGGAACCGGCGGTAATTCCAACATCCTTAACGGCCGACGCGTCCGCGGAGCAAAAGGAAAGACCCTTGAAAACGGCTCCTGCGAACCCTTCATCGCCAACTGCCCCGGACTCGTTCCCCAAGGCGTGACCACCGACGCCCTCAGCGATTTCACCGACCTCCTCCCCACTTTCGCCGAACTCGCCGGAGCAAAACTCCCCGAGGGACTGACCCTGGATGGCAAATCAATCGCCCCCGTGATCCTCGGCAAAGCTAAAGACGGCCCTCGCAAGTGGATCATGGCCATGGGCGGAGGCTCCGCGACCTATGACAAAAATGGCAGAGTCATCAACATTCGGAAGTATCGCGATCGCGTCATTCGAGACAAACGCTACAAGCTCTATATCGAAAATGACCGCTCGAGCGCCAAGCTGGTCGACTTGGAGGATGACCCGGACGAATTGATCAACCGAATCAACGACCCCAAACTCGCCAAGATTAAAACTCGCCTCGAGGCCATCGAAAAAACCTTCCCGGCCGAGGACACCTCCCCTCGCTACACTCCCCTCGCCCCCCAAGCATGGGACCACGTCCAAAAAAATCCCGGCCGCCAACCCGGCCTCACCGGTCTTCCTTCCAACGCCCCTAAAAAGAAACGCGGAAAGAACTGATTCCAAAGATCCAGATCATAAAGTCTCCAGCTCCTTCGACTCAGGCGGAGCTTCCGGCAGCTTCACAAAACGGAGCTGCTCGATTCTCCGCCCGTCCGTGCTCGTCACACTCGCTTCAAATCCTTCCACCTCAATCGTCTCGCCAGGGTCCGGAAGGTGACCCAGTTGCTGCACAATGTATCCTCCAATAGTACTGACCTCTCCGCTCTCCAGATCAATCGCCGGTTCGTGGTCAGAAAGTTCGTTCAAACTCAGCCCTCCCTCGACCACAAACTCCTCCTTGTTGATCCTGAGAAAATCCGTCTCGTCCTCTTCATCAAATTCATCATGAATGTCTCCGACCAATTCCGCCATGATGTTGTCCATGAAGACCAACCCCGAGGCGTCGCCAAATTCATCAACCACCAGGGCGAGCTGCGCCCGCTCTTGAAGAAAAAACTGCAATAGATCATCCAGCTTCATCGTCGCCGGCACCATCTTGAGCTCCCGACGAATATCCATCAGATCCGGCTCGTCCTTTTTCATGAGCCGCAGCACGTCTTTAATATGGATCAAGCCCTCCGCCTGATCCAAGTGCCCCCTCACCAAAGGAAAACGGGTGTGTTTCGACTCGATCGCTGACTCCAGATTCTCTTGAAAACCGAGATCCAAATCCAAAAACACCACCTCGCTCCTTGGCGTCATCACGTCCTTGACCGAGACATCATTCAGCTCAAGAGCATTGATCAAAATCTCGCGCTCGGTTTCGGTCACCTCTTGTTGGCGTTCCGATTCCTCAACCAGCAAAGCCAACTCTTCCGAGCTATGCACCGCTTCTCCTTCTGAAACTGGGTCGATTTTGAAGACCTTTTTAAGCAACCAATTTGCCGTTCCGTTAAGAACCCAGATGAAGGGACGGAAGAAGGTATAGAAAAGGTGTAAGGGCCGAGATATGATCAGGGTCGTTCCCAGCGACTTTCGAATCGCAATGGACTTGGGCAGGAGCTCCCCCACCACCACGTGAAGAAAAGTGAAGGACATCATCGCTGTCGCAAACGTGATCACTTTGATCGTCTGTTCCGACCACCCCGTTTGCGAAAGGAGCGGGCCGACCAGCTTTGCAATAAAAGGTTCGCCTAGAAATGCCAATGCCAGCGAGGCGATCGTGATTCCCAGCTGATTCGCTGAAAGGTAGCCATCGAGATTGGAAACAACATGCTTCGAGATCCCCGCCCGCCGCGGCTTGTCCTCCATCTCACCTTCGATCTGGCTCGGGCGCACCTTGACGATGGCAAATTCCGAGGCCACGAAAAAGGCATTCAAAAGAAGAAAAAAAATGATTCCCGCCAAATACCATGCAGCTTCCTGCCAGGTCGGGTATTCGGCCACCACCTCGGTGGACCCGCTAGCCAAAATGAAAAATGACTCACACATGAGGCATCCGGGCTAGACTTTGTCGTAGCCGCCGTCGCAGTTCTTTTGAAGAACGTGAAATCCGGCGGACTTCGCTTCGGAGTCGGAATACTCCTTGGTAGCCACCTTCGTATTGACACGGCTCACCAACTTGCAAACCGGACGGCGGCAGAGAGGGCATTTTTCCAGCGCCTCCCGTTCAATGGGTCTTTGCAGCTCGAACCCTTTCGCACAAATGCTACAACTTCGATCCGGATCATCCGGATTCTCAGACTGATATTCGTAAATGGGCATGGTCGGGACGCAGAAAAGGGTGCTGATCAAAGAACGGCACCCTCAGTGATCTGACGGATAACCTGAACTACCAGGAGGACTTTGTCACTCCGGGAAGCAGGCCGTGGGAAGCCATCTCACGGAAAGTAATCCGGGAGAGACGGAAACGACGAAGGAAGGCGCGGCGACGGCCGGTCACTTCACAACGATTCACCAAACGAGTTGGGCTTGCGTCACGGGGGAGCATCGTCAAACCGACATAATCCTTTTCCTTCTTCAACTGGTGACGAAGGTCAGAATATTTTGCTACAGTTTTTGCTTTGCGCTTGTTGCGCTCAATCCAGCATTTTCTTGCCATGGGAGGGGAGAGGTATCCGAATTTCTCCCAGAGACAAGGTTTTTTTAGACTTTATCTTGAGATTTTTGCTGTTTACTCCCGATTTGAATACTTGGAAGAGGGATCCTTTAAAAAGGTTTAAGAATCCCCTCCCTTCGCAAATCAACTTGCTTTGATTGCCGCCGAACACTAATCCCCTTCATGGACCGACCCGATGGACGCGCGATTCCCGACCTCCGCCCAATTTCCTTTGTTCCCAACGTCGCCCCCAACGCCACCGGTTCGGTGCTCGTTTCCTTCGGAAACACCCGGGTCATCTGCGCCGCCACCGTTGAGGACAACGTTCCTCGTTGGATGAAGTTTCAAAATGTCGAGGGAGGCTGGATCAGCGCGGAATACTCCATGCTCCCCTACTCGACCCACGGGCGGAAACAACGGGACATCAGCCGCGGAAAGCTTGATGGCCGCTCCTCCGAAATTCAACGCCTGATCGGCCGCTCCCTCCGCGCCGTCATCGATCTCAAAAAACTGGGCAAACGCACCATCTGGATCGACTGCGATGTCCTTCAGGCGGACGGAGGCACCCGCACCGCTTCCATCACCGGCGGATGCGTCGCTGCAGCCATCGCCCTCAACCGCCTGATGTCACAAGGCAAACTCAAAGATTTCCCACTCAAAAAACTCGTCGCCGCCGTGAGTGCCGGAATTTATCAGGGTGAGGCCATTCTCGATCTCAATTACCCCGAAGACCGCGATGCCGCCGTCGACTTTAATGTCGTCATGACCGAAAGCGGCGAATTCGTGGAACTTCAGGGCAGTGGCGAGGAAGACGTATTCTCCGGCGAACAAATGACCGCGATGCTAGAGCTCTCGCGTGCCGGCATCGCAAAACTGGTGGAACTCCAAAAGAAAGCCATCATCGAGGCCGATAAGGTCACAGATACTGATCTTGAGGATTTGGCAGCAGCATTTCGCTAGCCCCCGCTATTTTATCTTGCGGTGATATCACCGCAGATTACATTTGGTTAGCAGGATGGGCCTTTGACTTCCCGCCAAATAAAAACCGGAGGAATTCCTCCAAACCATAGACAAAATAATGAAACAGACGAAAACACAGAAAATGAAAGGCTTCACCTTGGTCGAGCTTCTTGTGGTGATCGCGATCATCGCCGTTCTTGCCGGAATTGCGACTCCTCTCATCCTCAGGGCCCAAAAGGCCGGTGCTCGGACCGAGGCATTGAATAATGCCAAAGCGATTGCCGGTGGACTGGTGTCCTTCAAGTCCGATCGCGGTGCCTACCCTTGTGGTTACACCCGCGATGCACTCGAAAGCGATGGCTTTGACAACCTTCCTCCGGGAACAGACGCCAATGCTTACCTCGCCCAACTCATCGTCACTGATGTGATCGACTCCGAGGGTTACTTCTATGCCGCTGGCGTAAAAGGAGCCACCAAGGGAGATGACATCAAGGGAACTCCTGACAAGCTCCTGGCACGTGGTGAAAATTGCTTCGCCTACATCATGACCGAGAACGAAGAGCCACTCAACGACGTGAGTAGTATCACGCCCCTCGTGATTGCTGCCATCAAAACAGGGGGTGAAAACCCAACCTTCGACCCCAGCCCCTACGCCGACAAGTATGTCTACGGTGCCGTTGACGGCTCCGGCAAGGTCGGAGATGTTGGCAAAAATGGCGAAGCCAAATCTAAAGGACGCGACAGCCTCTTCCAGTCTGGAACTGACTCTCTCTTCGGAGATGAAATTCCTGTCATCAAGGTGCCCACCGGCCTCTAAAGCGACCCAATAACTGTTTTTTAGACAAGCGGGCCTCTTGCGAGGTCCGCTTTTTTTGCGCTCTCTTCCCAACCGAAAAAAATCCCATTTGCCCATTTGCCCATTTCCCAACCTCTGCCAACTTACCCCAAATCATGGACGAACTCACTGCCGATACCATCATCAACACAGGGGCCTTCATGCCCTACCCGGTCTCAACCCTCAGTCCCAAAATCGTCCCCAACGACCTCTCGACCTTCAAATCCCGTGGCATCAGCCAGGTCGAACGCGACCTTCAACAAAAGCTCGTCCAAATGCGGGAGGAATACATCACCACCATCGAGCACTTCAACTGGAACAAGCTCGTCTACGAAGCCGATATCAACTTCGAGCCGGTTGTTGGCGAGATCTACCACCTCTACCGTATTCGCGGAAAAAACACCCTCTCCATGATCGCCCCCGAGCAATGGCCCCGCCCCCACCTCGCGAGCTTCCGGCTCAACCTCGACCGCCAATGGGAACTCACCGAAGCCAGCGTGGAAGGACGCTCGCTTTTCACTGACGACGAGGTTACAGATCTCGGGTCATCAGCATGATTCACCCCACTGCCATCGTTTCACTCGACGCCCAAATCGGAACCGACGTCGAGATCGGCCCCTACTGCGTCATCGAGGCCAATGTCTCCCTCGGCGACCGCTGCAAGCTTCATTCCCACGTCGTCATTCACGGCCAAACCACCATCGGCCACGAAAACGAATTCTTTCCCTTCGCCGCCATCGGAACCAAATCGCAGGATTTAAAATACGCCGGCGAGCCCACCTCCCTGATCATTGGCGATCGCAACGTCTTCCGCGAAAACTCCACCGTTCACCGTGGCACTCAGAAAGACACTCGCACCCGGATAGGCTCGGACAACCTGTGCCTATCCTACTCCCACATCGCGCACGATTGTGAGGTCGGCAACCACGTCATCCTCTCTAACAACGGAACCCTCGCCGGTCACGTTCATGTCGATGACTACGCCATCATCTCGGGACTCTCCGCCGTCCACCAATTCTGCCGTGTCGGCGCCCACGCCATCATCGGAGGCCTCACCAAGATTGTCCAAGACATCCCGCCTTACACTGTCGTCGATGGCAATCCCGCCACCGTCCGGGGCATCAATCAGGTTGGCCTCCAACGACGCGGCTTCAGCAGCGACGACATCCGCTCTCTTCGCGCGGTTTACAAAAAGCTCTTCCTAAAAAAGGACAGCAACCTCTCCGAAGCAATCTCAGCTCTGGAGCCCGAACTCCGGGAAAATCCCAAGGTCGCCCATCTTCTCAAGTTCATCGAGTCTTCGGAACGAGGAGTGACCCGCTAACACTAGCAGCTTAATCCGCGCACCAGCTCGATCAGCTCGGGATCGCACTCATGCTGGGTATCCGCAATCTCATGAATGGATGAGCTCCCGAAGCTTCCAGCCTTGAAAGTTACCACCTTGTTCGTCTCGCCGGCTCTCAGGTTGTCAATCGCAGCTCCCGCGAATTTAAAAGCCATAATCCGATCATAAACCGTAGGGGATCCTCCCCGCTGAACGTGCCCCAAAACCGTAAGGCGCGAATCCATGCCCAGCGCGTCACCCATCCAACGGGTCAGGGGCTCTCCCATGCCAGTCCCCTCGGCCACAATCCCAAGGATGTATTTATTTCCCGCCGCCCGTTGCTCACGAAGTCGTTCCCCGATCGCCTCGAGATCATATTCAATCTCCGGAACAAGGCACACTTCGGCACCAGTAGCCAACGCACTCGTCATCGCGAGATATCCGCAATCACGTCCCATCGTTTCGATGATGAAGGCTCGTGAAAAGGACGATGCCGTGTCCCGAATACTGTCCACGCTCGCGCGAATCATATTGAGAGCGGTATCCACTCCGAGGCAGTAATCAGTGCCAGGAATGTCGTTGTCGATGGTCGCGGGAATTCCTGCAAAAGGCACCTCGAAATCGACATAGAACTGATTGAGAGCGTTGAATGAGCCGTTCCCCCCGATGATGACCAACTTTGAAATCCCAAACTCTTGAAGGTGATTGTAGGCCTGCTCCCGAAACTTGTATTCGTAGAAACGCTTCGATCTCGACGAGCCCAGAGCAGTCCCCCCGCGATGAATGATTCCCGACAATCGTTCCGGGGTTGCCGGCTTAATCCACCCTTCAATGAGCCCGCGCAATCCCCACTCCACCAAATAAGGCTCCATCCCATTCTTCAGGGCGTAATCGGCAGCCGACTTCACAGCCGGATTCATTCCGGCAGCGTCTCCGCCGGAGGTGATGATGGCAACTTTCTCGCTCAAGATGTGGTCATTTAACACAAAATTTCACAAGCTCAAGCTCGGCCCATAAAATCGATACCCAACACACACAGATCATCCTCAAAGGCGTCAGCTGCGGAAAATGCAATCGCTTCCGAAATAACTCGATCGATCGCCTCCGCCCCGGTTCCACCGCCCCGTATTGCTTCACAGAGTCGCGCAACTCCAAATTCCTCGCCACTTGACCCCAGCACTTCAAACACCCCGTCGGTGAAAGCCCAGATTCCCTCCAAAGAATTCATCGACACAACCAAATCCTGAAACTCAAACCCCGGCTTCAAACCCAACCCAGGCCCCTTTACCTCGCCTTCTAATTTAAGAAGTTTCGTTTCCCCTTCCATCCTGACCACCGGATCGGGATGCCCGGCGGATGACAGTCGCAGCTCACCCTTCTCGAGATCAATGAAGCCATAGACTGCCGTTGCAAAGATTAGCTGCGACGTCCGCTCCAACAAGTGGCACAAACCATCGTTCAGCCCTGTCAAAAACATCCCAGGTTGATTGCCCAGGATATCCCGTTGCTTCTCGATCAATCCCCGCAACATCGAAACCACCAGAGCCGATCTCAACCCATGACCCATCACATCGCACACCAGGAACCCGACCTGCCCGTCGCCCAGTGGAATGACTTCAAAAAAGTCTCCCGCCAGTTGGGAAGCCGGGAGATACCGATGCTGAAACGCGGCCTCACGGGACCCATGAAAAACTGAAGGGATCTTACTCGGAAACGCCGCCTGCTGGATCTCCCTCGCCAGCCTCAGTTGCTCCTCCAACGATTCGTTTTGTCGCTCCAACACATAGGCAATCCTCTCGAGCTTCTGCTTAATTTCGACCAACTCCGTAACATCCGAAGACACCCCAAAGGTTCCCTGAATCTTCCCTTCGGAATCATACCAGGGATACTTGGAAGAAACGCTCCATGTCACGTGCTGGTCCTTCCAATGAATCTTTTCTAGCTTCTTAACGACCGGGGTACCGGTCTCCATGATCTCCTCCTCATCGTGAGTGGAATCTTTGATCAAACCCTCCAGAAAATAGTCTTGGTCATGCTTTCCAACAACCTCCTCGGCGGAATTCGCGCCCACCAGGTCCGCCATTCGCTGGTTCACCAACACAAATTTTGAATCAACATCCTTAAAGTAGACAAAAACCGGGATATTATCGATCACCAGACGCAAGAGATGACGCTCGGCACTGATCTCCTGGTTGACCCCCTTCAGCTGCTCGGCAATTCGATCAAGATTCTTCTGGGTTTCGATCAACTCAGTCACCTCATGGGTCAGGCCGAATGTCCCCAGAACATCCCCCGCCATTCCTCGCCAAATCTTTTTCGTCACCAACACCCACGACTCCTTGCCATCTTCCCAAAACTCATGCTCCAGCTTCTCCCCCTGACCCTTCCCGGTCGCCATGATTTCAATCTCCCGCGCCCGTGAAGCATCCGCATGTTCCCCCTCAAAAAAATCATGATCGGTTTTCCCGATGAGCGCCTCCACCGTACCGGCACCCATTCGCTCGGCCGTCGCCACATTTGCCCGCACAAAGCGCGAATCCCGATCCTTGAAGTAAACATTCACAGGCACACTATCAAGCACCAGATCGATCATGCTTCGCTCCTCCGCGAGCGCAATCTCAGCGAAGCGGCGTTTCGTAATATCGATCAAACTTCCCACCAACCGGATCGTATTGCCATCCGGATCTCTCACTGGAATTCCGCGAACCCGGAACCACTTCCATTCACCATCGTGGGTTCGAATCCTCGACTCCACCGCAAGAAACTTTCCGCCTCTCAACAGCACCCGATCCACCTTCTTTTGGAAGCTCCTCAAATCATCTGGATGCACATGCTCACTCGCATCGCTAAAGATATTTGGAGCTCCAAATCGACCATACCTCAAGAACATCAGCAGCCGGTTTGAGTAATAAATCTCCCCAGAAGCCACATCCCAATCCCAGATCCCCTCGTTGGACGCCTTGAGCGCCAGGTCCAACCTTTCATCATCCAGAGTCATCGCGTCACCTCCCATCCCAATAAACAAATTGCATTTTTAAACCCGTCACCTTCGCTGAAATCCACCACCTCATTCGACAACCGCTCCATCACCCTGGGCATCTCTCCTCCCCGCTCGATCTCCTCCAACATTCGTGTCACGCCAAACTCCTCACCCGCTCCGTTCCGGGCACTCTTCAATCCGTCCGTGAAACAAAACAGCCGGCGGAGCCCGTGCAACGGAGCCGTCACCGTTCCATAGCGACTGTCCTCAACAGCCCCCAAAGCCGGCCCGGTCGCATGTTCCGGAGGCACCAGCTGCCGCACCCCGTCCTCAAAAACTGCGATCGGATTCACATGTCCCGCCACCGAAAGCTGAATCTGCGAAGCTCCCAGATCAACCACTCCATAAAACGCCGTGGCTCGAATTCCCAAACCAGACGCCTCAAGCAAGTGGGCCATCCCCTCGTTCAACCCGGTCAAAAAACCACCCGCATCGCCCGCCGAAAGGCTCTGTTTTTCGATCAAGCCCCGCAGCATCGACACAATCAAGGCTGACCTCACTCCCTGCCCAATCACCTCACACATCAAAAATCCCACCCGGTCCGGTCCCAGCGGCAGCACTTCAAAAAACTCCCCCGTCAAATCTGGCGCCGGCTGATACAAGCGATAAAACTGTAAGGTCTTACCCCCACCTTCCACTTTTGGAAAGTCGTCGGGCAACAAAGCCTGTTGCACCTCGCTCGCCAACTGCAGTTCTTCCGCCATCTCCCGGTTCTTCTTCTCAAAGGTCCTCGCCAGTTGACCCAGTTCGCCCTGGGCTCTCATCAAATCTGAAATATCACTCGAAACCCCGAAGGTCCCCACAATTTCCCCGTCACTATCCCGCCAGGGATACTTCGAGGTCATCACCCAGGTGTCTTTCCGGCCCTGCCACGTTTCCTTTTCAATCACTCCCACAATCGGCTCGCCGGTTTTTGCGATTTTCTTTTCGGCCGCTTCCGCTTGCCGCCAGTGTTCCTGTGAAAAAATATCCCGGTCCGACTTATCGTAAAGATCCTCCGGCCGCTCAAAGCCGAACCACTCCGCAAGTGCCCGATTCGCAATCAGAAACTGATGGTCCAGGTTTTTGAAATAAATATTCAGCGGAACGCTATCGATCACCAATCGCATCCGTTGGCGCTCTTCCTCAATGAGTTGATTCTGCGCATCGAGCTGGGCGGTCACTTTCTCCTGCTCCTCGCGGGTTCGCATCAACTCCGAAATATCACTCGTCACCCCAAAGGTCCCCCTCACCTGCCCGTCATGCCCATACCATGGATGTTTCGTGCTTTTCACCCAGGTATCCGGGCGATCTTCCCACGTCTCATGCTCGGTAATATCGTAGATTCCCTGCCCCGACTCCATAATCTCCCTCTCAACCCTTCGGGCATGGCGGGCGTGTTCCTCCCCAAAAAAATCCGCGTCACTCTTGCCCAGGAGGGCGTCGGGAGACCCAAAGCCCATCTTCTTTGCCGTTGGGAGATTTGCCATCACGAAACGTGACTCGACATCCTTGAAATACACATTCATCGGGATGCTATCGAGCAGAGTCTTGATCAGATGCCTCTCCTCCGCCAATTCCCGCTCCGCCGTCTTGCGTTTCGAGATATCAATCAAACTCCCCGCAATCCGAATCACCTTCCCCAACTCGTCCCTTACCGGTGTTCCCCGCACTCGAAACCACTTCCAGGTTCCCCTGTTAGTCTTTACCCGGGGCTCAACCGCAAAAAGGTCTTCCCCTTCCTGAATCACCCGGCGCAGAGCCTCGTCCACCGCCGACACCGACTTCTCATCCATGTGCTCCCGGCGGTCCTCAAAAAGATGCGGCATCTCCCCCTTTCGGTACCCCACAAACCGATAAACGCGGGGCGAATAATAGATGGTTTTCTCCACCAAGTCCCAGTCCCAGATCCCCTCCTTGGAGGCCTGCAGTGCCAACTGAAGTCGGTCGTCTTTCCACATCGCCATCTTTAGTTCGAAACAAACACCACTTCGTCTCCACTCTCAACGCAAAAGACCAGATTCTCCCCACCAAAAATCACCACTCCAAAAAATCACGGCAGCGGAAAGCTCCAGCTGTTTGGTTCCCCCCCCGCAACCAAGCTAAATCGTTCATTCCCCGATCGTTCAATCCAGAAACTTGCCCGGATTCAAAATCCCCTTCGGATCCAGCGCATCCTTCACCGTCACGTGCGCCGCAAAGCCCGCCTCCCCCAGCGCATCCTTAATCCACCTCTTCTTCGCCAATCCGACCCCATGCTCGCCGGTGATCACCCCGCCATTCGCAAGCACCCACCTGAACAAAACATCTAAAGCCGCGTCCGCCTTCTCCCGGATCTCCGCATCCTCATAATCCTCCACCATCAAGTTCGTATGAATATTCCCGTCACCCGCGTGCCCAAAACACGCCACCGAAATCCCCGTCCGCTCCTCAAGCTCCGCCGCAAAATTTGCAAGGTCAACCAGCTTCGATCGCGGCACCACGATGTCTTCATTCAACTTCGTCAACCCCGTTGCCCGCAGCGAGTAGGAAAAATCCCTCCGCAACTGCCACACCTTTTCACAAGCCTCCTCATCCCCGTGAATCTCGCTCGATAAAGCCCCCGCCTTATTCAAAACCACCTGCAATTCCTGCAACTCCCCCGCCACCGCGCGCGCCCGACCATCGATCTCCACGATTAAATGGGCCTCACCCTCCGGCAACGAATCCTCTCCTAAATACGCCCGCGCCGCCTTCAGCGTAAACTGATCGGCAATCTCTAGAGCCGATGGCAAATGCCCTGCATTCAAAATCGCCTGTACCGCCCCCGCCGCATCCGTAAACTCAGGAAAGGTCGCCGTTAACATCGCCCGCGTCTGTGGATGCGGGATGATCCGCAAAGTCGCCTCTGTGATCACCCCCAACATCCCCTCGCTCCCCACAAACAAATGGAGCAAATCAAACCCAGTCTTGTTCTTGTGACACCTCCCACCAACTCGCAAGACTTCGCCATTCGCCAACACAACCTCCAAACCCAGCACGTAATTCTTCGTCACCCCGTATTTCAAGCACCGTGGTCCGCCTGCATTCGTCGCAAGATTCCCCCCGATCGAACACTCCTTCAACGACGCTGGATCCGGCGGATAATACCACCCCAACTCACTCACCGCGTCCTGCAGGTCTTTCAAAATCACCCCCGGCTGCGTCACCACCACCCCATCCTCCGGAGCCAACTCCACCAGTGACGTCATCCGCGCCACCGACAGCGCAATCCCCCCCTTCACCGGCACACACCCCCCCACATATCCAATTCCCGCTCCCCGTGTTGTCACCGGAACCTCGCGCTCATGGGCAAACTTCATCACCGCCACCACATCATCCCGCGACTCCGCAAAAACCACTACCTCTGGTAAATGCGAAAAATTCCATCGATCCGTCCCATGCTCCTCCAACACCTCCCCCATCGTCGACACCTTCTCCTCTCCCAAAAGCACACGTAGTTCATCAATCACGCCCTCCCTTTCGCCGAGATTGGCCGTAAGTTCAAGATCCAGATTCCTTTTGATCCGAAGAGAACGCCGCCGTAACCTTCTCAAGATGAGATAATTGGTCATCGCCCTCGGCGGTGACGGAAGACCCAGCGATGGCCGCCACAAGTTAGAGTGCTTCTTCTCATGAAAATCTCCAATGGAGAAGGGGGCGGCCTCAAACGCCAAACACAAGCTCATCCAACCGCCCTCAAACTCCTATCCGCCCATTCCTCCGGCCAATTAGTGATCGCATCCTCCTCACATTTTCGTAAATTTCTGCTCATGCGATTCCCTTTAGCATTCCTCTTAATAGCCTCTCCACTCCTCGCGAAGGACTTCGCCCAAAGTCCAAAACTCCACGCCAAGGACACCCAACGCCTCCACGAGCTCTCCGCCGATATCGCCGGACTCGAAACCCTAGAACTTCACGTCAACGATCTCGGCAACGAATCGCACGACTGGGCCGCTTGGGTCAATCCCACCTTCCACACCAAGGACGGCAAAAAAATTCCCGTCACCAAAAAGCACGTCGCCGACGCCCAGCAAGCCTGGCGCGATCTTCAGATCAACAAGTCCGTTGGCGGCCAAGCTCTCACCATCGATGGTCAAACCTACACCCACGCCCTTGGCACCCACGCCAAGTCCACCATCCAGCTCCGCGTTCCTAAAGGCGCCGTGAAATTCACCGCCCAAGTCGGCATTGACGATGGCGGAGCAAAGCAAGGAGGCGAGGTCTCCGAAGCCGCAGTTCAATTCACCATCCGCACTCCAAAAGCCCCCAAAGATCCCAATGCCCCCTGGGAATCCGATCTCGACCACGCGCTCGTTAACCTCGAGCAATTCAAACTCCCTGAGGATCTCGAAATCTCAGTCTGGGCCACCTCGCCCCACCTCTACAATCCCACCAACATCGATTTTGATCACAAAGGCCGTATGTGGATCGCGGAAGGAGTGAACTACCGCCGCCATAACGGCCGGCGACCCGGAGGTGACCGCATCGCCGTTGTTCAGGACACCGATGGCGATGGCAAGGCCGACACCTCCCACACCTTCGTCCAGGAAAAAGGACTCGTCGCACCCCTCGGCGTCGCCGTTTTTGACAACGTCATCTACGTCTCCCAGCCACCCGAGCTCCTCGTCTACACCGACGTCGATCGTAACCTCAAGTTCGACCCCGCCATCGACAAACGCGAAATCCTTCTCACCGGCTTCAACGCCCGTAACCACGACCACTCCCTCCACTCCGTGACCGGTGGACCGGATGGAAAACTCTACTTCAACAACGGAAACTGCGGAGCCGTCTTCAAAGACAACTCCGGCAAGAATTTCTACATGGGCGGCCCATACGGCGGCGGCGGCGGAGACTTTCTCGTCGACCACATCGCCGTCTCAGGCAAGCGCTCGGACGATGGCCATATCTGGACCTCCGGCTTCACCGTCCGCATGAATCCCGACGGCACGGACGCCGAGATCATCGGCCACGGCTACCGAAACTCCTACGAACAATCGGTCGATTCCTTCGGCAACGCCTTCCAAAACGACAACGACGACCCACCGGCCTGCCGCGTCTCCTACATCCTCGAATACGGATGCGCAGGATACTTCACCCGCGATGCCAAGCAAGGGTATCGCGCCGTCAAACGCCCCGGTCAGGACCACGGGCGCGCCCACTGGCGTCAGGACGATCCCGGCACCATGGACGCCGGCCACATCTACGGCGGCGGCTCACCCACCGGCGTCAGCATGTATGAAAATGGAGCCCTCCCCGAGAGCTACAACGGCTCCTTCTTCTCCTGCGAACCCGGAAAAAACACGGTCTTCCACTACAAGCCCGAGCCCCAAGGCGCCACCTTCAAACTCGAACAAACCAACCTCACCACCACCAACCCCAACAAGGAATATGCCGGCTCCGACTTCGTCGGCGGTGGTGCCGATCCAAACGACGCCAAGATCCTCTTCCGCCCCTCCGACATCGTCGTCGGCCCGGATGGAGCTCTTTACATCTCCGATTGGTATGACGCCCGCGTCGGTGGCCACGGCGACCGCGATGATTCCTGCTCCGGCACCATCTACCGCATTGCTCCCAAAGGCTTCAAACCAAACGTTCCTCAGTTTGACCTGAAGACCATCGAAGGCGCGATCACTGCTCTTAAGAGCCCCGCCGTGAACACCCGCTTCCTTGGATTCAGCGCCCTCAAAGCACACGGTCAAAAAGCCATTCCAGCAGTCACGAAGGTCCTCTCCGACTCCAACAAAAGAGTGGCGGCACGCGCCATCTGGCTTCTCCCCCATCTCGGCGGAAATGGCCTTTCCGAGTGCCGCCAGCTATTGGATCACTCCGACCCGAATGTGCAGCTCACCGCATACCGCGCCATCCGCCGCGCCGGAGTCAACATCATCCCCTTCGCTGAAGCGATGGCCAATCACAGCAACCCCGCCATCCTCCGCGATGTTGCGCTGTCCCTCCGTGACCTCCCCGCAGCCAAGACCAAGGACATCTTTGCCAAGCTCGCACCAAAGGTCGACATCACCGACAAGAACGCGGTCGAAGCGATCGGCCTCGGTGCCGCCAATCAGGAATCCGAAATCTGGACCGCCATCAAGGCAGCCATGAAGCCCGGCGCTCCCCACAAATGGTCCGACCAATTCGCCAAGCTCACTTGGCGTCTCTGGCCTGCCGCCGCCGTCGCTGATCTTGAAGCTCGCTCCAAGCACCCCTCGCTCACTCCCGAGCAACGTGCCTTTGCCGTCGAGTCCCTCGCCTTTATCGACCACAAATCCGCAGCAGAAGCCATGCTGAACCTCGCCTCCGGAGGGCCTGCCAAAGGCGATGCCGCCAACTGGCTTCTCCGCAATGGGCGCGGCGAATGGAAGAAATACGACATTGCCGGCGAACTGAAAAAGCGCGGCATTTACGACCCCTCCAAGATCGTCGTCACTGCCGTTACCGCTCCCCAGGCTGATCCTCCCAAGTTCTCCGTCGAGGACGTGCTGAAGCTCAAAGGCGATCCCGCCAAAGGGAAAATCACCGCGATGCGCTGCATCATGTGCCATGAATTCAACGGCACCGGCGTCAACTACGGGCCCAACCTGAAAGGCTGGGGAGAGGGACAAACACTCGACGTCATCGCTCGCTCCATCGTCGAACCTTCAGCCGACATTTCCCAAGGCTACTCCGGCTCCGGAGTTGCCCTCAAAAAAGGAGGACAAGTCCACGGCATCGCGATCAACAATGGTGACCCTCTCATCATGACCTCCACCGGAGGCCTCACCCAGATGATCCCGCGCGACCGCCTCAAGAGCAAGAAGCCCTACAAACTGAAGCACTCCCTCATGCTTTCGGCCGACCAAATGGCCCTCACCCCGCAGGACGTCGCCGACCTCGTCGCCTTCCTCAAGACCTACAAGTAAGACAAACTTCGCATTATCAAAAAACCGGTCACCGCTCAACGCGGTGACCGGTTTTTCGTCATCACAGGGACGATTTGTAAAACTCTGGAATGAATCAGCAGCTGGGGTCTACTTCCTCCTGCTGTGGAATGACCTGCCAAATTGGCGGTCTTACGGATCCTTCCTCTTTACCTGTCGTATTAGGCCTCAGAAAAAAGAGAGGGAAGTTCTCGGCATTTTGTGCAGTATCAAAGCTTATGAAGTTTTCATGGATTTCCGTCCTCGGTCTCTGTCTTTCGACCGCCCTCGCCGATCCTCCTCCGATCAATCCAAACATCGGTCACAATCATCATCATCACCGCCACGGTGAAAAACATGAGACCGTCGAAGCCACCCCGGAACGATTCGACACCTCGCGCAAGAGCAACGTGAAACTTCCCCTTCCCAACGAGAAAGACGCCTTTAGTTTCATTGTCTACGGTGACCGCACCGGAGGACCGGACGATGGCGTCTCCATCCTTGCCGACGCCGTGCGCGACACCAATCTCCTTGAACCCGACTTCGTCATGACTGTCGGTGACCTCATCAACGGCTACAGCAACGAAGAGGTTTGGATGACGCAGATGAAGGAATACAAATCCATCATGAATGAACTTGCCTGCCCTTGGTTCCCCGTCGCCGGAAACCACGACATCTATTGGAGGGGGCAGGACAAGTCCAAGAAACCCGAAGGGGAGATGGAATCGTCCTACGAAATGCACTTCGGTCCACTTTGGTATGCCTTTGCGCACAAGAATTCATGGTTCATCGTCCTCTATTCCGATGAAGGTGATCCCAAGACCGGAGAGAGAACCTTTGGAAAACCAGCCGCTCAAAAAATGAGCCCCGAGCAATTCGCCTGGCTCGATGGCACTCTCAAAAAAGCCAAGAAAGCCGAGCACGTTTTCGTTTTCCTCCACCACCCCCGCTGGCTCGGCCGCGGCTATGGCGACGATTGGGAAAAAGTTCACAAACGCCTCAAGGAAGCCGGAAACGTCTCCGCCGTTTTCGCCGGCCACATTCACACCATGCGCTACGATGGCCCGCGCGATGGCATCGAATACGTCACTCTCGCCACCACCGGCGGCGGCCAATCCGGAGCCATTCCGCAAGCCGGCTACCTCCATCACTACGATATCGTCACGGTCCGAAATGGTCGTATTTCCCTCGCCGCCGTCCCCGTCGGCGAAGTCCTCGACGTTCGGGAAATCACCGGTGATCTCATCGCACAAGCCAACCGCGTGAAATCTTCTCCTGTTAAAATTTCTCCCCCTCTCCCCCTCAAGAGTGATCAGGGCGGACAGCATGAGATCAAAGTGACTCTTACCAATCCCAGTGACCGACCCATCTCCACCGTTCTCTCTCATGGCACCCACGGATTAGGCTTCGATTGCCAACCGGACCACCACCATACCACCATCAAAGCGGGAGAATCACAGGACTTCATCTTCACCCTCTCCTGGAATGCCTCGGTCACCACGGGAAGCTTTGCCACCCCCATGTTTCACCTCGATTCTGAATATCTCGCTAAGGGCTTCGCTTACGAAATCCCCCGCCGCTCCGTCCCCGTCCCGCTCGACTTTCAACTCACCCGAAACGAACCCCTTCCGGATGGAGCTGCTCGTTTTAATGGAAAAAACCAGGCCCTCTCCATCCCCTCGGAGCGTTTCAAAATCACCAAAAAAGTCACCCTGGAGTGTCGTTTTAAAGCCGACTCATTTGTTGGCCGAACCGGTCTCGTCACAAAAACTGAAAGCTCCGGCTACGGAATCTTCGTGAGTGATGGCCGCCCGGAATTCATCATTAACCTAAATGAAAAATACCTCAGCGTCGTCGCGCCAGCCCCACTCCTTACTTCCGACAGGTGGCACACCGTCGCTGGAGTGTACGATGGAAAGGAAGCCCGTCTCTACCTCGATGGGAAGCTTCTCGCCACCGAGGCCCGGCAAGGCAATTTTAAGGACAACCGACTCCCCCTCATTGTTGGTGGCGACGTAAATGGGAAAGGCAAGGCCGTCGATCACTTCACCGGATTAATCGATTGGGTCCGCCTCACTCCAAAGGCCCTCTATTCAGGTCCCGAGGCCACCTCTTTGAAGGAAGGTAAAGACGCGGTCATTGATCTCCAGCTCAACGAAAACATCGGCCCCTGGCATCCCGACTCCTCCCCCTCCAAGGCCCACGCCATGTCCACCGGCGGCGTGATGATCGAAACTATCAAGTAGCTTCAATGCTTGGACTCGCCCGGCAATTGATCCGATCACTTCTGAAGTGCTCTTCAGTAACGACGAAGCAATTCCATTTCACAAGGGACTTGGTTTTCTGGAGACGGCGGTCGCTCGCTATCGCAGCAGCAATCACCTCCCAGACATGTGCTGAACCTATTGAAATTGCCAATGCCGGATTCGAAGAACGTGAGGCCTCCGAACCTTTTGCCGAGGGCTCCGACAAATACCCGCAATGACTGAAGGAATCGTATCGTCACTTTGAAATCTCGGACAACTGAGGGCCTTTGAGAATCTGGAACCCCTGAAATACGGAAGTCGATGATTCAATCCCTGCCGATCCAATTCAGAGAAAAAGGTCAGGGCAACCTGGTCGCTTCCCACTTTCTCCATGGAGATGTCCGAGAAGAATCCACAGCAGGCTTATCGTAGAAGTACCCAAGGAA
>JAPKDJ010000129.1 GCA_026421245.1 Akkermansiaceae bacterium | reverse complement strand
CATAATGAATAAACCCTCGAAGAAAATTCGTATCTTTTACGCCTTTAGTTTTTGCGTAACGCTATCGGCTCACGGCGAAACGGACCCGGGGGCGATCAAGGATTTAAGCCCGGAAGACGGTGCCGCACTACGGGTGCTGAAAGTGCCGAAGGGGCTAACGGTTTCACTCTACGCCAATGGCGATCATATGACCAATCCGGTCGCCTTGGACATCGACAAAAACGGGCAAGTCTATGTAGCAGAAACCTACCGATTCAATCGCGGTACCGCTGAGAACCGTTCCCAATCGTTTATGCTCGATGACGACCTTCAGGTGCAGACCTTGGAGGATAGACGGGCCATGTATGAAAAGTGGGCATGGCGTCTCGATGGGGGCATGGACTGGTTCACCAGCAGGAAGGATCAGATCAAGCTGTTGACGGATACCGATGGGGACGGGCGTGCCGACCAGTCATCGATTTTCGCCACCTTCGGTGAAACGCTCGATGGATTGGCCGCCGGCGTCTTGCCGTGGGGCGAAGATGTCTGGGTTACCTGCATTCCCCATCTCTGGCGTTTGCGCGATGCCGATGGGGATGGCGTGGCGGAGGAAACGGCGAAAGTGCACACGGGTTTCGGTGTCCGCGCGTCGTTCTTCGGTCACGACATGCACGGTTTAACGATTGGTCCTGACAATCGCCTCTATTTCTCCGTCGGTGACCGCGGCTATCATGTGAAGCTCGAGGACGGCAGCGTCCTGGCCGGGCCGGAACAGGGAGCGGTCTTCCGCTGCCGCCGCGACGGTTCCCAACTGGAAGTCATCCATCGCGGCATGCGCAATCCGCAGGAACTCGCCTTTGACGAATGGGGGAATCTTTTTGCCGGCGACAACAACTGCGACAAGGGCGACAAAAGCCGACTGGTCTACGTGATTGACGGGGGCGACAGCGGGTGGCGGATGCACTACCAATCGGTCCCCGGAAACTACCGGGGCGGCCCGTGGATGGCTGAGCACATGTGGAGCCTCGACCACGAACTGGCGCCGGTGTGGCTGACGCCCTCGGCGGGCTATATCGGCTCCGGGCCATCTGGGCTTGCCTATAGCGCGGTGGGTGCCTGGCCGGAGGCACTGCGCAATCGCTTCTACCACTGCAACTTCAGCGGGAACCGTGGAGTAGAAACGTTTCGGACTGAGCCTGCGGGCGCCGGTTTCCGCCTGGTGGAATACCAATCGTTTCTTGCCCCGGCCAAGATTGCTGATGGCACGTTTGGCTATGACGGGCGTTTCTACGCGGCCGAATTTCTCGGGAGTCCGTGGGCCTTCGAAGACACCGGCCGCATCTATACCATCAGCCACCCCGAGATGAGCACGGCAGCAGCTGAGCTAAAGGTCCTGGCGGCGAAGGATTTCTCCACGTTTGACGACCAAGGACTCCTCGATCTTTTGTCGCACGAAGATCAGCGGCTTCGACTGCGGGGCCAGGACGAGCTGGCGACGCGAGAAAAGACCACGGAACTCACCGCGCTGGCGTCTAATCAGACCGCGCCCTTACTTCAGCGTGTTCACGCCATTTGGGGATTGTGGCAGATTGGTTTGAATGGTTTGGAGACGCCCGGACTGACAGAACTACTGACCGATTCGAATGCCGAGATCCGTGCACAGGCGTGGCGGGTGCATGGCGATCTTCGCCAGAAAGTCGGAGTCAAGGTGCTGCGCCGCGGGCTCGATGATGAATCCTTGCGGGTAAAATACTTTGTCGTCCGCGCGATTGGCCGCGTGAAATCCAGCAAACTCATTCCTGATTTGCTTTCGCTCTCCGAAAAAACATCTGATCGGCTCCTCCAGCAGGCGGTGGTTATTGCGCTGGAACGGATGGGCGACGCCGAGGCGATGATTGCGCTGGTGAGTTCAGACAATCGCAAACTGCGCATGATTGCGGTGCTGACCTTGCGTCGGATGCAGCATCCGGCAATCAAGGCGTTCATTGTTGATGCGGATGATGTCATTGCCCTTGAAGCGGCGCGAGCGGTCCATGACTTGGGTATAGCAGGCGGAACCAAAGAACTGGCACAGGCAACAAATCGCGCCTTGGAAATGCCGACAGCTCAGCGCCTGCCCATGCTGCGCAGGGCGATTACTGCCAATCGCCAAGTGGGCGATGAAGCGGCAGCGACACGACTGATCAAATTGGCGGTCGACAACACCGACATGACCGTGAGACGGCTCGCACTGGAGGCGCTTGAAAGCTGGGGGCAGGAAGTCAACCGTGACCCGGTGACCGGTGAATGGCGACCGATCACTCCTCGCGATGTCGCGATCGCCCGCCGTGTCACCCAAGAACATGTGCAACAGCTCTTTCTCGTGGGCCAACGGGAGAACTTGTCGGCTGGCTTCCGGGTTTGTCAGAGTCTCAAGATTCCAATTTCGAGCGACACACTGGGTCGGGTGCTCGCGAATACCCAAGCTACTGCAGACGTCCAGGAGCTGGTGTTCAAACAGCTGGCCAGCCAGGCTCCGGAGCTGGCCACAAAGATCGCGGCCGAGTTGCTGGCGCGGCCGAAGCAGGACCTCAAACTGATCATCGCAATCCACTCCTTCTTGGCAAACTCTGATCCAAAAAGTGCGGTTCCGTTTCTGGCGGGTTTGGCAGCTGACGATTCTGCCTCCATTCCGGAGCGGCAAAGTGCCATCAAGACGCTGGCTGCTCTGGAACTGCCAGCGGCACGCGATGCCCTGCGCCCGCTGTTCAATGCCTGGCGCGCCGAGAAGATTGCGCCTCCGTTACTGATGGAAATTTCCGAAGCGGCAACGGTCTACGGAGAAGTCGGTGCGGACGAAGAGGATATCACCTTGCGTGTCCTGTACGGAGGCAAGGCATCTCTGGGGAAAGAAATCTTTTACAACCACCAGGTCGCGCAGTGTTTCCGCTGTCATCAGATCGGGAACGACAAAGGAGCCGGTGACGCGGGTCCCAACTTGGCGGGGATTGCGAGCCGTTTGTCGCTCGGAGAGATTCGCCAGTCCCTCGTTGAACCAGGAGCACGCATCGCCCCTGGATTCGGCATCGTGTCAGTGACCCTCGCCGACGGCTCGACCGTTGCCGGCATGCTCCGCTCCGAGACCCCAAAGCACCTTGAGATCGGGGTGGGTAAGGATCCCCCGGTGAAAATCGCGATCGCTGACATTGTCTCGCGATCGGCTACCGCTTCCGCCATGCCTCCCTTGGGTTTGATTCTGAAAAAGCATGAATTACGCGATCTCATCGCCTTCTTGTCGACCCAAAGAACTCCCGGAAAGAGAGCACCAAAGAAAAAGTAAAGAGAATATCACTATGAACCTGAAACGTATTTTTACTTTCGTCTGGATCATCTCGGCCGGTTCTTTGACAGCCGCGGATCGACCCAATATCATTTTCATTTTATGCGATGATCTGGGGCCCGGTGACATCGGGCTGCTTTGGCAGAATCAGCGTGAAGGGAAGCAGAAGTTTGCAACGCCGCAGTTGGATACCTTTGCGGAAGAGGGCATGATTCTTACCCGCCACTATTGCCCCGCTCCCGTCTGTGCGCCATCACGAGGCTCCCTTCTCACCGGTCGCCATCAAGGTCATTGTGCGATCCGTGATCAGCAATTCGATAAGGAACTGCCTGATGAACATACTTTGGGCTCCGTCATGCAGCAGGCCGGCTATGCAACTGCTGCCATTGGCAAGTGGGGGCTTCAGGGAGGAGAATACGCATTGCTTTGGCCTGGAAAACGCGGAGACCGTTCTCCCGAACTTGAACCGGGCCATCCACTGCTTCGCGGATTCGATTCTTTCTATGGGTATACGGGGCATGTCGATGGTCATTACCATTATCCACTTAAAGGCAATCGCCCACTATACGATGGGTATAAAGACGTAACAGATCGCCTGGGCAAATGTTATACGACCGATCTGTTCACAGCACGCACGAAGAAGTGGATTGTAGATCATCACAAAGCACATCCAACGCAGCCATTCTTCACCTACCTGGCCTATGACACTCCCCACGCCCCACAACAGGTCCCCACGACCTCTCATCTGACCGCGGAAAGTAATTATCCTGAAGGGGGCGGATTAACAGGTGGCGTTCAGTGGAATGAAGAGGGCAACGGCGGCCAAATAAATACGGCAAAAGGAGTCATCGATCAGGGATTGCATCCAGCATTTTCCGAAGCGGTGGGAGATGATGGAAAACCCTGGCCGATGCAGGCCAGACGACATGTCACGATGGTCCGACGCATTGGCGATGCCGTTGTGGACCTGGTTCAGTTATTGAAAGATCTGGGAATAGACGAAAACACCTTGATCGTTTTTTCTTCAGACAATGGAACGCATTGGGAAGATGGTCATGAACCGGATTATTTAGACACCTTCGGACCTTATGATGGAAGAAAAAGAGACATGTGGGAAGGCGGCATCAGGATGCCAACCTTCGTTCGCTGGCCGTCTGTGATACAAGCCGGAAGCACCTCTGATTCACCCTCTCAATTTCATGATTGGATGGCTACGTTCTGCGACCTTGCCGGCGTTCCGCCTCCGGCGTTAAGTGATGGAAGATCCATTGCTCCGACCCTGACCGGCAAGGGAAAACAGCGCCAAGGTACCGTCTACAGTGAATACTTCCAGAAGAGGGGCAAAACGGCTGATTATCAGGAATTCGAACCCTCGCGCCGTGGCCGTCTGCTGAACCAGATGCAAAGCATTCTCCTGGGCGATTATAAAGGCGTGCGCGTGGATATAAAGAATCCGAATGCCCCTTTCGAAGTCTATCACACCTTAAATGATCCCAAGGAAACGACAGACCTCGCAGGCAAAGACGGAGTGCCCAGCCAACAACAATTTCAGGCCGCAGTACTGCGCACACGGCGCATCGACCCCGCGGCGCCGCGACCGTATGATCAGGCGCTGATTCCAGCCCAAAAAGGGATAAAGGTGCGTCCTGGTTGCCTGTTGCGCAAAACCTATCAAGGAGATTTTCCCTGGGTCCCACAATTTGACGGCTTGATTGTTTCTAAACAAGAAGTGGTAAATGGAATCATTCCTGTAACCGGCGCGCAGCAATTCACCGGCTTCCTGAATCTTCCTGTCGATGGGGTATACAACTTTGCGTTAACGACCAAAGGCAACGCCATCGTTCGCCTGCATGACGCCCTGTTGATCGACGCCGATTCACAATACCCCGCGAGCTCAAGGGCGCTGGCAGGAGAGATTGCCTTGGAGGCAGGTCTTCATCCTCTCCGGATCAATTGTCTGGCTGCTGCGGATGGCGGAGTGGTGTCTTTGGAGTGGCAGGTACCAGGCGAAGAAATGAAACTCATCCCAAGCGCTCAGTTTTGTGTCAAAGCAGGAATGAAATGAAGAATACTTTAGACACGTGGAACCCCGTGTCACGCCAGATAGATCCGACAATGAAGGGAATAGAATTATGATAAAACGCCGTGCATTGATTAAGACATCCGCCGCTGCCGCCATAGGGTTTCCCGCCATCACCCACTGCAAGTCGCCTAATTCCAAACTTGGCATCGGCCTCATCGGTGTAGGCGGTCGCGGCCGGCACCATGTCGAAGCCTGTAAGGGCGAAGACATTATCGCGTTGTGCGACGTCAACACCACCAGTCTCACATCAGCCCTGAAGACAGCTCCCAATGCTCGCACCTATAAGGATATTCGCGACTTCTACGACAAGCTCGACGACATTGATGCGGTGGTGG
>JAPKDJ010000128.1 GCA_026421245.1 Akkermansiaceae bacterium | reverse complement strand
CGCCCCGATCGCGGGGCGCATTATTTCGCATTTCGCATTTCGCATTTCGCATTTCCAGTATTTCCCGAACGCGCCGTGGCTGAAAATCTCTGCGCCTTCGAGTCCGCCGATCTACTCATTCGTCGTCGGAGATTTTTTCGCCGTCGCAATCAGACTTTTTGCAGAACTTCGTCGATCAGGGATCAGCCAGTCTCGACTGGTAGGAAATCGACTTCGAGCAGATGAAAGGCTGGGGCACCCTCGACCACGATGCTTTAAAAAAGGCGTCACCCTCCGCGAAGTCAGCGAAGCCCCACTACCTCATCGTCGATCCCATTGGCGTGACCAAATCGGTCAAGACCACCCACCCCACCCCACCAGTGACAAGATCCCGATTTTTTCTCCATGAGAAATTCTCCTCGTCGCCGACCCAGTCCTCACCAATATAGATCCCAACGATGAATCCCAGAAACGTAACATCCGTCGAAGACGCCAGACAGATCGTCGAACAACGAAACATCTCTCACATCAAGGTTGGCTTGTTCGATATCGATGGGGTGATGCGTGGGAAGTATATGAGCAGGGACAAGTTCTTCTCTGCCCTCGAAAACGGTTTTGCCTTTTGTGATGTCGTCCTCGGTTGGGACTCCAATGATCAGCTCTACGAAAACGTCGACATCAAATTCACCGGCTGGCACACCGGCTACCCCGACGCCCCGGTGCGCGTGATCCCGGAAAGCTGCCGCGAGATCCCTTTCGAACCGGAAACGTTGTTGTTTATCTGCGAGTTCGAAGAAGAGGCCGCCAAGTTGTGCCCTCGAAACTTACTCGGCCGCGTTCTCGACCGAGCCTCGGACATGGGCTTCGATGCCTCAGCTGCATTCGAATACGAGTTCTTCTTGTTCAATGAAACCCCCGAGAGTGCCCGCGCGAAAGGCTACCGGAAGCTCAATCCGATCACACCAGGCTTCTTCGGATACTCCATGCTGAGAAATTCCGTGCACGCCGAACTCTACCATGAACTGCTCGGCATGTGCGAAACAATGGACATGCCCATCGAGGGGCTCCACACCGAAACCGGCCCGGGCGTCTTGGAAGCGGCGCTCACCGTCGACACTGCGAAAAGCGCAGCGGACAAGGCCGCACTCTTCAAAACCTTCGTCAAAGTCTGGGCGCAACGTCGCGAAATCATGGCCACCTTCATGGCCAAATGGTCCAACGACTACCCCGGCCAATCTGGGCACATTCATCTTTCCCTGAACCACAAGGACGGCTCCGGCTCAGCGTTCCATGATCCTTCGCAGGAAATGAACATGAGCAAGATCCAGCGTCATTTTCTCGCTGGTCAGCAACTCCTCATGCCTGAGCTCACCGCCATGTATGCCCAGACGGTCAACGCCTACTCCCGCATGATCCCCGGATATTGGGCTCCGACTGATGCCACTTGGGGCAGCGAAAACCGCACCACCTCCCTCCGCGTCATCCCCGGATCCGCAAAATCCCAGCGCGTGGAATTCCGTCTCGGGTCTGCAGATGCAAATCCCTACATCGCCTTGGCCGCAGCACTCGGCGCAGGACTTCATGGAATCGAAAATGCTTTGGAACCCGAAGCCGCCATCCAAGGAAACGCCTACGCCATCAAGCACCCCGAGCACCTTGCCCTCCCGCTCAATCTCAACGAAGCCGCCACCGCACTCCGCAACTCGGATGCCGCCCGAAACCTCTTTGGTGATGCCTTTGTCGAACATTACTCTTCAACCCGCGAATGGGAGTTCAACGAATTCCGCAAGCACATCACCGATTGGGAAATGCAGCGGTATTTCGAAATCATCTAGGCCGTGTGGATATGAGCAAACAACTAAAAACCATTTCGCCAATTGATGGCAGCGTCTACGTCACCCGGGACTACGCTAGCCCGGAACAGATCGCTCAGGCGCGCGAACGGGCCACCGCAGCCCGGCAACACTGGAAGCACACCCCTGTGGCCAAGCGCATGGCCATCTGCCGTCGCATGATCGACGCCTTTACAGCAGAAAAGGACAGCATCGCCGAAGAGATTTCATGGATGATGGGCCGCCCCATTCGCTACGCCGCTGGCGAGGTCGCTGGCTTCGCCGAACGCGCCCACTACATGATCAACATCGCGGAAGAGGTCCTCGCCCCAACCACGCTGCCGGAGAAAGAGGGATTTCAACGCTCCATCATCCGCGAACCGCTCGGCGTCGTTTTTGTCATCGCTCCGTGGAACTATCCCTACCTCACATCCGTCAACGCCATCGTCCCCGCCATTCTAGCTGGAAACACCGTCATCCTCAAACACTCCGCCCAGACGCCCCTCTGTGCCGAGCGCATTCATGAAGCCTTTGCGCAGGCGAGACTTCCCGAAGGCGTTTTTCAATACCTCCATCTCAGTCATGAGCACACCGAAGGAGTCATCAAGGCACCCGAGGTCCGGCACGTTTGTTTTACAGGCTCCGTGTCGGGTGGTGCGATGGTCCAGCAAGCCGCCGCCGGCCGCTTTATCGGCACCGGACTGGAACTCGGAGGCAAGGACCCCGCCTACGTGAGAGCAGACGCAGATCTCGACCACGCAGTCGAAACGACCATGGACGGCGCTTTTTTTAATTCGGGTCAGTCCTGCTGCGGCATCGAGCGCATCTATGTGCACGAAGATCTTCACGACAGCTTCGTCGAAAAAGCGGTGGAGCTGGTCAAACGGTATAAACTCGGTCGATCCGACGACCCGGACACCACCCTGGGCCCTATGGTTCGAGCCAAGGCGGCCGATTTTGTCCGTAGTCAGATCGGTGAAGCCGTCCAACAAGGAGCCATCCCCCATATCGATCCAACCAGATTCCCCATGGATCAGAAAGGCAGCCCCTACATGGCACCCCAGATCCTCACCGAGGTGACCCACAAGATGCGTGTGATGACGGAGGAATCCTTCGGCCCCGTTGTCGGCATCCAGAAAGTCAGCTCGGACGAAGAAGCCGTCTCCCTGATGAACGATTCAGAGTATGGGCTAACCGCATCTGTGTTTTCGAGCGACATCGAAACAGCGACCCAACTTGGTGAACAGGTCGACACAGGCACCTTCTTTGTGAACCGCTGCGACTACCTGGATCCCGCCTTGGCATGGACCGGCGTGAAAAACTCCGGCTGTGGCTGCACCCTCTCCCACCTTGGCTTTGATCACCTAACCCGACCCAAGTCCTTCCACATCAAAACGTCTCTCTAGTGGAGCCCAAACATCGAATGCCTTCCGACTACTCAAACCTCACAGGAAACTGGAACTACCCCAATAGCATCAAGGCTGGTGCTGGGACGATCAAAGACCTCCCCGCCCACTGCAAAGCGCTGGGCATGTCCTCCCCTCTCCTGATCACCGATCCGGGACTGGCCGCCCTTCCCATGACACAGAACTGTGTGGAACACTGCCGTGCCACGGGGCTGAACTGTGCGGTGTTCAGTGAGATAAAACTCAACCCAACTGACAAAAACGTCAGCGACGGCGTTGTGGCCTACAAGGCGGGCGGGCATGATGGAGTCATCGCCTTTGGCGGAGGATCGGGATTGGATGTCGCAAAGGCCGTCGCCCTCATGGTCGGACAAGATCGTCCGATTTTTGATTTCGAAGACGTCGGGGACAACTGGACTCGGGTCGACACGAGTGGCGTTGCCCCTGTCATCGCCGTCCCCACCACGGCAGGCACTGGTTCAGAAGTAGGACGAGCTTCGATCATCACCGACGAGGCAAACCATGTGAAGAAAATCATCTTCCACCCCAGCATGTTGCCCGAACTCGCGATTCTTGATCCCGAACTGACCGTCTCTCTACCGGCGCACATCACCGCAGCCACCGGGATGGACGCCTTATCCCACAATCTGGAAGCACTCTGCTCGCCCTTCTACCACCCCATGGCCGAAGGAATCGCGATCGAGGGTATCCGCATCGTCAAAGACTACTTGCCCCGAGCTGTGGCCGATGGCAGCGATCTCGAAGCCCGGATCCAAATGCTCGTTGCTTCCTCCATGGGGGCCACCGCCTTCCAAAAGGGACTGGGTGGAATGCATGCTCTCGCGCATCCCCTTGGTGCACTTTATGATGCCCACCACGGATTGCTCAACGCCATCCTCATGCCCTACGTGCTCAAGCTAAACCGAAAAGCCATCGAGACACGAGTCACCCGTCTTGCCTGTTACCTTGCCCTGAAGAACCCCAGCTTCGACTCGTTTCTACAGTGGGTGCTTGATCTCCGGGAGCAAGTTGGCATTCCAAATGATCTCTCTGGAATTGGCATTCCCGAAAAGGACCTCGCCCTGATCGGAACAATGGCCTCGGAGGACCCAAGCGCTGGTGGAAATCCCATCACACTGAGCCCCGCCCAATACACCGACCTGTGCCGCAACGCACTCCACGGAACGCTTTAGTGATGATCACCCTGGGGCTACTTCAGTGCGATGACATTGCAGAACCCCTGCAGTCCGAACACGGAAATTATCCCTCCATGTTTGCATCGCTCCTCGGTCGACTCGACGAGAAGATCTCCCTACGGATCTACGACGTTCGCATTGGAGAATACCCGGAAGACCTCTCAGAATGTTCCGGCTACCTCACTACAGGCAGCCAGCACAGCATGACCGATGGCCTGTCATGGGTTGATGCCCTCCTTGAATTTATTCGCGAACTCCATCACACCAAAACGCCATTTTTTGGAATCTGCTTTGGCCACCAGGCACTGGCCTGTGCCCTCGGCGGATCCGTGGAACCAGCTCCCGGAGGATGGGGTGTCGGCGTGAGTTTCAACAAAGTGGTGTTGAAAAAGCCCTGGATGCACCCGGACTCCGAGCAACTCGACATCCTCGCCAGCCACATGGACCAAATTTCCCAACTCCCAAACGGTGCCGAAGTCCTCGCTGGCAGCAGCTTCTGCCCCTACTTCATGATCCAAGTGGGAGACCACATGGCGAGTGTGCAAGGTCACCCGGAATTCACTCCGGCCTACTCCGCCGCATTGATGGATGCTCGTAAGCACCGGATCCCCGCCGAGGTCCGTCGCGAGGGAAAATTCTCGCTAGATGCAAGGCTTGATGACCTCACCGTGACGCAATGGATGATCAATTTTCTCACTCAAAAGTAGAGTGAACACCTCGATTGAGGAACAACGGCGAATTGTGCCCAAACCACACCAGGGAATCACCCCCGAATTCAAGACGTAATGAGCGGAGTTGGTCGGCCTTTATCTCCGTGGGGACTCCGATAATGAGAGGGGCTTTGCTGCTTGATCTTGCGGTTGTTCGTCAGCTTAATCCTCGGTCTGATGAAGCGACTTCTTCTATCCACATCTTTGCTCTTCCTCGCCAGTTTCGCAACTCTCGCTGACGGTCCAAAGGACAATTTGGCTGAGAATGTCCGGCGCATCCCCAAGGATGGCGTGGCCATCCCGGCCGCGGATCGAGCGATGTTGCAAGAAAGTATCGCGCTGCTAGGCGCCAAGATCGAGCGACTGCGCAAGGATCTGAAGGGCAAGCCGGAATTGCTGGAGTTGCTGCCGGACGTGGAGATCTATCATCGAGCAGCATGGTCGGCATTGACCTACAACGAATTCTTCCAGGTGAACGAGATTCAAACCGCGAAGGGGCTGCTGCAAGACGGCATCTCGCGGGCGGCGCAATTGGAAAACGGTCAGGCGCCCTGGCTTACGAAGAAGGGGCTGGTTGTTCGCGGTTACCGCTCCAAGA
>JAPKDJ010000127.1 GCA_026421245.1 Akkermansiaceae bacterium | reverse complement strand
TATGTTGGAAGTCTACTACCGCTTCCTCCCAGCCACCGGTGCCGAAATGAAATAGGGACTGGATCACTTCAAAAGTTCGATCATGGCTTCGCCCATTCCGTGGCTGATGCAACGTGAGATTACGAGTGCTGAAAAATCGTGCGCGCGATGGCATTGACGCGAATCTTTTGAGCCCATTCAGCAGCCAGTGAGTCCTTCCACTGCCGCCTTGGCTGCCGCGATACTGGCATGGAAGGAGTTTGAATTAATCGTGCCCGGGCAGTAAATCAAGCCATCGAGAATTTCGGGAATCACGAGAGCCGCTTCAGGAGATTGCTTCATGGAGTGGTTACTCTTCGGCTTCTCATCGATCCTCTGATAAGGAAACACCACTACCGGTTTATCCGTCAGGTGACTCCATTCTCTCCTTTTTTTTTGGTCCGAATTTGTCAGGCTCTGCGAATGTTCCAACGCTTTGTGGCACTTCTGCTTACTTCATCGTCCGTCCTTTTCGCGCAAGGCGACTTCAAAAAATCTGAAAATATCGACTACGTCGGCAAGGGGAATCCACGGCAGACACTCGATCTTTACCTACCAGAGGTAGAAGTGAAAAAACCACTTCCTGTGATTCTTTGGATCCACGGCGGGGCATGGCGACAAGGAAGCAAGAAGAACCCCAGGCGTGCTTTGCAAGCGAAGCTGTTCGGCCCATGTGCCGTCGTCTCGATCAATTACCGCCTTACCCAGGAAGCCCAGTGGCCCGCGCAGATCAACGATTGCAAAGCCGCGGTGCGGTGGGTTCATGCCAATGCTAAAACACACAATCTTGATTCGGAGCGTATTGTTGCTTGGGGCACTTCAGCGGGAGGGCATTTGGTTTCGATGCTCGGCACGACCCAGAAAGATGGGGCTTTTGATGGTAAACTGGGGCCTCACACCGATCAGTCGACTCACGTGAAAGCGGTCATTAATTTTTTCGGCCCCACCGATCTCTCCATCATGGACAATCAGGGCAGCGCAATGAATCACAACGCTTCTGATTCTCCAGAAGGGAAGCTTCTGGGAGGGATGGTTTCAGAGCGTGTTGAGAAAGCGGAATCAGCATCTCCTTTTCATCACATCAGCAAGGGTGACGCCCCCTTTTTGACGGTTCATGGAACGAATGATCGCCTCGTGCCCTACAAGCAAGGATCGGCATTTGATCAAAAGTTAGACAAGGTGCAAGTTCCTTCAATCCTCTTGACTGTCGAAGGAGGGGGGCACGGAAAGGGATTCGGACTATCAGTGCAAACGGCGGTTACGGCCTTTTTGAACGATCATTTTTTCGGCAAAAAACACGAGCTCCACGATAGTGCCGTGAAGAAGAATCAATAAGATCATTGAAAGTCGAGCCGAAGGCCTTTGAGCTTCCAATAGCCCTTTATCTTGGATTCGATTTCCATCGCATCGGCGGGAGAAAAGAGTCTGGGTTTTTCTTCGTGCACAAAGCGCACTTTATCAAGAGCTTCGAGGTAGGATCTCACTTCCTTCCTTCGCTCCGCTCCACCATGAAAGGCATAATGGGTGAGAAGGAGACTCGAGGTATACGATTGCAACGCCTCACCGGGCGGGAGTTTTTCCGTTCTGCTATGCCAATCGCGAGAGGACATACGGAGGAGTTTTGAAACGCTCAATGTCGTGACTTGCTGCGCTTTGGGAGGAGTTAATTTTCGGACGTGATCCCGGATGTGTGATTCGATTTCAGTGAAATCGAACCGCCCCTTGGAAAGGTGTGCTGCTGCAAAGTATTCTGCAGTTCCTTCCACCAGCCATGGTTCCATTTTCCAAGTCCACTTACCCATACAGAGATGAGTGAGTTCATGAACGAGAAGGTCAAAAGCAGGCTGAGGAAGCAATCCGGAATTAGCTGGGGTCCGGTTCAACTGTTCCCACTGAACAATCACTCGTCCGCTTCGCCCATCGTAGTATCCAGCTGTGCCGGGAGCACCGCCGGTTTTACGGTAGGCCTCCTCGTTGGTGGTGATCTCGATGAGCGGTTTGGTTTTTTGCGAAGGTGCAAAAAGAGGAAGGGGGACTTTTTTCATCACCACCGCAACTGACTCGGCGCTCGCCGCGAAGTTATCCAACAGAGCTCTCTCGAGCTTTATCGCAGATTTAATTTGATACGATTTTGTTTCGTAGCGGAAGCCGTCTTCACCTTTGGTCACATTCTTGACTTGAGAAGCGCCAGCGGCTGGCTGGAAAGTTTTAGGCCACTCTTGGGCGCCTCCAATTGGGGGGAATGCCAGGCAAAGACATGAACTAGTCAGAAGCCGTCTCATCGAGCGGAACGATTTTAATTTTTCCATTGGAAGCAGGCTGAAGGTTTCCGGCAAGAGTTTCCACAGGCGATTTCGCAGGAGCCTCCTTCCCATCAAGAGCACTCTTTAGTGCTTGCTCAACGAGCTGACCGCAATGAATTTTCATCGGCGGAAGCGGTCCAAGATCCCCGGAAAGTTCATTGGGTTTAAGATTCCGAGCCTCTTCCGGAGTTTTTCCTTTCAAGAGCTCGGTTGCCATGGAGGCTACCGCGATTGCCGTCTGACACCCGAAAGCCTGAAACGAAGCGCGGTCGATGACTTTCTTCCCGTCTTTTTCAGTGAATTTAAGCCACATTCGCAACATATCACCACAGTCTGGGGATCCAACTGTCCCAACACTGTCGGCATCAATCATCTCTCCGACATTCTTAGGCTGCACCAGAGCTTCACGCGCTCGATCTTCAAACTCTTCTTTCACAAGGCAAGACTATCGTATCGCACTCAAAAGTCTAGGGCTGGCCTTTCTTGTCGTGAGAGGGATCAAGATAGATCTTCACCTCGGCCTTCTTTGTTCCGAGGAGATCCTGAGCACGAATCAAAGCGTCGCGGGTTGAGATGTTGGGATTACTTGGGGCATAGAAAAAGAGATTGGTTTCTCCTTCTTCCCGTCGGCAACCTCTCTGAAGGGTCCGGAGAACTCCTGAGCTCTTCAAGACCTTGTAGACATCGCGAGTGGCCCCCGAAATGATGAGATGTCGATCTTTTGCGCGGACAAAACGGATCAGCTCTCTCAAGGCCATAACGCTTGTGGCATCAAGGTGGCGGGCATTTTTCAAGCGAAGGATGATCACCTTGATGTTTGGATCAACCACCAGTCGTTGAACTTGGGTTTGAAAAAGTTCGGCTGCTCCAAAGAAAAGCGAACCTTCCACATGGACGAGCGATATCGCGGGGTTCGGACGTTCTTTTTTTTCACCAAGCTCCCTGAGTTCGCCATCGTCCGACACTTCGTATTCCACCAGATGAGGACGGGAGACCTTACGGAGGAAAAGGAACACTGAGATAAAAACGCCGATGAATATGGCGACATAAAGAGGGAAAATGAGAGCGGTGAAAAAAGTCAGCAGCAGGACTCCTCCATCTTCCGGAGTGGAACGAAGACAAATTCGAATATTACGTGCTTTGATCAGAGATGCCGCCACTCCTATAACCAAACCAGCCAAAGCGGCTTTTGGGATAAATGCCACCGGGTTTGGATTCAGGAACGCGAAGACAAAGATTGAAACGAGGCAAAAAAATCCTGCTAGAATCGAAGAAACTCCCGATCTCGCACCCGATTCATAGTTAAGCGCTGAGCGGGTCAAAGATCCTGAGGCCGGCATGGCTGCCGTAAATGCGCAGACCAGGTTCCCCATTCCAACAGCCATCATGTCTTGGTTGATTTTGGTGCGGTTTCCAGTGCGAGAAGCGATGGACTTTGCCATCACGGTATTCTCGAGCGAAGCGAGGAAAGCGATTGCCACGGCAACTCCGAGGAGGGAAGAAATATCGCCCAGCATTCCAGCCTCGGTCGGCTCGGGGAAGCGGAGTTTCAAATCAGTGAGAGCAAAGGAACCGAAATTAGGGACCGCCGCTGCCCATGATGAAGATTGCCCTGAAATAATAGCGGAAACAACTGATGCGATCGCCAAGGAAAGAGCAAAATTTGGCAGAGCTTTGAGCCACTTCGAGATCGTAAAATAAAGAAGGAGGGTTCCAAAACCCAAGACCGCTGGCTGCCATAGGTAGGAATGATTGGCTCCGATCAACTCGTTGAACATTCCGAAAAAATTACTGGCTGGCTCGACGACATCATTCACCCCAAAGATGTGCTTTCCCTGATTGATCATGATCAGGATCGCGGCCCCAGTGATGTAGCCCACCAATACACTCTGACTGACATATTGGACGAGTTCAGCAGCCTTAAGAACCGCGCCGACCAGACAAATGATCCCCACCATCAATACCAAAAGGGGCATGAGACTTAGTTTTTCAGCGTCTGTGTAGGTGCCTGCCGCAAAAAAACTAAAGACCATGAGGGACGTGGCATTGGTCGGGCCAAGGATAGTGTGTCGTGAGCTTGCAAAGAGTGGCGCAATGATCGCCGCAATTGCAGAGCACATAATACCATAAAGAATCGGGAGCTCGGCGATTGCGGCGTAGGCCATTCCCTGGGGGATAGCGAGGAGCGCTATATTGACAGAAGCCCGGAGATCGGCGCGGCCATCTGTGCTTTTGTATCCCGAAAGACTCTGCCGGATTGGAAAAACCTTGAGAGGATTACTTTCTGCCCATGCCCGGAAGGCTCTGTAGTTGGATCGGATTTTCCGCATCACTCTCTCCATGTCACGAAACTACGCCCGTTTGGTGGCGCGGCGAAAGAGGAAAATCCCCAAAGCCAAGCACGCGAAATTGGGAAGCCAGAAGAGAACCTTGGTCATCACCAAACTTGAACCTTGGGTTTCTTCCGCAATGCTAAAGAAAATAAAATAAGCCACCGCCACCGCAAGACTCATTCCGGCACCCGATGACGTTTCCTTCCTTCTCGCGGACAGCCCCAACGGAATACCAATAAAGGCGAGGGAAAGTGGAGCCATCGAAAACGAAATCCTTCTCACACGTTCAGCATCAAATTCGTCTAATTTTTTCTGGGTGAAGCCCTCAGGCGGGTTGGCGAGAAGCTCACCAATCTCTCCGTTGTCCAGGCGATTGGGTTTAAAACGTCGTGAACGAGTCGCCTCAAGGGGAAGAATCCAAGGTTCAATTTCCCGGGCCAGGGCAGGGAGCGCCCCCCGATCCTTGTCATATCGCTCACTCCAGACGCCAGATAGTTTGAGTTCAAGTTGTTCAACCTCCTTGTCCGGAGTCAGAGGATCAACGTGTTCGGCATAGCTATAGCCCAGCGGTGGCGCATTGGGATCATCCGGGTCGATTTCATAGGCGTGAAAGCCGACTAGACTGTCGTCCGGATTGCGGGACTCGATGTAGATCCGGAGTCCTTTCATCCGGGACTGCACCACGCCGGGATCGAGGAGACGCAAGGGATCCTCCTTGAAGGTTTCGTAAAGCATCACCTTAAGTTCACCTTTTGATCGGGGGGAAACCGTTGCATTGAGCCAGAGGCAGAGGAGAGAGAGGGCAAATCCTAGGCCCAAAACCGGGGCGGCAATGCGATAGAGACTCTGTCCGGCTCCACGCAGCGAATTGATTTCCTGATCCGAAGAAAGCCGCCCGAAAACGAGAAGAACGGCCGCCAGGAATCCCCATGGAATGGTGAAGACCAGAGAGACTGGCAGGAGCTTTAGGATGAAAATACCCAAGAAGGAAATGGGTGCCCCTCGCTCGACAAGGAGCTCATTAATCTCCTTGAAGAGATTCCCAAGCACCAATACGACACTCAGAATGAGCACGGCATAGAGTGCCGTAGCAAAAACTTGCCGGATAATGTAGCGATCACTCTTTTGAAACAT
>JAPKDJ010000060.1 GCA_026421245.1 Akkermansiaceae bacterium | reverse complement strand
CACCAACGTCGAAGGTAAGACCTTGCTTGAAGTTGTCGTTCTGAAGAGGTGGCGGGAATGAATCCATGATCACAGGTACGGTCGAAGCAGTATTTCCGAAAACGACGTCTCCAAGAGCAATACTCCGTCCCAAGTCAACTGATGCTGCACCAACGGCATTTTGCTCAGGGAATGTATTCCCGAAGTTAAGAACCATTGCCTGCGGGTCTGCACCAGCTGGGGTGAAGGTGATCAGAGCATAGAGAGGCGTTGCTGCAGCTCCAAGAGAACCATCAGAGTCAGACTCGATAGAACCGTTGAAAAGACCATCAAAGGTCATTCCACGTCCTGCTCCCGTAGCAGTGAAGGCATCGATCACAGCCTGATCAGAAGTCAGAGTATCCAAGCCACCGAGACTATCGGCAAAAGCTTGATTGAATGTCCCGACCTGAAGGAGGGAATCGGCTTTGGCAATCGGAGTGCCGGTGTTGTCGACGATCGCCAGGCCGCTCGATGCACCCGCAAAGTTAGCGAGACTCACAGTTGTCGCCCCGTGTGTTGCGGCGACAGAAGTGGCCAACAGTAGTGTTGTTTTCAATTTCATAGTTTGAATTAATTAGAAGTGATTTTTATACGCTCAGGTTTAAAGAGTGCTGTAGAACTCAGGAACTCCACCAGCAGTCTGCTTGTCGGCTCCTGGATTAAGGATCACAAGGCCGCTTGCATCGTCGAGAGATACCGCTGTGGCATCAACTGCGTCGCCATTGTCACTATTTGTCCAAGTCGCACCAAAGGTATTTGTGTTGAACGAGTCGTAGTAATATTTATCGAAACCTCCGCCAGCAGGAACCCAAACTTGGTCGGCTCCAGCAGTTCCACCGCTTCCGGAAACAAGGCCGCTGACAGCAACAGGATCAAACATGGACGCTAATGTTCCACCGGCCGGAGACACTGAACTGATGTAGTTGAATCCAGAGGCGAGAGCAAAGCTGCTTCCAGTAAGCTTGACCGAACCAGATACAACAAACGTGTTGTTGTCGGTTCCAGCACCGAGGATAATGAGACCGTCGGTATAGATAATGGCTATGTCTGCAGCTGTGACTGCGGAGCCATCGGCACCATCAGTCCATGTCGCTGTAAACGAATTAGTATTGAAGCCATCGTAGTAATACTTATCAAAACCACCCGTCGCATTAGGGACCCAGATCTGATCGGCTCCAGCAGTTCCACCGCTACCGGCATCAATGCCAGCGCTGTTGTCAGCACCGAAGACTGTTGCAAGAGTTGCAGCAGGGCGAATCGTGAAAGTGTCTGCGTCTGCAAAGTTATCCGAGAGATCGTCGGAAAGAGTAATTGTATCAGCATCGGCATCAAAGCTGTCTACAGTCACAACAGCACCAACTGCATCACCGGATGTCACTTCGAAAATATAGGAAGTTCCATCGGCAAGTGCATCAGCAACACCATCGGCAACAGTCACCGTTGCGCCGCCGGGAACGGAGGCAACCTCACCTGAAGCAACAGGTGCTTCGTGAAGACGGAGACCGGCGTATGAGAAGCCGTTAGGAACAGTGATCGTCTCATAACCAACAGGCTTAGACTTTGATTCTTGGGCAGCGGCACTGCCGACGAGGAGGGCCGTAAGGCCAACAACGGCAGCGGCTTTCAGAGTATTCATTTTCATTTTTGTTTTCGTTTTCGTTTAGTTGTTGAAAGCCCATCAACACGAAGTTGATGAGTTTCCGCAGGCAATCCATAGGGAAGCTACCTTTGAGGAGGGGCAGTCGTCAATGCCTTTCTCAGAAAAAAATCGAACTATTTTAGACATTTGAAGGAAGTAGCGTGGAACCCTAGTTTACAAAGCCGGCGAACCTCTCTCTACCAACGCGAAATCTCTTGGAAATTCGCCAGTCGATCAGAAAAATGAGATTTCCCAGCTGCTTCAAGCGATTTTGTGGAGAAATCCTCGCAGGTAAATGATGCCAAAATCGACCCTTTAACGACAGCCTGCTTGAGCTGATCGAACGTCGGAGTCGTAGCCCCCTCGGAAGCCAGACTCCCAATCAAGCCTCCCAGAAAGGTATCCCCCGCGCCGGTTGGATCAGCCAACTCTCGAAGCGGCCAGGCTCCACAACGAAAAAAGGCTCCTTCGGGTCCAAAGAGCAGAGCTCCAAATTCTCCCAGCTTTACGACAACAATCTGCGGGCCTTTTGCCAGAAGCCTCTCGCCGGCAAGTATGAGATTATTCGTCCCTGAAAATTCCCGCGCCTCCCCTTCGTTAATCACAAGGAGATCGATTTTCTTGAGGACCTCGTGCAATTCTTCATTTGCAACCGTGATCCAGAGATCCATGGTATCAGCGACAACAAACTTCTCGGCAGCCGTGCACTGTTCCAGCATTTGCAATTGATTGATCGGAGCCATATTGGCAAGAACGACAAACGGGGAGTCCGCCAGCTCGGCGGGAACCTTCACCTGCCAATCCTCTAAAACATTAATCGCCACGTTGTGCGTAGTTCGGTCGTTCATGTTTTCATGATACTCCCCGGTCCATGTGAATGAGGGTTGATCTGATCGCTCGAGCCCAGAGAGATCCACTCCGTGACTCTCGAGCATTTCTAGGTGCTCCTGCGGAAAATCATTTCCAATAATCCCGAGGAGATGCACCGGCGCGGAAAGCTTAGCAGCAGCGAGAGCGGCATAACTGGCAGATCCGCCGAGAAGATTACTCTCATCTGCGACGGGAGTTTTGACATTATCAATGGCGACAGATCCGCCGACGAGTATTTTCATAATAGAATATTTTAGGTGAGAGATTTGAGAATGCCTCTGGCTTCCGCTTCCGGATCCTCGGCAGAGAGGAGGTGAGACACCATCACGATGCGGCGCGCTCCCGCCCCCATAACTTGACGAAGGTTTTCCGGTTTGATCCCTCCGATACAAAAGGCGGGGATACGCAAACCCACTTCGGCCTCCATTCTGGAAACATCTTCCAGTCCTATCCCGGGACGGCCTTTTTTGGTTGGGGTTGGGAACAAGGGGCCAAAGCCAATATAGTCAGCCCCTTCGCCCAAAGCGATCCTCGCCTGCTCAAGGGAATGTGTCGAACGACCAATCATCACGCCCGCCTTCAGCTCTTCGCGCGCGGACAAAATCGAACCATCATCCTGCCCGAGATGGAGGCCGTGAGCCGCGGACGCCTTCGCCACGTCAAGGTGATCATTGACGACAAAAGGGACTCCAAATTCATCGCAAAGAATTTTCAACTCTCTGGCCAATGAAACCAATCCCTCCGGATCATGCCCCTTGGCCCGTAGCTGAAGGATACCAACCCCACCCTTCAGTAGCTCTCTGGAAACCGGCACTGCCCGCTCCATCGCAAGGTAGCCAAGGTCACAAATTCCGTAGAGCAGCGCTTTTTGAAGTACCTCACTCACTCGAGTTCCTTTTCCTTAAGGTAATTCGCCACCCAGCCAATATTATATTTCCCAGCAATAAAATCGGGATGGTCGATGATCTCCTGCTGAAAGGGAATCGTGGTCTTAATACCTCTGATCGTAAACTCGGACAAAGCCCGCTTCATCCGGGCGATCGCAACTTCTCGACTGGAGGCGGTCACGATCAATTTTGCAATCATGGAGTCATAGTATGGAGGAACGGTATACCCTGAATAAACGTGGGTATCGACACGAACCCCTTTCCCGCCTGGAGCATACCAAAGATCAATCGTCCCGGGGCTCGGCATGAAATTATTGTAGGGATCTTCAGCATTAATCCGGCACTCGATCGAATGACCTCGTGGCTCAACACCCAAAACATGTTCGGAAACCGGTTCCCCGGCAGCAATGCGGATCTGTTCTTTGATCAATTCACAGCCCATCACCTCCTCGGTCACAGGATGCTCCACCTGAATGCGGGTGTTCATCTCCATGAAATAAAAGTCCGTGGCGTCGGCATTGACGAGGTATTCAATCGTTCCCGCATTGCGGTATTCGATAGACTTGATCAATTGCACCGAAGCATCTCCCATACGTTTCCGCATCTCAGGAGAAATCAGCGGGCTGGGACATTCCTCGATGATCTTTTGGTTCCGGCGCTGCATCGAGCAATCACGCTCGCCCAGATGGAGATAATTGCCATGATTGTCAACCAGCACCTGAAACTCAATGTGATGGGGATCGAGAACCAACTTCTCAAGATAACAGTCACCATTGTTAAAACAGGCTTCGGCCTCCTTGGAAGCAGCCTGGAATTGCGCAATGAATTCCTCCTCGTTCATTGCGGGACGCATGCCACGGCCACCGCCTCCGGCAGTGGCTTTAATCATGACAGGAAAACCCACTTCTCTCGCAACTTGAAGCCCCTCGTCGGCATTCGCAACAATCCCATCGGAACCTGGAGTCACCGGAACGCCATTCGCCGTCGCGGTCGCCCGAGCTGTATTCTTGTCACCCATAGTCCGGATGATCTCGGCCGAGGGTCCGATGAATGTTATATTGCAACTTTCGCAAATCTCCGCAAAGCGGGCATTTTCCGACAAAAATCCATACCCCGGATGAATGGCATCAGCACCGGTTATCTCAGCAGCAGCGATAATGCGATCCGGCTTCAAGTAACTTTCCTTACTGGGACCAGGACCAATACAAACCGAATCATCGGCCAATTGAACATGCATCGAATCGATATCCGCCTCTGAATAAACAGCGATGGATTCAACCCCAAGCTCACGACAAGCCCGAATGATTCGAAGGGCGATTTCGCCACGATTGGCGACGAGGACGCGCGAAAACATAATGTAAGGTGTGATTTATTGAACGCGGAAAAGAGCGTCTCCATACTGAACCGGTGTGCCTTCATCGGCACAAATTTCAGTAATCGTCCCTGAACGCTCAGCCTTGATTTCATTCATAACCTTCATCGCCTCGATGATGCAAAGAGTTTGCCCCACGCTGATGGTATCACCCACATTCACAAAATCAGGATCATCGGGAGTCGGCTTACGATAGAAGGTCCCCACCATCGGAGAGTTGATTTCTTCACCCACAGAGGTATTAGCGGCAGGAGTATCTGGAACTAAAACAGGAACAGCGACCGGAGCAGGGGCTGCACTGCCAGCCGCCGGCATTGAGCCCACCAGCTTCTGAAGCTCATCAAAGTCAGTGCCTTTTTTGAGTTTCAGATTAAAATCTTCCTTTTCAAACTGGAACTGGGAGAGCCCATGCTCGTCCATCAGTTCCACGATTTTTCGAATTTCAGTAAGGTCCACGGAGATCGATGAGAGGTTATTGAGCGCTTGCTCACGAGGGAGTATGACGAATTTGTCACGATGAGCAACACCGAAGCTTCACCACCTCTTCGAAGACAGACTTCCGTCATCCGACTTTCTGACTTCCCTTCTCCCCTGAATTTCGACAAGTTTCATGTGACTCGTCAGTATTCTGACGAGTCACCGCACCTTCTAGATCAACCCAACGCTGCCAGTGCTCGAACTGAAAGATGTTTGCTTCACCATCCAAAAAGATGGAGATCCCCTCAATCTTATAGACCGCGCCAGCCTGAAGATCCCGCGCGGCCACTTTATGGCCATCGTGGGCCCCTCAGGTTGCGGGAAAACGACCCTGCTTAAAACCATCGCCGGCCTGAATCCTGAATCCGATGGCTCGCTCTGGTGGAATGGTCGAAATCTCTCCGAGGAAGGTGATCTCGAACCATGGGAAATCGGCTACGTCCCACAATTCTCCATCGCGTATGACCAACTGAGCGTCGATGAATCGGTTGAGGCCGCAACTCGTCTCCGCGTAAAAACCAAAGGAGCCACAGACCTTGACGACCGCATCGATAAAGTGCTCGAGGAAACCGGCCTTGCCCCCATCGCCGACCGACAGGTTAGCGTCCTCTCCGGCGGCCAAAAACGCCGCCTCGGTCTTGCCATGGAACTGGTCTCCCGCCCCAAGCTCCTTCTCTGTGACGAGGTCACCAGCGGACTCGACCCTCGCTCCGAGCACGAAATTGTAAATCTTCTTCACGACATCTCACGCCGCGAGGGCCGCATCGTCCTCTCAGTGACCCACTCACTCGCCCACCTAGAGCTCTACGACTCCATCCTCGTCCTTCACGAAGGCCGTGTCGCCTATCACGGCACACCCGAGCAGCTTACCCACTACTTCTCAGTCGATCATACCGAGCTTGTCTACCCCCAACTCGCCAAGCAAGCCGCCGAAAAATGGCACTCCTCCTGGCTTAAGCACTCGGGAACTTACTACGAAAAGCTCGAGCACAATCGCCAAAACCTCGTCAATCAAGGTCTCCTCGAGCTTCCCGCCGACGAGTTTAAAGATCCTGAGAAAGAAGTGATCGCCAAAGAAGACGAAATCCGGGCACCCGGCCTGATCAGCCAGTTCAACACCCTCCTAGGACGGCGAATGCGGATCTTTTTCCGGGACCGTGGTCAAGTCTTCCTCCAACTCGCCATCCTGATTTGTTTTCCCATCCTCGTGGTCCTTTTTTCGCCAAGGGCGAACGAAAACATGCGAAAATTCACCGACGGATCCGGTGCCACTCTTCAGCAAAAGATGGAAGAGCGAGCCGGCGTCCAAGCCGACCGACTCAAAGTAGGCTCGGCCGTCTCAGGCATTATCATGTTTCAGGTCGTGCTCTTATCGCTGATGGGATCGAACAATGCCGCCCGCGAAATTGCAGGCGAGCGGCAGATCTTCGAAAAAGAGAAATTTGGCGGAGTCAGCCCCGTCGCCTACCTCATGAGTAAGGTCGTCTTCCTCGCCGGCCTCATCCTAATCCAATCTCTCTGGATGGCAGGATTCGTCGAACTCTTCTGGTCTTTCAAAGGAAGCTTTGCCGACCATGCGATCTTTCTGGTCCTCGTAAATGCCGCCATGACTTCAATCTGCCTTGGCATCTCCAGTCTCATGCGCACCGCGGAAAAAGCCTCCCTCCTTTCCGTCTACCTCGTGGGGTTCCAGCTTCCCCTTTCTGGCGCGGTCCTCGCCCTTCCCGAAGCCGTAGAACCCATCACCCGTCCCTTCATCTCCGCCTACTGGGCTTGGTCCGGCAGCGTCAAATCCCTCTCCAGCGACTACATAAGCGCTCTAAGCTCAATCAGCGAAACTCAACTTTCCTCGGTAAACCTATGCTTTTTTATCCTCCTCATCCATATTATGATCGGCCTCGTTGCCTCGTGGATCGGAACCAGCCGCCCTCAATGGGAACACTAACCAATATCACTTTTATAAATCATGGCTCGTCGCGCTAGCTCAGGCGTCAATTCCCAGGCCCTCCTCGTAGGATGCGCCATCCTCGCTCTCGTTCTAGGAGGTGGCTATTGGTTTCTCAGCCGGGCCCCCTCTGGGTTCGATGCCCCGGCATTCGATATCGTCCGCGATGTCGATCACCAGAAAAGCCAGGCCGGCAACACGAACAGCATCACCGGCCTCCTGATCGACCGGCAAATCACTCCAAATGGCCAACTCGCCACCCTTAAGATTGGAAAGGATCACTTTCTTTCCATCATCATTCCTCCCGATTTCAAGGGAGGAAACTTGAATCTCCAATCCGAATACATCTTTAAGATTGAGTTCAACACCGACGGAGTCGCCGTTGCGAAAGACGTCAAACCACTCTAACTTCCAGTTCCAACCTACCCATTCCATGAAATCCTCCCTCCTCTCCCTTGCTCTTTCTCTTCCGGTTCTGGGGCAGGTCTACACACCCCCTGCTCCCGGCAACAACCAACCGTCGGCGCCAACCGATACCGTCGTCCGATCCAATCCCACCCCCTCGTCCAACACTAATGCCAACGGAGGCCTCCTCGGAAATGAAATCGGATTTTTCGATCCCACCAATGACACCATTTCCTGGAACGGCAGTACTTGGGCCGCCAGCGATAACCGCCTCGTCGCCGCTCGCTTCGAAAAATACCTCAACGAGCCTGAGAATGTCACCGCAGAGGCTGAAGTCTATCGCAATACCATCGACGAAATCCTCGCCCTTCTCTCTCCTCACCGCAAAGGTGGCCCGGTTTTCGGAGACGCCGTCGCCCTTCTCCCCAAAGCCGCCCTCTATCCGGGGGACGCCAAACTTTGCGACTCGTTGAGCAATGCCATCTACACCGCCATCCTTTCCCGCAAAGACGTCCGCAGGACCAAGGAAATGATCACCTCAATGGAGCGCGAGAAAAAGAAAGCCATTCTCGATGCTGACTGGAAAGCCAGGACCGAACAAGACCCCAACATCGGCAAGACCCGTCCCACCGGGGGAGAGAATGAAGAAACCACCGAACCGGCCCAGCAAATTGGCCGGGGCGCTCAATCTCTCGCCTATGCTGAACACGTTCGCCGCATTACCGAGATCGAGGCTTCCAAAAAAACACGCGAGCTCGAAAGCAAGATCAAGGGGGAACTCTCCAAGGTCCAATACCAGGCCCTCATGGTGCAGTTCTTTATCCAGAGACGTTTCCGCCACGTCATCATGGCCTCCCGCTTCTACAACATGATCTGGAAGGAAGGAGATGGCACCCTCTACATCGACGAGGATTCCGACATCAACAAGATGTTTAGCGAAAGCCTCGGCGTCAGCCCAACTGTCTCCACACTCGATTCACTCGCCAACGAAGCCATCCGCGACATTGATAAAGGAGTGGAAGTCTTCTCCTTCCTTGTCGAACGTGAAGAACTTGAGTCAGCCTCCAAACGCCTCGCCGAGTCCTTTATCGTAGGCGAGTTCATGCCTTCCCTCGATACGCTCCCAAGGGTCAAGAAACGCAAGGTCCTCGACTTCGTTCGGGGTTCCAACGTCCTCCTCAATGCCATCGGCGTCAAGGACTACACCAAGGCCAAAGAACAGATCGAAGAATTGAAAGGAAAAGCCAAGGACTTTGATGCCACCAAAGCCGAGGCCGCCGTCGCCACCTTTACCCGTGCCAGCGACATGCACATCATGATGGCTAAAAACCACCTAGCCGCCCGCGATATGGAAAAGGCTCAGACCGAAATTCGGCAGGCCATGGAGGTGTGGCCTCAAAACCCCCGACTCGCCGAGGTCGACCGCATCATCGATGCCGGCGGTCCCGTGATCCAGCTTCGCAACGATTTTGACCGCCTCTTTGCCGAGCAAAACTATCGCGAAGTCTTCAAGCGCCAGCACGAACTTGCTTACGCCATCAAGGACGATGCCGATCGGCAGGCCAAATTCCGACAGGTTCTCGAAAACATCACCGAAATCGAAACCGCCGTCAAAGGGGCTGAAAAAATGTCCGACATCGGACAGGACTACGCCGCCTGGGAAGACCTCGCAAACGTCCACAAACGCTTCCCCGATGATCCCGATCTCAACCAAGTCATGACGAAGCTGGCTCCAAAAGTCGCCGACTTCACCATTGCTCTCAATAAGGCAGAGAATCATGAAGAACGCGGTAATCTTGGATCTTCCCTCTCTTGGTATTACAAAGCGCGTCACCTCCACCCCGGCAGCAAAAAGGCCGACGAAGGCATCCAGCGACTCGTCCAACTGGCTCTCCAATAGGGAATCGACACATTCATTCTTGGATTTTCAAAGCGTCTCCGCTGACGGAGATGCTTTTTTATTGCCCCAACTTGCGGAGGAAATCGAACGAGTAGATCCCCGTACTGTGGCCGTCCGCCCAGAATAGCTGAATGGCATATCCCCCAATCATTTCATGGCGGCTGAGCTTAAAGCTCTTCTCGGTGTGACAAACTTTAGGGACAATCACCAATCCAGTGACATCCGGCTCACCCTGACACGCCGCACAGGGGCACGCCTTTCGTAAACTCTCAAAGCAGAGATAGCTCTCGTTCCCATCCTCCCACGCCAAGGCGACCTCGTTTCCGATGATCGCCAGATTTTCGAGTTTTATCACACTCATAGTCGTTTCAATCGTGGGCCGAAGATTGCCGATCCCACCCGCACAATCGTCGAGCCTTCCTCAATCGCCACTTCAAAGTCTCCACTCATCCCCATACTCAACCCTGGTAACTTGATTCCCGCCCTAGTCTCCATCTCTTCCTGTAACTCTCTCACTTTCGCAAACCAAGACCTCGCATTCTCGGGCTTTTCCACCCTCGGAGGGAGACACATCAAACCCTGCCAGGACAGATTTTCAAACGTCAAAACCTCGTCCAATCCTGAACGGAGGTCCGCGGCGTGGAACCCGTGTTTGCTTTCCTCTTTCCCAATATTGATCTCCAGATAAACCTTGGGAACTACACCGAGTTCTCCTGCAACACGATTCGCAAATCGAGCCAGCTTCATTGAAGAGATACTGTGAACCACTGGAAAAAGCGAAAGGACTCTCCTCACCTTGTTGCGCTGGAGTCCTCCGATAAAATGCCACTCCAAGGTATCTGGAAGAGCTGGAATCTTCTCCTCCCCTTCCTGAAGCCGGTTTTCACCAAAACTCAACTGCCCCGCATCGACAGCTTCCCTCACAACCTCGGACGGCCATGTCTTGGAAACAACCAACAAGTCCACATCACGACCCGTCCCAACCGCCGCGCGATCAACCTGCTCCCGGACTGTCGCCAGATTCTCTGCGATAGGAGCCATCGGTCTCTACTCGTCGGGATTCAGAACACCGGCGATCTTGCTCGACTTGATCGCACCCACCAAATCCTGAAGAACCGAAAGCCCCTCGCGCTTCGTCGCGTCTATGCCGCTGGGCCACTTGGGAGTGTCATCCAGATCGGCTACCGCATCTTCAGCATGACGCATATGACGCTCTGCATCGCTCTCCAGATTCACTTCTGGCAGCGTTTCCGCATTCACATCATCAAGCGTCAATCGATACATCTTAAAGGTCTTCTCATCCTTTTCCTCCATCTCAGCAAAACGCTTCAAACGCTCTGAATTCCGCGCCTTTCGACGAGTATCAGCTTCCGCGATTTCCTTCCTCCGGCTCTCCATATTCAGCGAAACTTGATTCTCTTTAAGTCGTTTCTCAAGACGCTTCGTGTCCTCAACAATGTACGAAAAATCTTTGCTCTCCTCCACTCGGGCCAAACTCTTTTCGTTCAGTATCGACAGAAAAAGATGCTGACGATCGAGCGGTTTCAGATTGCTGGCTTTTCGGATCTTGTCATAGGCCAAGGCGTGATCGGCATACTTCTCCCCGACCTCCAAAGCATCCCGGACCGATGGGACAATAATATCGGGGACAACTCCAATATTCTGGGTCGAACTTCCTGCCACTCGATAAAATTTTTGAATGGTGAGCTTCACGGCACCGGCTCGATCATGATCTGCAAAAATCGGCATGTAGCGACCGATCTCCAATGGCTGCTGCACCGTCCCTTTCCCATAAGTTGATGACTCTCCAATCACCACCGCCCGATTGTAGTCTTGCAGCGCTCCTGCCAGAATCTCGCTGGCGGAGGCACTTCCCTTGTCGGTCAACACCACAATTGGACCATCATACAGTGGTTTCCGGAAGGGGGACTCAAGCGCCTCAATATGGCCGTTTGTCATTTTGATTTGCACGACCGGCCCATCTCCTACGAAAAATCCTGTGATTCGGCGCACTTCCTCCAGAGAACCTCCTCCGTTTCCCCGGAGGTCAATTGCCAAGCCATCGATGCCCTCTTTTTCCAATCTCCCCATAAGGATCTCCAAATCTCGTGATACCCGGACATTCCGATCTTCAGGATCAAAATAAAACGAAGGCATTTTGATCACTCCCAATTTCAAAGCATCGTTTCCCGTGCCATAGGAAATAATCTCAGCCGTGGTCAGCTCGTCCTTCATCGTCACTTCCTCACGCTTAATCACGATGTTCCGTGTTTCACCGGGCGCGCCACCGGCAGGCTCTACTTTGAGAGAAACCTCGACCCCTTCTTCCCCCCGGATCATTTCAACCACCTTATCCAGCGGCATAAACATGATATCGACCCAGTTGCCATCGTTCTTGGAGTCCACCCCCACAACTCGGTCCTTCAGTTTTAACTCACCCTGCCTATCGGCGGGACCATTGTTCACGATGCCCTCAATCTTGGTGGCACCATCGTCCTCAGCTCGTAGCAATGCCCCGATTCCGACGAGACGGTTCTGGATATTCACCCTAAATTGCTGCAACTCGCGCGCGCTAAAATACTCGGAATGCGGGTCATGCGCCCTCGCCACGGCACTGAAAAAGTAATTGGCAATGTCCTCTTCATCCGAGCCCGCAATCGTTTTGAAAAACCTCTCGTATCGCTGTGCAATTTTTTCCTGTCCTGTCGGCTTGTCCTTCAAAGGATCTTCTTTCCCTTGCTCTTTGGCTCGACGGGCAATTTCCTGTCTACGCAGAGTCTCGGACAAAAGAGCTTGTTTCAGCTGAAGTCTCCACAGATTTCTTGCCTCGTCAGCATTCTTCGGCCAATCGGCATCTTCCCGGTCCCGCTCAATCGATTCATCCTTATCGAAGGCAAACTGATGGGTCTTCAAAAGTTCTGTGATCATGGCTGCACGTTCCTTTCCGCGCTTCTGGTAAACCTCGTAGATTTCAGTCGCAGCCTTCATCGAGGTCTTGGACAAGAGGCTGTTGTCCAACTCCTTTGCATATTTCTTTTGCAGCAAATCAATATCTCCCTGCTCAAAGTAAAGTCGGGAAGGATCCAGATCTCCGATAAAATCATTGAAAATCCGCTCACTCAACTTGTCGTCGAAATCTAGTTGCGCAAAATGTCCGTTTTGCAAAATGCGAGACATCTCCGCTCCAACAAGATTAAAGTCAGCCGCCATCGTAGAGCAGCTGGGCAGGAGCCAAAGCGCAAAGGCAGGGGCGAGGAAACGCATCTGGGTTTTCTTCATAAAAATAACAATCTGGAAATTTGGGTCGGACAGAAACTGTCCCGATTAAGTGGAATATCCTACCTCACTAGCGTCGACCAGCCATGAGATTTTTCTGATCCTTTTCAATTTTTTTAGTCAGCCACAACCGAAACTCTCGAATTTGCAGGGCCAACTCGGCAGGTAGAAGCCCGCTTTTCATGTCATCCGACGCCAAAAGTGATCGAGCTCGCTCGCTGGGAACCGGAAGGATTCCAAGCTTCACCTTCAAATCAATGATTTCCTGGCCCCGCCTGATCTTCAGCGATATCGGGGTTTGAGGGGGGTGCTTTTGAATCTGAGCCGCAACTGACGAGGTGATCGTGACGCCTCCTTTTACCTCCCAGTCGTTGATCTGCAGAATGACATCCCCAACTTTGATACCACTTGCCTCGGCTGGTGTTCCCGGAGCCACCGTAATAATGCGCACTCCCACTCCGACAAATGCCTCCCCTTTTTGCAACCGCGGTATTCTCCCCAAATTATCGAGAAAATCAGCCCGCATCACCACGCCGACATATCCCTTTGTCGGGAAATAAGCCCTCTCCAGTAAGGCGATCAGGCGGACCCGCATTTCTGGCTCGGGTGAATCAAGATACTTTTGAAGAAGCTCTTCTTTAGCCTCCGTCGGGAATTGAGTAGCCCATCCGACTATCTCTTCCTGCGCTATTTTCCTTTTTGTGAAGTCAGTGTCCGCAAGTCGAGCCAGATTCGGTTTTTCTCCAGCCAACAAAGTCCCCGTGAAAAGGCACAAAAGGCAGAATAAACAGCGGAACATCTTAAATCATGATAATCTTCCCATCAATTGTGGCAACAAAAGACCACAAAAAAACGAGCTCTCCGTATCGGAAAGCTCGCTTTAATGAAAAATATCAATTTATCTCCCTATCCACGACTTCTGTGGAACATCGATCAAATCGCTTGTGTAGATCTTCACATTCTTGTCCTTATCAATGTTGAGATTGTAGGTTTTAACTTCACCATCACGGTAAAGCTTCACACGGTTAATCGCTCCATACGGTGTCTCACCACCGGCAGCTTGCACTGCAGAGTAGAGGGTCATCCCTTCAATCCAAGCCTTCTGACCAGGGCCTCTGACCTGACCACCAACCGTAAACACAAGCACGTCCTTAGTACTGTTCGAACCCAACACCTGGAAAACAGGCGAAGTATAGATCTGAGCAGCCTTAAACTTTTCCGCGATACTGGCCGCCAATTGGGCTTCGGTAATGCCCGAAGCTTTGATCTGCCCGATTATCCACATATTAATATATCCGGTAGCGGAGACAGGATACGTACTGTTCAGACGGGCCTGCTCGGAAGTCGGAACTCCCGTGATCGAAATTTTCAGAGTCTGGCTGGGTCTGATTTGCCCAAAGGAATTTGCGAGCGTCAAGGCTCCAACAATTAAGGTAAGGATTGTTTTCATTGTTTTCTGTCTATCGGGGGTTTTGGAGAAAAATTCGTTTGGGGCGATTTCTAGTAAAGATCTTCAGCCTTCCCATCCCCTTTCTCAGGGACTGTCGACTTGTGGGAAGTCATTTGCTGAGGGGCCGGATTTTCCTCCATATTGGTTGGAGCGTAGTAAGTATAGTAACTGGTATAATATTGATACTGACTGTCACTACGGACATCGACGTTGTTCAAGACCACACCAATCACGTGACCGCCCACATTCTCAACGGCCTGCTTCACTCGTATCAGCATATTACGTGGGAGCTTGCGGTGTTGGACCACTACTATGGTAAGATCGACCTCACTCGCGAGAACAGCCGCGTCACTCACTCCAAGAATCGGCGGCGAGTCAACCAGGACAAGGTCAAAGCGTTGCTTCACATCATGAAGCAGCTCGGACATACGACGGGAGTTCAAAATACCAGCTGCATCTGCAGGTAGGATCCCCGAGGGCAGGAAGTAAAGATTATCGACCGGAGTTTGAAGAATCACATCCTCAAGTGCCAAATCAGTCGTGAGATAGTTCGTCAGCCCAACAGAGTTGTTAATATCGAAGAAGGTATGGAGTCGAGGACGACGAAGGTCGGCATCGATCATAAGGGTCGTGTATCCACCCTGCGCACAGACATAGGCAAGGTTCGCAACAGTCGTGGACTTACCTTCACCCGCTCCACCGGATACAACGGTGATCGAGTTGTCCTCGGGATTCTTTCGGTTAAATTCGATGTTCGTTCGAAGAATTCGATAAGCCTCGGCATCCGGGCTCATGCCACTCTGTTTGTGAAGAAGACCAACATCCTGGGGAATCACCGCGAGAACGGGCACTTGGAGATATCGCTCGACATCTTCAAGGCACTTCACGGAAGTATCCAAGTGCTCAAGAAGGAAGGCAATCCCGATTCCAAAAATGAGCCCCACACCGGCTCCCAGTAGGAGATTCATTGTGATGTTAGGAAACACCGCTCCCTTGGCACGTTTTGGTTTCTCATGAAGAGTGATTGGATCTCGAGGCATCTTGAGAAGAACCCGCGCCTCCGTTTGCTTGAATTTCATCTCGCGGAGCAACATGCGGGACTGTTGGTAGACTTCTTTGGCCTGGTTGTAAGTATGCTGTTTCAGGGACAGCTCTACGGTATCGTCCTGACGTTGAGTCACCATCTCGCTCATTCGCTCAACTTGGAGGTTAATCAGCTCCAACTTTGTACTAAGAACGGCTTTAAGAGATGTGGCTTCCTTCTTGGCATAGTCCATTGCCCCCTTCGCGCGCTCCTCAACGGCGATAATATCGGGGTGCTTTGCTCCCAACCCCTGTGCAATCATGGTTGTTCGCATTTCCAGCGATGCGCGGTGGTTGGTGTAGTAGTAGGTCACTTGGTTCTCGGGAAGATCCAAGCCTGCCGCATAGCGGATCAGATCTTCACTTGGCATATCAACGAGATTCTTAATCTGAATTTTAATCTGGTCCCGCGAAGTCTCAAAGGCAGCCAGCTGTCGCCGCGCACCGTGGAACATGGACTCTTCAGTCGCTCCCAACGGATTGGAATTCCCTCCATCGAAATATGGAATCCCGTATTGCTGGATTAAAACCGTGAGATCTTTCCGATTGTCTTGAACCAAGTCACTTTGGGCAATCAGCTCACCATCGAGGGCTTCAAGGGCACGTTCCGCACGATCCACTTCATTTTTTTTCCGCCGGGTCATATAGGCCACGGACACGGCGTCAGCAATTTCCTTGGCATCGTCAGGTTTCGCATGACGAACTGTGATCTCAATAAAGTCGGTTCCACGACGTGGGTCAGTTTGGACAATGTCTTTTAAATTCTCGATTACATCCTCCATTTCCATATCCCACCGGGTAGGGAGATCGATTTCATCGGCAGCCATTCTCAAAGTTTCGGCAGCAATAATCGTTTCGAATTCATTCTCCATGTAGTTCCGGGTAGGCATGGCTCCAGGGTTGGCACCGCCGGACCTTCCGATAGGCGAAATGGCAATCATCGAAGGATGAACTTGAACGACCGAGGTGCTCTCAAACTTTCGAGGCATTACGGAGGTGATAACGGCTGAGGTCATGAAAACCAACAGAAAGGTCAGCAGAATGACTCCATACCGATTCTTAACTATCTGCCAATAATCAATGGAGTTTCCAGCTTCCTTGTCGAAATTATTACTACCTTGCATCGTCTAAGAGGGGTTTATGTGAGGGTTTTCGGGTGGGCTTTTTCAGTAGACAAAGATCAGCCCTCGCAATGAAAAGACACCGCGAGGGCTAAAATGTTCAGATTTTTTTGAAAATCCTAGAAAGTCGTCGAAACTCCAACGCTGAAGCGATTGCGATCGTAGTCACGACCAGCATCGGATTCGAGATCCTCGACGTTGTAGCGTCCGTTCAGATACACGTTATCAGAAACTTTCAGATCAAATCCAACATAGGTGTTAAGAAGATTTTCGCCAACTGATGCCGCGGCTCTGGGGGATTGACCAGAAAGCAGGTTATTATACTCCATCCCTGCGTAGTTGACTCCAGCATTCAGAGCAAGATCCTGTGAAATCTGATAATTAGCTGTTAACCCAAGCCGAAGGCTATCTGTATCGCTATACACAGAGAACACTCTGGTATTTAGGTCGCGCAGGGCGCGCGCATAATCCTCAATTCCGTATCGGCCGTATGCCTTCAAAGAGAGTTGCTCATTAATCTGAGTCTTGAGGGAAGCTTCGGCATATGGGCTTGTTCCTGATTGGCCCTTATCAACGTCACGGATCTGAACACCAGCGCGGATCACACCAGTGGTCTGTGGACTGAAGCGGTGCTCCAATCCAGCGAGCACATATTGATTGGTCGAGTCGGTAACGGCTCCACCCCCAGTGGTCTGAGCATGACGATAAGTCAACGTGGTAACAGTGCGATCACTCAACTGATAACGAAAATCGTTATATGCGAGAATCGTATCGCGATCCGCGAGATCGGTTTCGTCATAGGAGAGACCATTGAGGCGAATCCCTGTGTAAGTAGCGAGACGCTCTGACCAGCGGTATCCCAGTGCGTTATCAGTGGACCAACGGAGGTAATTACCAATTTGACGCTGGGACTGGAATCCAGTCGAATAGTCTGGCTCAAGCTCATAAGAAAACGTGTTACGGCTCACAATCCGAAGTCGCTCGCTCAACCGGTGAGTCCAGTTGAGGTAGAGAGACGCCGTGAAGGATGTATCATCGACGTCAGTTCCAAGCACGTCGAGGTTGTCAAAGTAGTGAATGACACCAAGCTGAGTCCCAAAGCTCAAGGTAGTCTGGGGAGTATTGGTGAGGAACGTAGCGCCAACATACGCTTGGCCATAGGCAGATTCGTCATCGTTACCGAGAAGTGGAGTCGGATTATTGTCGTGACCGAGGTTAGCGCCAACAGACCATTTCAAGGGGAGAGACTCCTTTTGATCATCATCTGGTGCCAAGTCAAAGAGTGACTGTGCACAGAGAGAGCCCGCAAGGGCCATTCCGATTGCTGAAGCTGCTGCAAATTGTTTTTTCATAAAATATTTTAGTGAGTTGTTTAATGCGAGTGACGTGAAACGCTCCTCGGCAGGTTCTAATTTAGCCAGGAATCGCAGTTTCATCAACTTCTGTCACGCTTGGATCGGTCTCAACAGGAGGGAAGAAGAAATCCGGGAACCAGTCCCCAGTTTTCTCGATGGGATCATCGAGACTTTCAAATGGATAATCGAGAGGATTAGGCCCGTCTGGAGGAGTCTCACCAGATCCTTTAGCATCCTTGCTATCATCAAGACCACCCTTCTCAGAGTCTTCATCACCACCAGCAGCGTCATACTTCTCGAGAATAGCCTGCACATTGGAGACGGCATCAGGAGCAGTTGCGATCGCGCACTGGGCGATTAAACGGATTTGGGAAGGAGCTTCCAAAATTGCTGTGTTCACGATCTTGGCGACTTGCTTTTGGTCGGCACCGGAAGCGACGATTGCAGCTTTAACAATCTCGCATGCGCAAGATTCGTTGGCGGCGATGTTAGCAGCGACGATATCAAGTACTTTGCTTGAATCAGCGGTGACTGCGGCTTTCACAGCGTTACTTAGCTTGACGCAGTCAGCCACATCAGCAGATGCAAGTGGCGCAGCGAAAAGAAGAACTGCCGTAAGTGCGAATTTTAGCGTATTTTTCATGAGTTTTTAGATCTTGGTTGAGGGCGAACCTTCATTAAATTTAGTTCTATTGGAGCGGGTAGAGGGAATCGAACCCTCGTGATCAGCTTGGAAGGCTGGAGCTTTACCATTAAGCTATACCCGCTTCACTGAGTAGAGGAATACCTGCCCACAGAAGAGGCCGCAAGCTTTTTTTATCTCGATTGGGTGGATTTTTGAATTCTCCAAGCCCAATGCCCCTGCCTTGAGGCAGCAGAAGGAATATGAAAGATCTTTCCGCAAGGTCGGGGAATCTTAAGTAGATCACAGAAATTACAAACCAGTTGGATGGTCTACAAAGGTTTCTTCAAGCCCAAAGGTCCGATTTAAAAGTCCTCCCAAGGCTCTTACTCCTTGCGTTTCCGTCGCGTAGTGTCCCCCATAGAGAACATTCAATCCAATCTCTTCTGCAAGTGGATGGCTCCAGTGTGGCCCCTCTCCGGTCACGAACGTTTCAACTCCTTCGCCCGCCATTGCCCCGACTTCACTTCCAGCCCCCCCGGTGATCACTCCGACTATTCCTGCTGGATCTTTTTTTTCTCCCCGGAGTAAAACCGGACCCCCCACCACTTCCGAAAGCCGGTCTTGCAGATTTTCCAGGCTTCCTTCAAAGACGCCCTTTCTCCCTAGCTGAACCCCCTTCCAGTCAAAAAAAGCCTCCCCATCTCCCATCCCAAGCTCTCTCGAAAGCAGAACGTTGTTTCCATACTCCGGATGAATATCCAGCGGGATATGGGAACTGTAGATCGCAAGTCCCGCATCCATCGCCAGTTTTAGCTTTTCATAGTTGGCTCCCGTGATCTGCCTCACCTCCTGCCAAAAGAGCCCGTGATGAACGACCAACAAATCTGCTCCCGTCTCAACCACTTTGCGAATCACCGGCAAACTTGCGTCCACGGCACAGGCCACCTTGGCGACGCTCCCCCCATTTTGAAGCTGCAACCCATTGTGCGCCCCCGGATAATCCGGAATCTCACCGGTTCGCAGCTCAGCCTCCAAAAACTCAATCACTTCCTCCAAATTTGCCATGCCGCAATCAAGTCCCCCGCTCCCCTTCACGCAATAGAAAAGGCAACCAAGTCCTCGGGAAAAGGACTCTCCACCCTCACTCGTTCTCCTTCCCACTCAAATTCCATCCACCCCGCATGAAGGGCCTGCCGGTCCAGGATCAACCGCTCCTCCAAGCGCTGCGTCCATCCCTGATCCAAAAAGTCCACATAGGCTTCATCAACCCCTCCGTAGATCTTGTCGCCCACCATAGGAAACCCCACATGCTCCAAATGAACCCTGATCTGGTGGGTTCTTCCCGTTTCCGGATAACACTCAACCAGAGAAAACCTTCCCTCCCTCCTTTCAAATCTCTCCCGAACTACGAAACGCGTCGCACTCGCCTTTCCCGCCTCGTGGACCCCTTGCCGCACCCAAACCACGCTCTCCTCAAATTCCCCTCTTCTCCTCAAACTTGCCTCAACCCGCAGATCATCCCACTCCGGCCACCCCCGGACAATCGCTTCATAGCCTTTCTTAATCTCCCGCCTTGCCATCATCTTCCCCAGTTTCCGAGCCACCCCGCTCGACTTCGCCACCAAGACACAACCGCTCGTCTCACGATCCAACCGGTTCACAAAAAAGAATTCCTCTTCCGGCATCGCCTCCTTCAGCACTCCGAGCAAAGTGACCTCATCCGACTTCCCCGTCGGGTGCATGATCAACGGAGCCGGTTTCCCCACCACCAGCCAGCTATCATTCCCTGACAACACCTCAAAATCTGTTCGTGCCGGGATCTTCATACTCACCCGCGCATAAAATCGCTTTTCAAAACTCTCCTCCAGTCTAAAACCCCGCTCATGTCCCACATGGAGCACACGCTGGCATCCGAAGCCACCCTCGAAGGTACCTCCCTCCACACTGGAGAAAAAGTTACCCTCACTCTCAAACCCGCCCCCGAAGGCTACGGCTTCAAATTCCGCCGCGTCGACCTCCCTGACAAACCCTTCATCGACGCCTGTGTCTCCAAGGTCCAAACCGTCGAACGTGCCACTACTCTCGCCGAAGGCTCCGTCCGCGTCCACACCGTCGAGCATGTCCTCTCCGCCCTCGTCGGCCTCGGCGTCGACAATGCCCTCGTCGAAATGGACGCCAACGAACCCCCCATCGGCGATGGCTCCTCTCGCCCCTACGTCGAACTCATTAAAAAAGCCGGTCTCGAAGAGCAAACCATCCCTCGTAAAGTCTGGGAAATCCGCGAGCCCATCCACCTCGAAACCGGCGACGGCTCCCTCATCACCATCGTCCCCGATAAGCAATTCCGTGTCTCCGTCACCAACGTCGGAAAAGACGGCCGCTTCGTACAATACTTCTCCTCCGTCGTGACCCCCGAGCTCTACGAAAAAGAAATTGCCCCCGCCCGCACCTTCACCTTCTACGAAGACATCAAGCCCCTCCTCGACAAGGGGCTCATCAAAGGCGGCTCGCTCGAAAACGCCGTCGTCGTCCGTGGCGAGGAAATCATGTCCAAAGAGCCCATGCGCTTCGACAATGAGTTCGCCCGCCACAAAGCCCTCGACCTCATCGGCGACCTCATGCTCTCCGGGCGCAAATTTAATGGCCACGTCATCGCAGTCAAACCCGGCCACGGCCCCAACACCGAAGCCGCCAAAGCCCTGCGCAAAAACTATGCCGCCATGCGGTCCATGGTCCCACCCCTCAAACTCCCCGAAGCCGAGGCTGTTCTCGACATCAAGGACATCCTTAAAATCCTCCCCCACCGATATCCTTTCCTCCTCATCGATCGCGTCACCGGCTTTTCTTCCGAAATGAAGTGCACCGCCATCAAGAACCTCACTATGAACGAGGAGTTCTTCCAGGGCCACTTCCCCGGACATCCCATCATGCCCGGCGTCCTCCAACTCGAGGCGATGGCCCAAACCGCCTCCATCCTCATCATGCGCATGCCGGACAACCAAGGGAAAATCGGTTACTTCCTTTCCGCCGACAAAGTCAAATTCCGCAAACCTGTCGTCCCTGGCGATACCCTCTTCATCGACGCCGAGATCCTCTCCTTCCGCCGCAGTATCGGAAAAGCCGTCGCCACCTGCTCCGTCAACGGCGAAGTCGTCTCCAGCTCCGAACTCAAATTCGCCGTCGTCGACGCCTGATCATCAGCATTTCCGATCAGCCCAGACTTTTCAGGCAAAAGTGCTCCCCCCTTGCCCAGGCCTGCCGTGAAGCCGGCGGGCAATGCTCATCGTCGTCCTCGCCGCCACCAACGACAAAGAAAGGCATCATCAAAATCAAAGATCCCGAGATGAAATTCTGGGACAGCTCCCGCAACTCCAAAATTGAAGTCAAGCTCGTTGGCGTCACCAGCGGCCGCAAAACCCTCCGCGTCACTGGCGCCCAGCTCTCCCTCGCTTCCCTCAACGAAGCTGAAAAGCTCGCCGGCCTCGAGTAAGCACCTGAAAAAAAACTTCCAAAAAGCCTGTCTCCCACAAGGTTGACAGGCTTTTTTATGCCCTCCTTGCCCTTTCCCCCCGCACCCCTTGCGCTAGCGTTTACTCTGGCACGCAAAATGTTAGTCATTTTCTTGTGACTGCCATCGATCTCTCCCACATCGGCCTCGATTCAAAAACCATCGTCCGTAACCCGGCCGCTTCCCGGCTTTACATGGACGCCATCCGCTACGAGCCCGACACCTCTCTTTCCGCCTTCGGCGCCCTCATCGCCTACTCCGGCGAAAAAACCGGCCGCTCCCCCGGTGACAAGCGCATTACCGAAAATGCCGCCTCCAAAGACCACGTCTGGTGGGGCGATATCAACATGCCCATCAACAAGCACACCTTTGAAATTAACCGCGAGCGCGCCAAGGACTACCTCAACACCCGTGCGCAACTTTACGTCATCGATGCCTTCGCCGGCTGGGATCCCAAAAACCGCATCAAGGTCCGCGTCATCTGCACCCGCCCCTACCACGCCCTCTTCATGCAGATCATGCTCATCAATCCCTCCAAGGAGGAATTGGCCGACTTCGGCGAGCCTGACTTTACCATCTACAACGCCGGCCAATTCCCCGCCAACCGCCTCACCCAGGGCATGACCTCAAAGACCTCCATCGATGTCTGCTTCGAGGAAAAGGAAATGGTCATCCTTGGCACCGAATACGCCGGAGAGATGAAAAAAGGAGTCTTCACCCTGATGCACTACCTCATGCCGATGAAGGGTCATCTTTCCATGCACTGCTCCGCCACCGCCTGCCCGGAGACCAACCGTTCCGCCATCCTCTTTGGCCTCTCCGGCACCGGTAAAACCACCCTCTCGGCCGACCCCACCCGCATGCTTATCGGGGATGATGAACACGTCTGGACCGACACCGGCGTCTTCAATATCGAGGGCGGCTGCTACGCCAAAGCCATCGACCTCTCCAAGGAAACCGAGCCTGACATTTACAATGCCCTACACTACGGCGCCGTCCTCGAAAACGTCGTCCACGATGAAGACTACAACGTCGACTTCCACGACACCTCCCTCACCCAAAACACCCGCGGAGCCTACCCCATCGAATTCATCGGAAATTCCCAAATCCCCTGCATCGCCGGCCACCCTACCGACATCATCTTTCTCACCTGCGATGCCTTCGGCGTCCTCCCTCCGGTTTCAAAACTCAGCAAGGAACAAGCCATGTACCACTTCATCTCCGGCTACACCGCCAAGGTCGCCGGCACCGAGATGGGCGTTACCGAGCCCAGCGCCACTTTCTCCGCCTGCTTCGGAGCTCCCTTCCTCGTCATGCACCCCTCTCGCTACGCCGAGCTCCTCGCCGAGAAAATGAAGGACCACAAGGTCAACGTCTGGCTCGTCAACACCGGCTGGATCAAGGGCGGTCACGGCGTCGGCGAGCGCATTAAGCTCAAATATTCCCGCGCCATCGTCGAGTCCATCTACAACGGCAAACTCGCCCAGGCCCCCACGGAAACCGATCCCATTTTTGGCTTCGAAACCATCACCGGGGTTCCCGAAATCCCTTCGGATATCCTCGTCCCTCGTAACAGCTGGAACGATCAAGACGCCTTTGACCAAAGCGCCCGCAAACTCGCCGACCTCTTTCTCTCCAACTTCAGGAACTACGAAGAAGGGACCAGCCCCGAGATCATTAGTGGCGGCCCCAAACCGGCCTAGACCAACCCCAGATCCTTCCAAGGGATTACTCCTGATGGCTTAGGGGATATTTCGGCCCAAAAAAGATTGTGATTCGGAACGGGGAGCGCTCCTCGTCGCAAAGGGCCAACCCTCCGACTTATCACAAGCACTCAAAAAATCTTTCACCAACCGCTCCGCCAAATTCCCAAAAGTTGACGCCGATGCCCTCAAAGGTGATGACCGCATCGGAGCCCTTCTCGACCTCCGTTACCTCATGGAAATGGAAGGTATTCTTCGCGAACTTCGGCACGACGGAGCAACTCTCAAAAAACAAGTCGAAGTTGAGGACTTCAGTGGTTCCGAAAAAAGCCGCCTTATTGAATTGCGAGCCGAAGCCGTCGAACACCAAACCCACTCCCTCGTTACCAAGGGTTTCAATGAGCCACGGACCAGCCCGGTCAAAAAACTCAACAAAGCCTACGAACGAAAATCAAAAAAACCTCTCTCCGAAATCTCGCAGAATCAAAAAAGGAAACGTCGGCGGCATCCAGATCCGCAGCAGTAATCTTGGTGTCATTCTCGACAATTCCAGCAGCATGCAGCCACACATCCCCGAGCTCCGCAAAGAGATCAACAGCGGTTTCCCGGGATCGCATTTTCGCGAGATTTACGGGTGCTCCCTCACTTGGCGGGCCGGTCCCACCACTCTCGCCA
>JAPKDJ010000126.1 GCA_026421245.1 Akkermansiaceae bacterium | reverse complement strand
CAGTTCGCGGTTCAGGAAGGCGGAAAGCAAGGGGCAGGCGGACTTCAACTTCAGGACCACGGCAACCCGGTCCGCTATCGGAACATCTGGGCCCGCAAGTTGGTGGTGCCGAGCGTGGCTGCTCCGGGGAAGTGAGGAATTGGGAAAGGAATTTCCCATTCTCCACCGATCTCTCCGTTTGAATCATAACAACACTGCGACCGGTCCTTCGCGCCAAAGACCTTTTCAGAGATTCGTCGAATTCATGAGACAGGCCTCCCTCGTGAGCCGTGGCCACCCGGATCGTCTTCGGGAGAGGGGCGAGAGACGGTGAGGATTTCATCTACGCCAGGACGTCTTGGATGACGTGGCCGTGGACGTTGGTGAGGCGGCGTTCGAGGCCATTGTGGTAGTAGGAGAGGCGCTCGTGATCGAGGCCGAGGAGGTGGAGGATGGTGGCATTGAAGTCGTAGACTGAAGTGGGGTCTTTTTCCGCTTTGGCACCGAAGTTGTCGGAGGTGCCGTGGGAGTGGCCTTTTTTGACGCCGGCACCGGCGAGGAAGCAAGTGAAGGCGTCGGGGTTGTGGTCGCGACCGGTTCCGTTGCCCTGGAGGAAGGGCATGCGGCCGAATTCGGTGGCCCAGACGACGAGGGTGTCCTCAAGCATGCCGCGCTGTTTGAGATCGCCAATGAGAGCGGCGGTGGGTTGGTCCATGATCTCGGCCTGCATGGCGTGGGTATCCTTGATGTTAGAGTGGGAGTCCCAGTTGGTGATGCCATTGCCGCCGGAGGGATCGGAGCCGTTGAAGAGTTGGACGACGCGGACGCCTTTTTCGAGGAGACGTCTGGCGAGGATGCAATTCTTGGCATATTCCTTTTTAAGGTCGGTTCCAGTGTCGGTGCCGTAGGATTTGTGGATGGAGCTGGGTTCGCCGGAAAGGTCCATCATTTCGGGGACGGAGAGCTGCATCTTGCCCGCGAGTTCGTAGCTGGCGATGCGGCCGGCGAGATCGGCGTCGCCGGGGTATTTTTCGAGGTGGCTTCCGTTGAGCCGTTTGAGGACTTCAGAGGTGAGCCGGTCGTCGGCTGCGGAGTATCCCGAGGGGCGGGTTAGGTTGGCGGGGGGATTTTTGGCGTTGAAGTCGGTAGCTTGGAAAGATGCGGGGAGGAAGCCGTTGCCAAAGTTATTTTTGCCGGAACGGGCCATGCCGCGCGGGTCGTTGATGGCGACGAAAGCGGGGAGGTCTTCGGTGTCCGAGCCCAGGGCGTAGGTGACCCAGGCGCCGAAGGAAGGGAAGCCCTCCATGGTGAATCCGGTGTTCATGAAGTTCTCGCCCTGAGGGTGGGCGGATGTCTGGGTGTGCAGAGAGTGGAGGAAGCAAAATTCGTCGGCGTGGGAGCCAAGGTGAGGGAGGAGGTCCGAGATCATTTTGCCGGACTTTCCGCGCGGTTTGAAATCCCAGAAGGGCTTGGCGATGTTTCCGGTGGGGCCTTCGAAGGTGACGGCGGGGACGCCGGGAGGCTTTTGGCCGTGGTATTTATAGAGGTCGGGTTTGTAGTCGAAGGTGTCGACGTGGGAGACGGCGCCGGGACAGTAGATGACGAGGACCCGCTTGGCAGGGGCTTCGAAATGGGCGGGGCGGGGGAGGTAGGGCGAATCGGGGTCGATCTCGGGGCGGATGGGAGTTTTTCCGGTGAAGTTGGTGGGGTCGTCGTCAGAAGCGCTCAGGAGCTGGGCAAGGCCGAGACCACCGAGGGAGAAGGCGGAGTTGCGCATGAAGTCGCGTCGGTTGAGCAGGTTGCGACCGAAGGGAGAGAGGTGGGTTGGGTTCATGGATTTTCAAAGTGCATAGGCAAGGATGCGTGGGTCGACAGGTTCGAGTCGTCTTGGGCCGAGCTGGTTGTGAATTTTCATAGCCAGATTTATAATCAAGCCCGAGGTGTCATTTGAAGCCATCGTGAAAAATCTTTGCTGCTCCGCGTGAGACTTCAGGGCAGGAAGGCGAATTCGTTGGAGTTGATGAGGCTGCGGCAGAGGATGTGGAGGGGGATGGTTTGGACGGCTTTGAGTTCTGCGGCGGTGGGAGGGCGCTGTAGGATGAGTTGGAAGGCACGTTCTATAGGGGCGTTGGAGGATTCTTTTTGGGCGCGTTCGGCGATGAATTTGGATTGTTCGACGACGAAGGGGCTGTTGAGGAGGTTGAGGGCCTGGAGGGGGGTGGTGGAGACGGGGCGTTTGGCGCGGACCTGGCCGCAGTCAGGGAAGTCGAAGGCGGTGAAGATCTGATCGTCGACACGGCGCATTCTTTCCTGATAGAGCATGCGGCGCCAGGTGTCGGGGCCGTGGTTGTCGATGACCTGCCATTGGGCGTAAGTCTTTTTGACGTTGTGAATTCGGAAACTGCGACCGCCAATGGCGGGGTCGAGTTTGCCGGAGGCTTGGAGGATACTGTCGCGGATGACTTCAGCTTCGACGCGGCGGGGCGGGAAGCGCCAGAGGAGAGTGGAACCGGCGTCTTTTTGGATGCCGAGGCTGTCGGGTAGACTGGAGCGGCGGAAGGCATCGGTCATCATGATTTGGCGGATCATGGACTTGGTGGACCAGCCTTGTTTGAGGTATTCGGAAGCGAGCCAGTCGAGGAGTTCGGGATGAGTGGGTTTGGCGCCCGCGATGCCGAAGTCCGCGGTGGTGGGGACGATGCCGGTGCCGAAGAGGTGGTGCCAGATGCGGTTGGCCATGACGCGGGAGGTGAGGGGGTGGTCGGGTTTGGTGAGCCACTCAGCAAATTTTTTCCGTCGGATGGGGTCTTTCGTACTAGAGTTGAGACCGAAGTTGCCTTTCATAATGGCGAAGCCGGCGGGTGGGACTTCGTTGCGAGGATTTTCAGGACTGCCGCGGTGGAGAACCTGGGTGGGTCCGGGTTGGGAGAAGCGGCCGATGAAGGCGTGGCGCGGGCCTTCTTCGGAGAGGGTATGAATGTGCCGGTGGAGTCGCTCGGAGGCGGCCTTGAGATCGGGGTTTTGATTGAGGGATTGGCGAGCTTGGTTGGTGCCGGCGAGGTGCATCCAGGCGCCGTCTTCTTGCTGGGTGAGGATGCGGAGACCGGGGAAATTTCCGCTGGGCATTTTTTTGAGGTAGTCGGTTTCGAGGGTGTATTCGCGGTTGCCTGAGAAGCGGAAGCGATTGACTTCGGTGGGTTCGGGGAAAGTGATTTCAACCCATGGTTTTTCCTTGGAGCCTTTTTGGGCGAAGGATTTCCAGACCATGGTGCCGTATTCACCGTCGTTGGCTTTCTCGACAGTGGAGCCGTCTTGAACCATTTCGGGAGATTCGGCGAGGGTGGCTCCGGTGGAGGCAAGGGCGAGGTTTTTGCGGAAATCTGAGGGGCCGAAGACTTCGAGCTCGTCGATGAAGATTTTTGGGTTGAGGAATTCGACGCGGAGTTTTTTGGTGGTGGTGTTGGGGAAGGCCATGTCGGAGTGGGCTCCCCAGTTTTCTTCCCAGAAGCCGAGATTTTCGCGGAGGAATTTTCGCTCGGTGTTCAGTTGGGGATAGATTTCGGCTGCGCGCTTTTTGCGAGGGTGGTCGTCGGAGAGCTCGGGGAAGCGCCCCCCGAATTCGACTCCCTGAAAAATGGCGGTGAGGGAGTAGTAGTCTTTGATGGAGATGGGATCGAATTTGTGGTTGTGGCAACGGGCACAGCCGACGGTGACGCCGAGCATGGAGGCGCCGACGGTTTGCATGATTTCGTCGATGCGGTCGGCACGGGCTTGGCGGATGGCGGTTGGCTGACGTCCGACGGTTGCGGCGGGGACGTGGGGTCCGGCAACGAGGAAACCGGTGGCTTCGCCAACGCCGAGTTGGTCGCCCGCGAGTTGTTCGGTGATGAATTGGTTGTAGGGAAGGTCTGCGTTGAAGGCGCGGACGACGTAGTCGCGATAGGTCCAGGCGTTTTTGCGGTAGAGGTTGGATTCGGAGCCGTTGGTTTCGGCCCAGCGGATGACATCGAGCCAATGTTGGGCCCAGCGTTCGCCGAAGTGGGGGGAGGTCAGTTGGGAATCGACGAGAGTGGCGTAGGATTTTTCGGGATTGGAAGAATAGGCTTCTTCGAAGGTGGCCACTTCTTCGGGTGTGGGAGGAAGTCCGGTGAGGGTGATGTTGACGCGCTGGATGAGTGCCCGGGCGTCGGCGGGCGTGTTGGGAGTGAGGCCGGCATCTTCGAGCTTTGCCGTCAGGAAGGAGTCGATGGGGTTTTTAGTCTTGGTGGGAGGGGCGGGGCGTTTGACAGGTTGGAAGGACCAGTGGTCGGTTTTGAGCTCGATGGACTTGTCCATCTGGCCGGGCCAGTTGGCACCCTCAGCGATCCAGGTTGTGAGAGTGGAGATTTGTTCTTTGGTGAGGGGGTCGCCTTTGGGAGGCATTGCGAGTTCGTGTTCCTGATCGGAGATGACCTCGATGAGAAAGCTTTTTTCGGGCTTGCCGGGAATGATGGCGGCAAGGCCGGAGTCGCCTCCTTTTAGCATAAATGGGCGTTGATCGAGGCGGAGGTCGGATTTCTGTTTTTTAGGGCCGTGGCATTTGAGGCAGTTGTCTGCAAAGATGGGAGCGACTTCCTTTTCGAAATCCACGCTGGTTGCTGAGAGGGGAGCGAGCAGGGAGCCAAAGAGGAGGATTAGGAAGCGGGAGGCCATCGGAATACGATTACCATAAATTAGGAAATCTAACGCGCAAATCATGGGGTTTTGGTGCTGCGGGGCTAAGGAGAGGGCTACGGGGGAGTGTTGACGGTGGGTTTGCCACATTGGATGTGGGGACGCAAAACGCCAGGGCGTTGCTTTTCCCCGGGCTACCTTAGTTCGCCCCGATTGGGGCGAACGAGCTCCTTCGATGATTCTCAGGAAGAAGCGTTGCTGATTTATGGGGGCGCCGAAGTTGCTGGTGGTCTCGGTTTCGGATGCTTCGATGGTTTGTTCGAAGGGGAACCAATTGACGAGGTCAGCGGAGAATTCGGCGTCGTAGGTGACGCCGGTGAGGGATCGCCAGGTGAGGGCGACTTGGTTGGCTCCATCATAGGTGATATGGGTGAGGGCGTTTTTCTCTCCGGTTTGCGGGGTGACGTCGGGAGCGACTGCAGTGAACGTTTGGTCGATTTCAGTGGGGCTGAGGATGCTGTTGTAGATGTTCAAGATTGCGATTTCTCCATTGAAAGCTGAGAGGCCGGCAGGTGAGGAATCGGCGAGTTCAGTGCGTAAAGTGCTGGATGAAGGCTTCATAGCGATCATCGTCGTGAACGGAGCTTTCGGGGCTGTTGGGCATGCTTCTTCACTAGATTACTGCCGGAGGTGGGGAATCTAACTCAATTTTGCGAAGGAAGGAACCTCCTGACCGGGGTGATTTCTTTTTTTGAGTTGTCGGAGGCTTCTTTTCGATGGTCCGACTCAAGTGAAGTCTCCCATCAAAGGGGGTTTTGTTAATTTTTGTTAATTTTTTTGTTAATTCTTCACAACTTTTAAGTTGCAACTGGCCCACTGTTTATTTAAGAGGAGTGGCTCGCCTAAATTATTGGGCGGTTTTGGAACTGAAAACTATTCACACACACACCCGGAAACTTATGAAACACAGACTGCTAACATTAGCCGCGGCTCCCCTTTTGGGCGCCTCAATGGCCAACGCCGCCCTCCTTGTTCACTACACCTTTGATGACAGCACCGCTGCCAACAGCGGAACGGGTGGTGACGGAACTCTGGTAGGTGGAAGCGCCTTCGTCGCTGGCGTGTCAGGAAACGCTTGGCAGGGAAACCGCACCGGAGCGAATGA
>JAPKDJ010000059.1 GCA_026421245.1 Akkermansiaceae bacterium | reverse complement strand
GCTTGGAATAGAACCATCTCATGACTGGTTTTCCCCTGCTGCTTACCAAGCAGGCTTCAGAAGCATTTACTCTCAGCTTTTCAAATTCAGACTTCATCTCGAATCCAGCTTTCAGCAATGTCACCACCCTCACCGTCCCCGAGCCAGGAACAAGCCTCCTGGCGCTCTCCTCCCTAATGTTCTTTCGTTCATTGCAGCGCCGGAGTGTTCCCGGAACTGATCGTGGCTTAGCTCCCCTTCTTTCCAATTCCTCTTAGCACCAGCCAATCAGCTGCTGCAGCCGACCACTTCCCGATTGCCGATCCCTTTTTTTCGCGAACGCCATAGCCGTGCCCGCCGTTTTGGTAAACGTGCAACTCACTTGAAACACCGGACTTCTTCAACTGCGCATACATCTCCACCGCACCCAGGGAAGTCGAGGCATCATCGCTCGTGTGCACAATAAAAGTCGGAGGAGCTTCCTTCCCCAACTTGATCGGCTCCATCAGCTTCCCCGTCTTACCATCCAATACCTTCCACGGATAAATCAACATTGCAAAGTCCAGCTGGGAACTCTCTTGATCCACCTTGTCCGTTGTCTTCCATTCCGAATCTGGAGCTCCGAGATGAATTGCCCCTACCTGCCCCCCGGCGGAAAACGCCAAAATCCCAACCTTTCCCTTGTCCACTCCCCACTTCCCGGCATTCGCCCGAACATACCGGACCGCCCGCTGCGAGTCCTGCAATGGTCTCTTCCAGGGCTCATTCTTAGTCGCCTCCGTCTTCGTCCGGTAGTTCAGCACAAAAACTGAAACCCCAATCTCGTGTAAAAATTTCGTCGCCTCCGAACCCTCCAAATCCGGCACCACATATCCAAATCCTCCCCCCGGCAAAACGACCACTGCCGCCCCTGTCGCCTTATCACTGGGGGCCGGATACGCCGTGAGAGTTGGCTTCGTCACCTTCTCCACCCGGGTGATACTTGGATCCCTAGGATTGGCAGGAAGGGCCGTTCCGGGATTCTCAGTCAACTCACCAGGCGCTTTTCCCGGCCAAATCGAATGGATCTTTTCGGCGAAGGAGGGAAGCGTGAGACAACCGGCTAGAAAGAGTGAGAATCGGATCATGGCGGCCCAGCCTAGACAGCCTTCCTTCCCAAACAAGCGTCCAAGCCTGTCATTTCCGCGTTTTACGGTTGAAAAATCCACCATCCCGCCTTCTCCTCCCCGCCTTATGAACGTTTCGCTCAATTGGCTCAAAGAACGCCTCGATTTTGGCTCCCGCTCGCTCGACGAAGTCTGCGATCTCCTCACCTTTGCCGGTATCGAAATCGAGGGCCTCCAGGAAATGGGAGTCCAGAGCGACCAAATCGTTGTGGCCGAAATTAAAGAAGCCGTTCAGCACCCCGACGCCGACCGCCTCAAAGTCACCACGGTCGATGCAGGTGAAGGCTCGCTCCGCCAGATCGTCTGCGGAGCCACCAATTACAAGGTCGGCGACAAAGTTCCCTGCTGCCTCCCCGGAGCCGAGCTCCCCGGTGGATTCAAAATTGGCAAAACAAAAATGCGCGGCGTCGAATCCAAAGGTATGCTCGCCGCCGGATCTGAGATCGGCCTCACCGACAAGGAAGATGGACTCCTCATTCTTGATCCCTCCTTTAAGGTCGGAACGCCAGTGAAAGACCTCTTCGATTCCGACACTCTCATTGAAGTCGAAATCACTCCAAACCGCCCCGATCTCCTTTCCCACTCCGGCCTCGCCCGCGAGCTCGCCGCTTTACTTCACACCGAAACCAAACCGGTCACGAAGAGCCACTCCACCGGGACAAACGAAAACTCCTCCGCTGTCACCGTCGACTCCCCTGTCTGCCCCTTCTACTCCGTCCTTTCGATCAAAGGCGTCAAAATAGCCCCAAGCCCCGACTGGCTCGCCAAAAAACTCAAAGCCATCGGTCTCCGCCCCATCAATAACATCGTCGATATTACCAACTACGTTCTCCACGAACTCGGCCAACCACTTCACGCCTTCGACGCCGCCAAGATCAGCGGACCACTTCACATCCGTCAGGCCAACCATGGTGAGAAGTTCAAGGCCCTCGACGAGGAAACCCATGACCTTCAGGACATCGACTGCGTCATCTCCGACCAAGCGGGCACTCCGCTCGCCCTCGCCGGCGTGATGGGTGGACTGGATAGTGGGGTGACTGACACCACCATCGACATTCTCCTCGAGTCGGCTTACTTCACGACCTCTGATATTCGTCGTACTTCCCGGCGCCTTTTCCTCACTTCCGATTCCTCCTACCGCTTCGAACGCGGAGTCGACCCGAATCAAGTTCTCCCGGCTTCAGCTCTTGCTGCCGCCCTCATTCTCGAAATCGCAGGGGGCGAAGCCTCGCCCCAAACCATCACTGCGGGACAACTTCCAGGCGACCTTCCCGCTGTCGAACTCGACGTCGACCGAATGCTTCAGCTCATGGACCACAGCATTTCACTCGAAGACGCCGGAGCCCTCCTCACCCGCCTCGGCCTCTCTTCGGCCGACGGCAAAACCTGGAACATTCCCAGCTGGCGCGCCGACCTCGAACGCTCCGTTGACCTTGTTGAAGAAATCGCTCGTGTCCATGGACTCGAAAATGTCCCGTCCCGCACCGGTGGCACCGCGGTTGACGAAAGCGCAATCGACCGCGACTACGACCGCCTTCTTGATCTCAAGAAACGCCTCGTCGCCCTCGGATTCTACGAGACTCAGACTATCAAGCTCATCGGCGAGAGCCAGCTCCGCGACTGCCTTCCCCTTCGCCCTCTTCAGGACGGCGATCTGGTAAAAGTCTCCCGCCCTCTTAGCGAAGATCACGCCATTCTCCGCCCCTCCCTTACTCCGGGCCTTCTTGCCACCGCAGAAAACAACCTCCGCCAAGGCGCCAAAACCCTCCGCTTCTTCGAAGCCGGGCGTCAGTTCCGCAATGTTGGCGGCGGCAAAGCCACCGATCTTGAAGCCGATTCCGTCGCCCTCCTTCTCGGAGGAGAAGCCACTCCGGTTTCCTGGACCCGCAGCGAGAACCGCCAATTCGACCTCTACGATCTCAAGGCCGCCATCCAAGCCGCACTTGGAAATCGCACTGTCCAATTCTCCACCCGTGCTCGCGATGGCTTCCTCCTCGGCGGAGACATTCAGCTCGACAGCAAGCCCATTGGCACCTTCGCCCAGGTCATCCCCTCACGCGCCCGTGAAATGGGCTTCAAAGCCCCCATCTATCTCGCCGAACTTGACCAGAAAAAAATCCTCGGCATCCGCCAGGACATGTTTCAGATCGATCCCCTTCCCCAGTTTCCCGGCTCCAGCCGCGACATTGCCATGGAACTCCCCATCAAGACCACCAACGCAGAGATCGAAAAATCCCTCGCCAAGCACAACGACCCACTTCTTGTTTCGGCTGTTTGCTTTGACCAGTTCAGTGATTCTTCCGGCGAGAAAATGCCCGCCGAGAAACGCTCCATCGCCTACTCCTTTGGCTACCGTTCCGACAAAGGCACCATGAAGCAAAAGGACATCGACAACGCGCACGACAAGCTCCGCGCCCACCTTGAGAAGTCGCTCCCCGTGACCTTCCGCTAGTCGCACCCAAACGATCCAACCAACAAAAAGCCCCCGCTCAAACCGAGCAGGGGGGGGCAAAATCCGCGAAACTGGAAAGCCTTATTCGCCGTATCGATAGTGGCCGTCAAGACGGTAGTCGAACAACTTGTTCTCCCACTCGGGTCCATTTCCAATGTTGTGGGCGATCCATTTGTCGGTCTTCAAAGCACCCGGACCGGGAACAACAACACCGACATGCTTGTTTCCATCAAGCAACTGCCACACAACCACGTCTCCGACCCGATAATCACCGGGATCTGTGGTCACTGCCAGAGACTGCCCCTTCCGGATGAAGAAACGCTGAAGGTTCTGAACGCGACGATGGTCGATGTTTGTGTCAGGCCCCTTCGAATTGAAAATCTGGGGATAGGAATGGAAATTCTCCTTGATGTCGGCGTGAACATCAACTTGAAGATCAATATCGACCGCCCGAAATGCCCGGACAATCAAATCTTCTGCCTTACCACGGTCGCCGCTAATATCACCTTCGGGAAAGTCGATTTTAAAGTAAGAACCATCGTAGGAAACCTTGGACTGTGTCCGCTCAAGAGCTGCGGCCGCAAGACGTGAACTAAAGTCTCCGTCGGAGCGGAGATCAGCCACAGCTTCACGAACATTGGCGTCTGAAGTCAATTCCTGCTGGGCCCTTAGGAATGGAATGAGAGGGTGGAGGAAAAAAACGCCGAGTACGAGCGCAAAAGCCACTAGAAGCCATCCCCCCAAGGAACTCCGACGCTTTTTTTTCATCGGAGCTGCTCCGACGTATTCGATTGGTCTCATTAATTTTAGTTAACTAAATAAAACTCTCATATTTCCCTTCGAATGACGAGAGAAAACCTGTCGTTCTCCTTGTGAATTCGCACATTTTTTTGTTTTAATAAGCGTATGAACACTATCCCGGTGATCTTTGCTCAAAGAAGTCCCATGCTCGCTGACATCGACACCCGGGGCATTCTCATTCCCTCCGATTGGGCGGGTCAAAAAGTCCCCCGTCCCGTCAAATATCTCTTTTGGACCGATAACACTCACTTCCATTTTCTCGCCAAGGATGAAAACAGCTCCGGACTCTGTCATCCCGGGAGTCAGCCCAAAAAATATCAATCAGAGCTCTGGAAATATGATGTCGCAGAGTTTTTTCTGATGTCCGCTGACCGCTCACGCTACCTTGAATTCAATCTCGGACCAAATGGTTCCTGGTGGACCAGTGCCTTTACCCAACCACGTCAACCCGCTCCGAGAGAACCCACTCCCATCCCCGGAGTCACCACTTCTTCCAAGCAAGAAAAAGACTCGTGGAAGGCCATGGCCAGCATCCCTCTGCCCTGGCTGAATACGAACTACGGCTTCGGAAAAGAAACCACTCTTAACGCCACCTTCATCCTCAAATCCCCTGCCCAAATCTTCCTCACAGCCGGCGATCTTGGCCCTGGCGACCCCGATTTCCATCGCCCAGACCACTTCCCCACCATCAATGCCATCTCTCTCGCGTGACTTTCCCCGGGATCGCGGCTAACCTCCCGCCATGCCTCAGGCCGCTCCCACTCCCGACCGCCCTCCACTTCATCTGAAGGGAGGCTATCTTGCTATTGCTTCGCCGGAGTCGGTCTCGGAAGCATGCTTCAGTGTCCCGGCGGTTCGCGCTATTCGAAACGCCCGCCCACAAGGCACCATCGTTGTGGTCGCGAATCAGGACACCGCTCCGGTGTGGCGAAAGGTCACCGAGATCAACCTCGTCATTGAGCACGGCTCAGCCGATTCGGCGCGAAAAATCGCCCGTCTTCTCAATGAGTGCGACGTCCCCTTCGACTCCTCCATTGCCTGGGAAGACAGTCCCGCCGCCCAGGCCTTCGCCAAAGCAGGCATTCATCAACGGCTCGGATACCCCTCTGAAAAACTTGCCAAGTCACTCACCGATCCCGTCGAGGTTGTGCGGAAAATTGGACCGATCGAACACCAGGTCAATCACTACCTCCTCTTTGTTGAAAAACTTGGTGCCGAACCATTCACCCCCTCCAATTTCACCCCTCCTCCCAGGCCGAAACCGCCACAGACATTCCTCATCGCAGTTGCTCCCGGATCGGACTACGGCAGCGCTTCCGAATGGCCCCTGGAACGATTCAGCGAATTCGTGGGAGAACTTGCAAACCATTGCGACGTCGCAATTTTACCCTCACCCGACCAGCCCGGCCCGGCCGCTGCGCTCGCCAAATCGCTCGGAGATCCAACTCTGAATCTAGGACTTGAAGGCGATGCCCTCCTCGACTTTTTGGCCACTTGCAACGGACTCATTGCGTGCGATGGATCAGTTCCACACCTTGCCTCTTTTGTAGGAACTCCATCCCTCGTTTTCTTTGGACCTAACGAACCCGAGTGGCGACGTCCCCTTGGTCGCATCCACCGGATCCTCCGGCACCATGTTCCCTGCAGCGGGTGTCTCCTTAACAAATGCCCGCTCGATCACCGGTGCATGGACGAAATCACCATCCCCGAAGCCCTCGATGAGATAAGGGCCCTCTTTGAAAGAGGCTAGCTCATCGATTCAATCGTCCATCACATATCGCAATAACAGCGACTGGATAGTGCAGTAAAAGTCGTTCCTAAAATAAGCCGAGCGCGCCTCAGGATCTTCGATCTCGCCTGGTGAGATTAACTCTCTCGGACCAAATGTATATTTGGATTCGATGGCCAATCGAGCCTGATTGAGCGCACCATACCAAGTCTCGGCACTCTCCTTGTCGATGTGAATCGCTTCAGCTTCTTCTCCCTTAGCTTTCACGACCTCCACCATCACATCCAACCTCTGCTTGGAAAATTCCTGCTCTAATTCAGGGACCACAATATCCTCCCACATCGAGTCCTCATCCATCAAGGTTGCAAGCCGCTGAGACAAATCGCTGTCTCCATCGTTCGCAATTTCCAGCAGGATCAGCCAGTCCTCATCCTCCTCAGGGACCAGCTTTAATCCTCCGGCTATGGTTGGTCCAATCGTCATTCTTTCACTCCGCCTTTTCCAGAGTTGCCGTCAATTGAGCACTATGAAGTTGGTTGACATACATCTCCCCTTTTTCTCGTCCACCCGTCCAAACAATGGTCCGCCCCTGCTGATGCACCGCCCTCATCAATTCATCCGCTTTTTCTTTTGAAAAACCGAAAATCCGAATCAGGACGCGGCTTACGTATTCCATTAAATTGACCGGATCATCCAAAACCACCACCAGCCAGGGCTTCTCGGTTTTCTCACGAATCTGGGTCTCGCTTTTGCGCACTGGAGCTTCGACTGCTTTCATCACTTATACCTCCGCTACTTTTTCAGGAGCATCCACCCAACGTCCGTGTTCCCGGATGAGATCTTGAAGGCGCTCCACCGCTTCGCCCTCGGGAATATTGAACTTCACCGCCTGCTTGCCGACATAGAGGTTAATTTTCCCTGGAGCTCCCCCCACATACCCGAAGTCTGCGTCAGCCATCTCACCCGGCCCATTCACGATGCAGCCCATCACGGCAATCCTTACCCCTTTTAGATGACCTGTCGACTCCCGGATCTTCTGTGTCGTTTCCTGCAGGTTAAACAAAGTCCGACCGCAACTCGGGCACGCCACATAGTCGGTCTTAAAAATCCGTGCTCCTGCCGCCTGTAGAATATTATACGAATGCCTCAGCGACTGCCCCGGTGCCTCTTCACCCTGCACCAGAATGGCATCACCAATGCCGTCGCAAATCAACGACCCGAGATTCATCGAAGCCTTGAGTAAAGTCGGCAGGAAATCTGCCGCCGCATCTGCCGAGGTCTCCAGCGTATCTTTTAGAAGAATCGAATGCCGTGCATCCAGCTTCGCCGCCAAAAGTCGAAAGGCCGCAATCGTCGGCATCTCAAGATCGTCCGTAACGGTCAGCAACTGAGGTCCTTCAAACTGATTCACCTCTGAAATCGCTTTATTGTCCCTCGGATCCAATGCAATCACACCCGAATCCTCAGCCACAACCTCAGGCTTGAAGTCTCCCATCTGATCAATCTTATGAGCCACTGCATCCCACTTCTTCCGAGATGTGAAGACCCGCATTAATTCCGTCCCACCCAGCGAGAAACCACTCACTTTCTTTGGGTCGGTCTTGCGGCGATTATAGTCAAAAGGATTCCAGGTTTCCTTCACCCCCGTTTCGCACCCACCATTGGGAATCGCTTTCACCAACGCCTGGGCCACCGGAACCTCATGCACCGCATCCTCGGTTAAACTCACTCGAATGGTATCGCCGATTCCATCGGCCAAAAGACTCCCGATTCCGATCGCGCTCTTAATCCTGCCATCCTCTCCATCTCCGGCTTCCGTCACTCCAAGATGCAAGGGGTAATTCCAGTCCGCACCTTCCTCGGCTAGTCGAGCCACCAATAAACGATAGGCCTCAATCATGACCTTCGGATTCGAAGCCTTCATCGAAAACACAAAGTTATGAAAGTCCTCCTCCCGCGCAATCCGCGCAAACTCCAGCGCACTCTCAACCATCCCGAGCGGAGTATCGCCGTAACGATTCATGATCCGGTCCGATAAAGAACCGTGGTTCGTTCCAATCCGGATGGCTCGGTTTAGTTCCTTACAAAGGCCCACCAAGGGAGCAAACTCCTCACGAATTCGCTCCAATTCCTCCTCATATTGCTCATCGGTGTATTCTCGGATCTCAAACTTCTTCTTATCCACATAGTTTCCCGGGTTCACCCTTACTTTCTCGACCCACTTGGCTGCTTCAAAGGCCGCATCCGGCTTAAAATGAATATCAGCAACCAGGGGCACCGCGCACCCCGCCGCCCGCACCCCGTCCCTGATATTCTCCAGATTTTCGGCATACTTGCGAGTTTGAGCCGTAATCCTCACGATCTCGCAGCCCGCATTGGCTAACTGTAAAACCTCCGCCACACACGCCTCGGTATCCCGGGTATCCGCGGTGATCATCGACTGCACCACTACCGGATGCCCGCCTCCCATTTTTACATTTCCAACTGTGATCACCCGCGACTCGCGGCGTGAGTAGTTAAAGAGGTCCTCGCAGTAACGTAAATTAGATGACATGTGATGAGGCCCGACTTCTACGGCAAAATCCCCCAACCCGCAACGCCCGCATTCCCGGATTGCATCTCACCTGAATCTGAAGAAACCTCATTTCGTGAAAATCCTCCTCCCCGTCTTCGTCGCTTTAACCCTATTGGTCCCTGCCAAGGAATTGCCCGCCGAAACGAAAAAAGCCACCGATTTCATTCGCGTCGAACGTGGCGGGGACAACGCCCTCCTTCAACCGGCTGCTGCAACCTATGAGAAAGACGGCGTCAAAGTCACCCTTCTCGGTGCGGTCCACATTGCCGACAAAGCCTACTTCGCCGATCTCAACAAACGCTTTAAATCATACGACCGTGTCCTTTTCGAAATGATCGGCGGCGATAAATTAGCCCAAACCCAAAAACAGGAACAAGAGGGCGTTGAAAAAAAAGCCGAGCTATCCGCTCTCGGAAACGCCTACAAAATGATTTCCACCTTCCTGAAACTAACCGATCAAAAAACCGAAATCGACTACACCGCCAAAAACTTTGTCCACGCCGACTTGACCATAGAGGAGTTTCAGGAACTCCAGGAAGAGCGCGGGGAATCCATCCTCGGCTTCGCCATGAACGCTGCTCAAAACGCCGACACAAAAAACCAACCTTCCACCATCGCTCTCATGCAAGCGCTCATGTCCGGCAACACCAACAAAGCCAAACTCCTGTTCATGGATGCCCTCGCCGGTGGCGACGAAGCCATGGCCGGCCTCCTCCAACAATCTGTCATCATCACCGACCGCAACGCCAAGGCTCTTCAGACACTGGATGTCGAAATTAAAAAGGGGCACAAAAACCTCGGAGTCTTCTACGGCGCCGCCCACTTCCCAGACATCGAAAAATCCCTCCTCAAACAGGGATACAAAAAAACCAGGCAGGAATGGCTCACCGCTTGGTCTGTTCCTAAGGAATAAAAGAGCGCCGCCTAAAAAACCTCCGCCAGTTCCTTCGGCTCCATCTTACTCAGAAGAAAATAAGTGTATTCGGCATCGGCCCATTGGGTCACGGCCCATTCGTCGTTCTTATCACAATCATGACACTCACTCTCAGCATCTTTGATTTCGCTCATCCCGTCAGCGGCCAGAACTTTCCGTTCCATCATCACAAGATGAAACACCTTACCATTTCTCTTGTAGCAAATCAATGAACCCCGGCTCTTTTGATCACCAATTTCAAGAAACTTGCAACCAACCCCTTTCAGCTCCCGGAGACCGTTCGGAAGTTGCGGCGGCGTCGGCAGGCTTTTTTCGTTGAGCCAATCATAGAGAGCCGCCTGACGATCATTTTCCAAATCAAGCGAGAAAAATGGGGACTCCAACATCGCGATCACGGAATACTCCACCTCCTTGGGTGTTGTCCCGGCCAGCGCATTGCCTCCAGCTCCAGCAAAGAAAACAGCCACAAAGACCATGATCGCAACCACCGCAGCGGCCGAGGTCGTCCACATCATCGTCTTAAAAAAGCCCCGTTTATGATGCGTCGGCATCTCCACCACCTTCTGCTCTACCTCCATCGCGGCGAGGATTTTATCTCGAAGACCTTCCGGAGGCCGAACCAAAGCGAGAGCACCCACGAAATCGGCGTCAAATTCCGCCGGCTGGTCGGTTGATCCCTCCAGCACCTCAAAGATAGCATTCCGAAGATCCTCCGGGATCTCCACATCGGAGAGGATCGCCGCAAAAGCAGCGTCCTGGGCCCTTTCATCGGCCAACCACTCACCCAACTCACGGTCCTTCGCCACCAGAGCAAGAGCTTCTGCAAAGGCAGGTTCATTGCCATCTTCTCCATCAGGGCGAAAGCTCTGCAGCACAAATTTTGCGCGTTCTTTATCCATTGGTCTTACGAAAGTTATCTGGTTGAAAGTCCACGATACGCGTCGGGGCACTCGAGGGCTCGGAGGTCATCTTTTTGCGGAGCTGATCCTTTCCGCGGGAAATCCGTGACATCACCGTTCCTATTGGCACATCCAGCACCTCGGCGATCTCCTTGTAAGAATGCTGTTGTAGATAAAAAAGCGTCAACGGAGCCCGAAACGTCTCGTCCAACTCACCCAGCAATGCCACGGCTCGTTGCGCGTCCAACTTGCGACCAGAATCCTCCTCGTTGTTTGGAAGCTCGTGCTCCACCTCGCTAATCTCGGTTTCCGGATGTCGCTGGGAGCGACGGGCATTTCCCAGGTGTTCGCGGTAGAGCGTTGTGAAAAGCCACGTCTTCGCCTTGGAACGATCCTTCAGCTGATGCCCCTTTTGGGCCCAGATCACAAAAGTCTGCTGAACCAAATCCGCCGCGCGGTCAGGATTCTTCGCCAGGGAAAACCCAAAGCGATAGAGCGCCTGATAATATTGGTCAACCAAGTCTTCGAATTCGTCCATCTGTCTTAACTTCTTCCATTGGGAGTGACCTGTCCCGCACTTATTCCCGTAATTTCCCTTCTTTATTTTTCATCCTCTTCGCGTTAATCATTTCTAAATGAAAACCCGCGCGCTTCTGCTTCTCCTTCTCCCCTCTCTTTTGATTCAAAGTTCCTTTGCTGATTTCCGGCAGGAAAAAACCGAGACCTCCCTCAAAATCTTCGACGGCGACACTCTCATCACCGAATACCGCACCGACCACCACCTCCCCTATCTCTACCCCCTCGTTGGACCCACCGGCAACGCCCTCACCCGTAATTTCCCCATGAAAAAGGATGTCGAGGGAGAACAACCCGATCACCCCCACCACCGTTCTTTCTGGTTCACCCACGGCGATGTCAACGGTCACGACTTCTGGCACTCCAAAGATCACAATTCCAATATCGTTCACAAATCCTTCTCCAAATCCGAAAAAGGCTCTTTCTCCGTGAACCTCGAGTGGCAACACAACGGAGGGACGCTTCTGAAAGAAACCCGCAGCTATCAACTGAACAAGGAAAGTGACAACGCCCTCCAGCTCAATGTCACTTCCACTCTCTCCGCCGTGACCGATGTCACTTTCGGAGACACAAAAGAAGGTTCCTTTGCCATCCGCGTCTCCCCCACCCTCCGCCACGAAGGAAAAGTCGCCAAAGGACACATCGCCAACTCCGAAGGGAAAACCGACAAGGACGCCTGGGGAAAACGTGCCCGCTGGGTCAGCTACCACGGCCCCGACTCTGGGGGGAAACCCGCCGTCATCACCATGATGGACCATCCCTCCAATCACAACCACCCCACCCACTGGCACGCCCGCACTTACGGACTCCTTACCGCCAACCCTTTTGGCGAAAAAAGCTTCACCAAAAAAGGCAACGGCGCCCACACCCTCAAAAAAGGTCAATTCCTCACTCAGAAGTATGGCCTTCTCCTCCAATCGGGTGTTTTCGACAAAAAATCTGTCGAATCCGCCTACCAATCGTTCTCCAAAAACTAGCCTTCAGCTCCGTGGTTTAGCTGAATCGCGCAAAAAAAACTCGCTCTTGGCTTCATTCAACCCGCCGAGATCTCCGTCACCGACCTCAAGATGGAAGTGATCGCCACCACTTTCTAATCTCTCCGCAAATGAAAATTAGGAAGTCGGTTCACTTCCAACATCGTCACGATCAAACTGCGCCCTGTATCTGGATCACATTCAAATGGCCATGCCCCCCATGTGGAGGATACCTCAAGGAACTTTTTTATCGGCCTGCTGGAATGACTGAGGAAGAGAAACCCTCCCCGCTCACCGAAGGAGGTGGAGTATCGTTTCGATTATGATCATTCGTCTTGGGTTACGGAGGATTTTCGGCCCCAGAAAAAAGCGCCTCCGGCCTTTCTGATTCTAGAGCTGGATAAGGTGTCCCGGAAGCTGGAAAACTCCGGTGATGAGGTTAAGCAGGACGATGCTTTGCCAAATCGCAAACGCTTCTACTCAGAGGACTCATTTTGTAACCGCCTTGAATGCATCTAAAATGGGCACGGATCCGCTCAAATCTAGCCTGCGGCCCTTCCTAAAGACCTAATTCTTCCCGGAAGTCCTTTCGGAGCGTTCTTCCAGCGAGAGAGTTGTAGAGAGCTACGTTCGGATCTTCGAAATCCTCGCTCCATCCTTTGTTATAAGAGAAGAGGTGCTTCGGGAAATACTCGAAATATCCCTCCCTCTCCTGATCATTAAGTCTGCCCCATACCGCAAAATTGAGGGTCCGGGCGACCTTCTGTTTCATTTTGAGCGTCAATTTCCGCCCTTGGGCCGCTCTTTGAACTTGTTTGTGGGTCAGTTGCTCCGGGGAGGCTTCAACCAAGTCATGATGACTGAGTCCCCAACCCTCTATAAACTTGGCCAGAGGTTGGAGACCAAAATCCCGATCGTCGCTCATATTGGTCACTTTAAGCTGTGGTGAGTGGAAGCTCACTCAGCCCGCGAACAAGTTGACGTGTTTCGCGGCGCCAACGCTTGAGGGTCGCTTTAGAAGCGTCGATCGACTGGGCAACCGAAGATTCAAGTTCGTTAAGATTTTCCTTCAACTTGGCGAGGAGCTCATTGACCCGCGCCATGGAAACCTCGCAAGTCGAATTTTCACAGGCTTTCAGCTCAGCCAACTTCGCTTCGGCCTTGCGCTGGGCTTCCAGCATTTCGGCAGCCACAATCTTACTGGCGGGAACACGACGTAGATCGCTGACCAGTCCCAACCTATGCAAAGCCATAATCGACCACTTGGTCGGATCGAAGTTCCAGGTCTTAACACCGTTACGGAAGTCATGCTGAAACTCGTGGTGATAGTTGTGATACCCCTCACCGTAGGTCACGAGAGCCATGATCCAGCTGTCACGAGCACTACAACGTGTTGAGTATGGTTGGTCACCAATGCAGTGACAAAGGGAGTTAATAAAGAAAGTAGACTGCTGCACGAGCACCACACGAAGAGCTCCCACGACCAAGATGCCGGCCAGGATTCCCACCATGCCACCCATGCTATAGTAGCCTACGGCGGCCGGGAAAATCAGCCCGGCAATGAAGGCGATTGCCACGTAGTGCTTGTCTTGGAAACGGACCAAAGCATCCTTTCGGAGATCCTTCACGTTATCCATGGGCTGCTCGGCATCGAGCTTAAAGAGAACCCAACCAATGTGGGCCCAGAAGAAGCCCTTGGTAATGTCATAGGGGTCTTCATCGAGGTCAGTGTGCTTGTGGTGACGACGATGGTCGGACGCCCAGTGGAGGACCGAATTTTCAAAAGCACAGGCTCCAAAGATGAGAGTGAAAAGCCGAACCGGCCACTTGGCCTTGAAAGAAAGGTGCGAAAAGAGGCGGTGGTAGCCCAAAGTGATGCTCAGGCCGGTCACGATCATGTAGAAGGCAAACAAGCTCCACATCACCCAGTTGACATCGTATTTAAAAAGAAAAATTGGGGCGGCAATGACCCCAAGAGCGGTGATGACAGCAAGAAAGGAGGTATTGACCCAGTTAACCCGATGGAAGGGAATTCGTAGATTCATATTTCAAGAATTTGTTTGATTGGGAGCATTTGTCTTACGCTCCGCCTCTGGTAGATTCTACCTGTTATTCAGCGCTAAGCGAGCTTCAAATCTCAGCACCTCTGAAACTGGATCATCCAAACATCTCTTTCAAGACGACCTCCCCCCCCACTCAGCCCTTGTCTCCCTGATTAACACACATTTTTTGTCAGACAATGTCCATTCATCCGTATTCATACAACGATCACATGAAGCCATTCTTAGCAGCCACCCTCTTGTCGACCACCTTCCTCCTCGCCGATCACCCCGGCAAGGCCCCCTACGAACTCTACTGCGGCGCCTGCCATGCCCCTGATGGAAAGGGTATCAGTGAAGGGCAATTCCCCCCTCTCGCCAAGAGCAAATGGATCAAAGGCAGGCCGGAACGCATCATCGAGGTCGTTCTCCACGGACTTCAAGGAAAGCTCGAAGTCGCCGGAAAAAAATACGATTTGGTGATGCCGCCGCACAAAGATTCCTTAAAAGACGACCAAATCGCGGATATTATTAGCTACGTCCGCTCAAGCTGGGACCACAAGGAATCAGCTGTCACCAAGGAGCAAATCGCAGCCATGCGGAAATCGACCGCCAAGCAAAAGGACATGTGGAAGGCTGACCAGCTCCTTAAGAAATACCCCATCGAAAAGCCCCCCGCAATTCGCGATCTTCTTTCCTATACCTATCACGGAACCTTCAAAACCCTCTCCGATCTCCGGAAAACCAAAGCCGCCAACGCCGAGGAGGAGAAAAAAGGCCTCATTTCCCTAAAACACGCCGCGCTCAAGAACAATCGTCGCGATAACTACGGGGTCGTCTGGGAAGGCTGGCTCGATGTCCCGCGCGATGGCAAATACACCTTCCACTATGACACAGACGACGGCGGAGCCGTGACCGTCAATGGCAAGGAGATCATCACCCGCAACTACGTGGGCCCCGCCGGCACACCGACCAAAAAGTCGCTCCAGCTCAAAAAGGGCCGCGCTGAAATCAAAATCGAATACTTTGAACTCGCAGGTGAAGAATTTATCTCCCTCGCTTGGGAAGGCCCCAAGATGAAAAAGCAATTTCTCTCCGACACCAAATCGACCGGTGGCGGTGGCGGTGGCGGTGGCCGAAAGCCGGGACCATCCATCCCGATCGTCGCTCCTGAAGGTGAAGCCATCATCTACCGCAACTTCATTGCCGGAACCGATCCGCGCGGGATCGGCGTGGGATATTCGGAAGGCGTCAATCTTGCCTTCAGCGCCGACTCCATGAGCCTCGATATGGTTTGGAAGGGCGACTTCATGGATGGCGGACGTCACTGGATCAACCGGGGGCAGGGATTCCAGTCTCCTTCCGGGGATAGACTCATGACCGTCAACCGCGGCATCCCCTTCGCTATGCTTGAAAGCCAAACCACCGCTTGGCCGAAAGCCAGCGACGAAAATCTGAAGCCTCTTTTCAAAGGCTACAACCTCAACAAGCAGCAACAGCCCGCCTTCAACTACCACTTCGGTCCTGTCAAAGTGCAAGACGCCCCGAAACCCAACGCCGAAGGCTTCACCCGCACCATCAAAATAGAAGTCCCCTCACCCGGCTCGGCCAATGATCAACTCTACTTCCGCGCTCTCAGCGGCGGACGAGTTCAGAGCGGCGGTGAGCGCAGCTTCACTTTCAACGACGAACTCCTCGTCAATGTCTCCGCCTCCGAATACCCCCCCTTCACTCGGGAAAACGAGCTCCTCATCCCTGTCCCCCTGACTCCGGGAACTCATACCGTTACCATTAACTACATCTGGAAGTAAGCGGACAACCTTCAATTTAAACTCACATTACTATGAAAAACTTCATTCTCTCCGCCGCCCTCGTTTCGACCGCACTGGCCGACCCGCAGCAGCCCGAGTTCTACCTCCGGGAGGAAATCCCCACGCCCGAGGGCGAAGTCCTCGAGCTTGGGGGCATCGCCATCATGCCGGGTAAAAAAATCGCCGTCTCATCCCGACGCGGCGACGTCTGGATCTGCGAAGGCGCCTACGAAAAGGACCTCTCCAAGGTCAAATGGACCCTCTTCGCCCGCGGGCTTCACGAGCCCCACGGCATGTTCTACAAAGACGGCTCCCTTTACCTCACCCAGCGCCCGGAGATCACCAAGCTCACTGACACCGATGGCGACGGGCGCGCCGATCAATTCGAGACCATCTCTCACAACTGGGGCATCGATGGTGACTACCACGAATACAACTTTGGCTCTGATCCCGACAAGGACGGCAACATCTGGGTCGTCCACTGCCTCACCGGATCCGGCGGAGCAAGCGACAAGTCCCCATGGCGCGGTTGGTGCTACCGCTACAACCTTGATGGCACCGCCACCGCCACCTGCCCGGGCATTCGCTCCCCCGGTGGCATCGGCTTCAACCAGTCGGGCGACGCCTTCTACACCGACAACCAGGGCCTTTGGAATGGCTCCTCTGCTCTAAAATGGCTCAAGCCCGGCGGCTTCATGGGCAATCCCACCGGCAACAAATATGTCAACTTGATCGAAGGTATGGAAGAGCCTCCCAATCCCACCAGCGGCTCCCGCATGGTTGTCGAACACGACAAGGACAAGCGCATCATTCCTCCTGCGATCATCCTTCCTCACGGGAAAGTCGGTCAATCCCCCACCGCTGTCATTTACGATGACACCAAAGGAAAATTCGGCCCCTTCCAGGGGCAGGTCCTAGTCGGAGAACAAACTCACTCCCAGGTCCAACGAGTCCACCTTGAGAAAGTCAAAGGCCTCTATCAGGGTGCCGTTTGGAAATATCTCGAAGACTTCCGCTCCGGCATCGTCCCCGCCCGCATGGGAGAAGACGCCACCCTCTTCGTCGGTGGAACCAACCGTGGCTGGGCTGCTCGTGGCGGTAAAACCTTCACCTTCGAACGCGTCCGCTGGACCGGAAAAACGCCTTTCGAAATGCACGAGATGCACGCCAAGCCCGATGGCTTCACCATCACCTTCACTGAGCCTCTCGATGTCGCTACCGCCAAGAATCCTGCTTCTTACCAAACCGGAGCTTGGACTTATATCTACCAAAAAGGATACGGCAGCCCCGAGGTCGACAAAGCCACTCCCAAGATCGACTCTATCACCGTCGCTCCTGACAAGAAGTCGGTCCACCTCAAGGTCTCTGGCCGTGTCCGGGGACACGTCCACCACTTCAATCTCAGCGGCGTCAAATCCGCCAAAGGCACCAACCTCTGGCACCCCGACGTTTACTATACGCTCAACGAGATCCCCGAGTAACCGCCCACTTTAGTTCCCTAGGCCACGCTCTTTCCAGAGCGTGGCTTTTTAATGTCAGGATATCCGTAAGACCTTCCCGTGGACATCGATCAACCGACGCTCGATACCATTGTGATAAAACGATAAGTTTTCATGATCCAACCCAGGGAGATGAAGCAGCAAGGTGTGAAAGTCATGCATCGTCACCACCTCCCTCGCAAGCATGCAGTTCTTGGCAAAATGCTCAACGCGATTGCGGACCAATTCCGATATCGTAATCTCCAATGTCCTCGTGGCCTAAGGAAACAAAAAAGATCTTGTGGTGTCATCACGGCGCATTGCGCCAAGTAGATCGCGAAATAAAGTAACTTGATCTAAAAAGCGAATAGGGATTAAATTTTGAATGCCCCTTCACCTCCTGAAGATTCTCGTTTGTGGCAGCGTCTTCATCGCTACGAGTGGAGCCGCGTCGATCGACGACTTCGTCGCGGAGAAACTGCAGGCACAGGGCCTCGAACGACAGCCCGAGGCAGATCGCCACACGCTTCTTCGGAGACTGACAGCTGATCTCACCGGCTTGCCGCCAAGTGTGGAAGAGATAGAGGCCTTCGTCGCTGACGAAAACCCAGCCGCTTACGAAAAATCAGTGGATCGCCTACTCAACGATCCACGATTCGGAGAACGCTGGGGTCGTCACTGGCTCGATGTCGCACGATTTGGCGAGAGCGATGGGATTCTCACCGTGAACGCAGACAAGGTGCGCAGGGATGCCTGGAAATACCGGGATGCGGTCATCCGTGCCTTCAATGCAGATCTGCCCTTTGATCAATTCGTGAGCCACCAGATCAACGGGAGCCCGGATCCGGACTACCAGGCATTGAAACAGTTCGTCCATCTGGGAACGCGATTGCAGAACAACGCTGACCCGAACGACAAGATGTTCCACCGTCTCGACGACATGGTGGCGACCACAGGTAATGCATTCTTGGCGACTACTTTCGGCTGCGCACGCTGTCATGATCATCCGGTCGATCCCATGACGACCAAGGAATACTACCAGTTCACAGCGATCTTTTTTGATCAGTTCAAACAGGAGGCGAAGGCGTCGAAGAAACCAATTGAGCTACGCATCACCGAGCCTCGCGTGTTGACAAAAGGGAGCTGGCTCACACCGAGCGAGACAGTCGAACCCGGGTATCTGAGAATCTTGATGAAAAAGCCTGCCGACTATTGGCAACGGGATGCGCCGTCGAATCTCGATGCGCTGGCAAGTTGGATCACCGACGTCAAGCACGGCGCCGGAAAGCGACTCGCACGGGTGATTGTGAACCGTCTCTGGCATTACCACTTTGGACGAGGGATCATCGCCACGCCGAACGATTTTGGCGAGCTTGGTGAACAGCCAACGCACCCGGAGTTGCTCGATTGGCTGGCCAGGGAACTGATCGAAAACGGCTGGCACCTGAAGCACATCCACCGTCTGATTCTAACCAGCGCAACCTACCGGCAGGGTGCCGCGACTGATTCGGGTCCCCTCTCTATCGATGCTGATAACCAGTGGCTGTGGCAGCGTCGACCGCAGAGGTTGGAAGCAGAGATCATCCGCGACCGGTTGCTGAGTGTCGCGGGAGTTTTGAAGCCAGAAATGTTCGGGCCGAGTCTGTCGATTGGAGCTTACAAGAAGCCGGTTGGTGACACGCCGGGGAAATGGCGGCGCTCGATCTATCTCCAGGTTCATCGTACCGTGCGTCATCCGACATTGAGCCTCTTTGATCCTCCCGACAGCGAACGCAGCACTAGCAGGCGCAACACAGGTGCGACGGCGGAGGGCACCCTGTTCGCACTCAACTCTCCGCTGGCCTGGAATCTCGCCGGACACTTTGCAAAGCGGATCGAGAGCGAAGCCGGCAATGATCCGGCCGCACAGATTGAGCGTGCGTATCTGCATGCCCTGTCGCGCCCGCCGCGAGAAGATGAATCGGAGTTCTCCGCAACATTACTCCAGAATGGAACGTTAACAGATTTTTGCCATATCCTCCTCGGCTTAAACGAATTCATCTATGTCCACTAGCGATATCGACCGCCGCCAATTCTTGCGCCAGTTCGGCCTAAGTGGCATTGCGCTCAACTCTCTGCTTCTCGCCGATCGTACCCAGGGTGCGGTGGACCCAATGAGTCCTCACTTTCGTCCACGGGCGAAGAACGTAATCTTCCTTTTCATGTGTGGCGGTGCCAGCCACCTGGAAACCTTTGATCACAAACCTGCCCTGAAACGCTATGCAGGGAAGACCGCTATGGAAGTTTTTGGCGCAGAGGAGCTGGCTGGTTTCAATCCGGAAAAGAGCTTTGAGGGCTCACAGATTTTGCCCTCGGTTTTTGATTTCGCGCAGCACGGGAAATCAGGCGCCTGGGTGAGCGAGATCTACCCAAAGCTCACCGAAGTGGTTGATGAGATTTGTTTCCTCAAGTCGGTTCACACCGATTCTGCCATCCATTCAGTCGGCGAGCAGTTGATGCACACCGGCCACAACCGGCCAGGGTTCCCGAGCCTCGGCTCATGGGTGACTTACGGACTGGGGAGCGGGCGCAACGATCTACCAGCCTACGTTGTGATGAAAGATGGCGTCTCCACCGCGGGTGATGGCGTTTTTCAACAAGGGATGTTGCCTGGGCGTCATCAGGCGGCGGTCGCACGGGTGGAAAAAGGCAAGTCGCCGTTCCCTCACCTAAGTCCAAGGAAAGGAATGAGTGACGAGCAACAGGCAGCGCACCTGGCGGCGATCAATCGACTGAATCGAATGCACCGCGATCTCCACCTCGGGCAGCCCGAACTCGATGGTCGAATCGAGGCCTTCGAGATGTCCTTCGATCTTCAAACAACGGCTCCCCAGGTCTTCGACCTATCAAAGGAGTCGCGCAGCACCCTCGATCTTTATGGGAACAATCAATTCTCGCGGCATTGCCTGACGGCACGCCGGCTGGTCGAGAACGGAGTTCGTTTTGTCGAGATCCTCGATGGGGCGACGGGACGAAAATGGGACGCCCATGGCAACCGCGGCGGCTTGTTCGACAACCATCGCACCAATGCCGCCCGCACCGACCAAGGGATTACCGCGCTAATCAAGGATCTGAAATCGCGGGGCCTCCTAGACGAGACGCTGGTTGTCTGGGCAACCGAATTCGGTCGCACTCCCTTCGAAGAAGCGAACAAGGAAAAAAAGGCCGGTCGCGGTCATCACCATAAAGGATTCACCCTCTGGATGGCTGGCGGCGGCGTGAAGGGCGGTTTGAGCTACGGGGCGACCGATCAGCTCGGGATGCATGCGGAGGAGAATCCGGTCAGCCACCATGATTTCCACGCGACGATTCTGCACCTGTTAGGCTTGGACCATGAGCGCTTAACATTCCGGCACAATAGCCGAGAGGTGAGACTGACGGACGTCTTTGGAAATGTGGTTCACGAGATCATCACCTGATTTCGGATGAAAAAAATACCTTTCGGATGATAAAAATACCTTTCAAACTCAGTATTTTCCCTGATGTTGAAATTGAGCGCCATTGCCCTATTTGCCAACCTTTGCGGAGCCTCCTTCGCAGCTGCCGACGGGCCGCCGCCTCCGACCAACGAGCAACTCGAATTCTTTGAGAACAAAGTGCGACCTTTGCTGGTCGACAAGTGTTATCGGTGCCACTCGGCAGAAGCACAGGAGAAAGGAAAACTCAAAGCGGGCCTGCGTCTTGATTCGCTTTCCGGGCTACTCAAGGGTGGAGATTCAGGATCTGCCCTGACCCCCGGCAATCCTGCAAAAAGCTTCCTCATTGAAGCGGTCAACTACCGCAACGAAGACATGGAGATGCCCCCGAAGGGAAAACTGAGCGACGCACAGATCAAGGTCTTCACTGACTGGGTACAAATGGGCGCGCCCTGGCCCGGAGCTGACACCGCAGCCGCCATCGCCCCGACCGCCCCCAAGCAAGCCTACGATTGGGATCGCTTTCGCCGTGAACATTGGTCATTCAAACCGATGATCAATGCCGATCCTCCCAGCGTAACAGACGCTTCATGGCCACGCTCCCCCATCGATCACTTTACGCTCGCGAGACTGGAATCCGCAGGGCTCCAGCCAAACAATCTCGCAGAGAAACTTACCCTAATCCGCCGTGCCTATCTCGATCTGATCGGCCTGCCCCCAACGCCGGAACAAGTCGAAGCCTTCCTCAACAATTCCGGATCAGATGCATTCGCAAAGGTCATCGACGAACTACTGGCCTCCGAGCACTACGGCGAACGCTGGGCGCGCCACTGGCTCGACGTCGCACGCTACAGCGATGGTCTTGGTGGATTCGGCGACAGCCGAGCTCTGCCCGAGGCCTGGCGATATCGCGATTGGGTCGTCAATGCCCTGAACTCCGACATGCCATACGACGAGTTCGTCGCCCGCCAGATTGCCGGCGATGTCCTCGAGAAAGATCCGGACCCGGTAGCGACCGGATTCTTTGTCGTCGGCCCAAGCTACACCTCCGACGGCGGTGACCCGGAAGCGAAAGCACAAGCACAAGCCGAGACACTTTCCGATCGAGTCGACACCTTCTCCCGAGCCTTCCTCGGCCTGACGGCCGCTTGTGCCAGGTGTCACGATCACAAATTCGACCCGATCACGACGCAAGATTACTACGCCATCGCAGGGATTTTTAAGAACACCCGCAATGGCGAGCACCCGCTTGCCCCCCAAGCTGTCGTCGATGCCTTCAATCAAGGACAGGAGGCCATCAAAAATCAAAATAATGCGGTCAATCGATTCCTGGACGACGAAACCAAGCGGCTCAAGATCGAGCGCAAGCACGTCGAAAAGTCCTTAGCAGAAGGGCCTAAAAAGAAGCTCGTCGAAATGCGCGCCGAACTGGAGCGACTTAGAAAGACGGCTCCGAAAAAATACGAGATCGCCCACGTCCTTCAGGATGCCGGAAAAAATGATATGCACGTCGCCCTGCGCGGTGACCTGCGCAAGAAGGGCGAGTTGGTCCCGCGTCGTTTCATTCAAATCCTCGCCGGAGAAACGCCGCCGCTCTACACCTACGGTAGCGGACGACGTGAATTGGCTCAATCGGTCACGGCGCCTGATAATCCGCTCACGGCGCGCGTCATCGTCAACCGGGTCTGGCATTGGCATTTCGGCAAGGCACTCGTGCGGACGCCAAGCAACTTTGGCATCCTCGGCGAGAAACCAACCCACCCACATCTGCTCGACTGGCTCGCGAGCGATTTCATCGAACACGGCTGGTCGCTCAAACGCCTGCATCGCCAGATCATGCTCTCGTCCACTTGGCAGATGAGCAGCCGTTTTGACAAAGAAAAATTCACCACCGACGGTGACAACAAACTGCTGTGGCGAATGAACCCTCGGCGACTCGAAGTCGAGGTCTGGCGCGACTCGTTGCTCGCGGTCAGCGGCGAACTCGATCGCACGGTCGGCGGGAAACCCGATGGGGAGATTTTACGCAGCAAGCGTCGCACCCTCTACGCCACCATCAGCCGCACCGGCGACCGGTTTGAATCTGATGCCTTCCTACGCCTTTTTGATTTTCCCACAGCGGTCTCGACCAGCGCCTCCCGCCCAACCAGCACGGTCCCCCAGCAGTATCTCTTCATGATGAACAGCCCCTTCATGACCGAACGTGCCAAGACACTCGGCAACCATCTGCATGGCTTGCAGGAGCCACAACAGGACCGAATCAAAAAAGCCTACCGCCAACTCTACTCCCGCTCACCGGATCCCGCCGAGACCGAGCTGGGCACGCAATGGCTCGGCACCAACCCGACTCCCGAGACCTGGCATCAGTATGCCCAGGTTTTGCTGAGCGCCCACGAACTTATCCAAATCCAGTAATCCTTATGAAATTCCTCGAACACGAACTCGCCTACCGCCAGGCGATGCACGCACAGGTCACCCGCCGTGAGGCGCTCGCAAAAATGGGTGCCGGAATCGGGAGCATCGGATTAGCCAGCATGTTCGGTGGTAACGCCCTCGCTACTGACATCAACCCGGCGAACCCGCTCGCTCCAAAGGCCCCGCATTTTGCGCCGAAAGCGAAGCGGCTCATCCAGTTGTTCATGCCCGGCGGGCCATCGCAGGTGGACACTTTTGACTACAAACCGATGATCGCAAAACACGCTGGCAAACGTCCGGACAGCGTCGATCGCAAATCGCTCCGTAACACCAAGATGGGCCTGATGCCCTCTCCCTTCGGTTTCAAACAGTACGGCGAATGCGGCAAGTGGGTCAGCGACATTTTCCCGGAGGTCGCCAAGTGCGTCGACGACATCACCTTTATCCACTCGATGCACACCGACATCCCGGAACACGCCGGTGGCATCCTCATGACGAACCTCGGCGCCCTGCAACCCAACCGCCCGAGCATGGGCTCATGGTTGACCTACGGGCTCGGTGCAGAAACCGAAAATCTACCGGGCTTTGTCGCGATGTCCCCGCGCGCCCAACCGCGCGGAAAGCTCGCCAACTGGGGAAACGCCTTCCTCCCCGGCGCCTACGCCGGTTCCTACGTCAACATCCAGAACATGAAACCGGACGCGGCCATCCGCGATTTGAAGAACTCCAACCTCTCGCGCAAGCAGCAACGCAAGCAGGCTGACCTCTTGGCACAAATCAACAAACTCCACCTGGAACGCCTTGAACAAGATCAGAACCTCGAGGCTGGCATCCAGGCGATGGAAATGGCCTTCCGGATGCAATTTTCGGTGCCCGAGGTCTTCGACGTTTCGAAGGAAAGCGCGGAAACCAAAAAACTCTACGGCGAGAGCGAGTTCGCCAAAGGCTGCCTGATCGCCCGGCGCTTGGTCGAGGAGGGCGTGCGCGTCGTGCAGCTGTCGCATTCCATCGACGGCTACGACATCGCCTGGGACACCGGGCACGGCGACATCG
>JAPKDJ010000058.1 GCA_026421245.1 Akkermansiaceae bacterium | reverse complement strand
TCGCGACCAATCACCGCGAGTATCACGAACACGATTTCTCTGCATATCGTTGTCCCATCGTTGATACTAGGAACTGTGTCAACACCCCTCCTGCAAAATATTACAAGGCTTGATTCGTGTCCCAGCTTCTCACGTGCATCGACCGGCTCAAGAAAGGAGCTTGGACCTTCGTCCAACTTCGCGGGAAGAGTCTCGGACCGGTGGATATCAATCGCGGCGACGTTGATCTTCTTGGGAGTCCGGAGTCCATCGACCGACTTGTCAAGGAGGCCTTATGCTGGAGCAAGGAGGGCCTATGTCACGTTCATGTCAGGCGAAGAAAAGGGCGCAAGACGGAGTTCTCCCTCTTTTCTAGAGATGGCTCGGAACGTCTTCTCTTCGATCTCTGGTCCCGTCTTCCGCAGATTGATCAGGGAAAGTGTTCGCTGACATTCGATCAATGTTTGCCCTTGTTGTCTCAGGATGATGGGGCGCTCAAAAGGCTCCCTCAGTCTCTTGAGGCGGCTCTCTATCTTCAGCATCTCGTCGCCAAAAAGAAGGATCTCTCGCAGCCCCGCTATCAGAAGTTTCTTCAGGATTTCGAGGAGCGTTGCAGCGAGCTTGCGGATCATTTTAAAGAGACCCGGCTCAACGAAAAGGTGAGTAAGGATGCCGCGGTGGCGAGCAGTGCGATGCTTCACGAGGCCATGGATCTTAACTCGACTGCGGCATCCACTCGGTTGGCACAACGCTGGCAGGAAGCGCTCTTGATCCCTCCGCGCCGGACAAAAGCCATTTCCATCATGGGTTGCGATGGGGCCGGAAAAACCTCGTTGGGAAATGCCTTGGTCGAGGCCGAAAAGCCCTTCGTCCGCCTCTTCACCGGCAAGCACTTCTACCGAAAATCCTTCCTCTACAAACTAGCGGTAATTTTCATCCGACCTCTGACATTTCAATCTCGCGAAAACTTTGATGAACTCATCGCACCGCTCGTCTATCTCCGCGCATGTCTTGGGTTGCGTATCAAACTCCTCAGATGGAAAAGCGGAATCACCTTGGTGGACCGCAACCTCATCGATTTCCTCTATCTCGGTCGCAAGCAGGACCAGCCTCGTTTTTCCCGGTTCTTTTTTCTTCGCCAGATTTTTGGGCTTCGTCTTCCGGCGGTGCATTGTGTCGCCAACTTTGATGTCATCCAGTCCCGTAAAGATGAGATGACGAGCGAAGGACATGCTGCCTATGACCGGGACATGGGTCGCGCTCTTTCGAATCGTTGCCCGACCGACTACCTGTGTTTTAACAACTCGGGCGAGCTTGCCGAATCCGCAGAGGCCCTCGGTCGCATTGTGATGGCGCTCCTCGACGAGACTGACTAGGCGGGAGAGCCCAGTTTTGGAAACACCTCCAGCAAACGCGCACAGAGTTCGGGCTCGTTTGCGAGGCGGGTTAGCTTTTCAAAAACGAATGACAACTCGGCGTTTCGCGTTTCGTTGTCAAGGCAGGGATCAAGGAGCCCGACCAATTTTTCCGGGGCAGACTTCAAAACGTCGCCGCCTCTTCGTTTCTTGAGTCCGTCATCAATGACTCTCAGGTAGTCGAAAGCCTTTTGCTGCCCGATTGTGACCCAGTCGACTTCACCGAATTCAAAATCGATCACCATCACCTGGCTCTTCTCCGGAGAAACAAGGAGGTTTCCGAGATTTAAATCGAGGTGGATGACTCCTGATTGGTGCATGCGGGCGATGAGGGGCATGGTCAGCGTCATCATCGGCCAGAACTGATCCCTCTCCCTGGCAAGCAGCCGCGAGAGTCTTCCCCAGGGAACCCACGAACAAGCCATGGCGCGATCATTGCGCCAGAGGGGCTTCGGGGACAAACCGGCCTCCCCGAGAGCGGTGTAGGCCGCCCATTCGCGATCGATTCGCGCCGCTGCGGGTAGGGGAACTCCGGGGTCCTTGTCTCCAATAGGATCATCCTGGTTTTTGTAAGGGCTGTTGACCCTCACGACCGCCTCGCGCCCGTCGGCGGATTCGGCATAGAAAATTTCATCGTAGCCTCCCTTGGCCGATGCCGAGATCAACTTGCATGGCTTGCCCAGCGCGCGAGCGAGCTCCTCTTGCACCTCTTTACGCATCGGCTCGACGAGAGCGAGCTCCTTGCGTCTCTTCCACCATCGTCTTGGAGATTTCATGAGGGTAAATGGTGAATTAGGCGTGACAAACGACGACGAGATCCATGAATCCCCGCCCTTTCAGGCGAACCGCTTCGGGGTAGGAATCCTTGGGAGTTCCATCCTCCACCATCAGGTTGTGAATCTGGTTCTCCTCCTCGTATCGATCGGAAAGGTATCGGTCCACGCGCCCAAAGCGACTCTCCAGGTTCTCTAACAGATCGATGCCAACTTCGCGTGACCGTTCGTTGCGCCATTCGCCGAATTCATCCGTCTTCTTGTGGGTATAGGCCTCCGCGAGGATGGCAATGCCTCTCGGTTTTAAAATCCTCCGGATTTCTCCGAGTGATGCTTCCAAGTCCGGCGGGACGGTGAGGACTCGCGACACCAACACACAATCGTAGGCCGCGTCTGGAAAGCGCATTTTTTGTATGTCCTCTTGAAAATCCACGCCCTTCTTAAAGAGGTCCGCGCTGTGGTAAGTCGCGAAGCGGTTTTTCAAATCCTTCGCGAGGCAGTCTTCCGGTGCGATGTGGAGCACGGACTTGTCAGAGGGATTCCAGTCCTGGAAAAGCTCGCCCAGCACGAGATGCATCATGCGGTGACGTTCCGTGGAGGTGCATTGGGGGCACTTCGAACTGACTCTGACGAGCTGTGGTGATTTTCTCACATGCTTGTCCTTGAACGATCCGCGATACCCGCAGAGAGGGCAGTGGTAGGCTGGGCTGGATGAGGGAAACATCCGGAAAAGAATCGGGCGGATCAATTTTTTGAGCGATTCAGACCATTGTTTTCTCATTGGAGTATTCCCTACAGGTGCACACTCGGGCGGCATCCAGCAACCCCTTTTTCAACATTTGTCCGCTTGGTCACTCCTGTTAATTTACTCTCCCCGGTGCCGCAAAAATCCCTGGTCCCAGCTGCTCTTTTTCCGAAGATCATTGGTGACACCTCCCTTCTCGGCGAATGCCTCCATGCGGGGCCAAGCCGTGGCGAGACGTTTGCGGACCTTCTTCTCACCCAGTCTTCGGATCCATGAAGCCAGCGGGAGCCATGATGGATCGCCGACTCCATCAATGAGAACGATGCGCCACGAGCCATCTTCCAAATGCTGCGCCACCAAATTGTGATCGTGGAGGTTGCGTGTTAGGATGACATTTTCGAGGAGGAATCTCCCAAATTCATCGTAAGCAGGTTTTAAGTCCTGCAAGTTGAAGCCGGTTGAGATTAACTCGCGAATACTGCGGGAAATTTGGCCATCGGCATCGCAGATCAGATCCAATATGAGGCCCGGCCCCAGATCGGTTTCCTCGTATCCGTAACACAGCGGGAGGTGCAGGGCCATGGTGCCACCAATGCGGCGATGGACCCGTTCTAACTCGCGGGCTTCATCTTCGTTGTTGTTGTATTCCCGACGAAAATTCGTGAAAAAATTCTTCTTCTTTTCGATGCGGATCGTCCGACCTTCGTCGGATCGGAGAACCTTCACGCACCTGCTGGAGTCCCCGGAATGCACGTAACAAGCTCTCCGCCCGCCTACGCCGAAGGGTGTTTTGTCTTGTAGAAGTAACATCGTGATTAGTTGTTCTACTTTGTGAGTCCGCGTTTCCCGCTCCTCATCCTCATCAAAAATCCCAGCATCCCTTCTTTCCCGGAGACTTTGATACGGCAAATGCGATAGGGATCCTGAAGAGGGAGGGGTGAGATCCCGGCATCTGTGGTCATCGCCCCGAGATAGCCCGCCTCGCGAACCAAGGTGACATGTTCGTTATTAAAAATTCCAAAAGGGTAGGCAAAGGTCGGAGCTTCGCAGGAAAATTTTTCGCGGAAGGTCTCTTTCGCGGAGACAATTTCCTCCTTGGCTTCTTCCGGGGAAAGTTGGTTAAGATTGGCGTGTGTCCGGGTGTGTCCGCCCAACTCCCAGCGTCCAGTGGTTAGGAGCTCCCTGACTTCATCGTCACTGAGCTTGGGCTCCGATCCCAGTTCGTCATCCCCATGGTGGGTTTTTTTCTTGCTGGACCATCCGCCGTCGCGTTCTTCCACGAGGTAGAGGGTGGCCTTTCCGTCGAATTCGGCCAACACCTTGTCGGCTTCTAACAGATTGTCTCGATAGCCGTCGTCAAAGGTCAGGCAAACGATCTTCCCCGAAGGTGGTTTGTTTCCAAAGAGCTCGCTAGCAAAGCCAAACGAAAACCCTTTCTTGCCCAGCCACGCAACCTGTTGCCGAAAGGCCTTTGGCGGTACTCTCAACTTGTTGAAACGAGTTCCGGGTCGGTGTTCGCTGATCATGTGATACATGAGCACACGCGGAGTTTGCCAAGTCACCGGTGGTCGCCACCAGGCGTAGCGATGAGATCCATAGAGCGCTGCTGCCACCCCGATTCCGGTGGCGATTTCTCCGTAGCTCATTTGGCGCCCTCGCTTTCCACGGCTCGGCAAGAGGGCTGCTCGATCTTCTTGGTTCTCATGCGTGATTAGTCGATGGCGGTGGGGTCGTGCGAGCGATGGGCGATGCAGAGACCGATGGTGCCAACCAAGAGGAGATAGCAGGCGAGGAGTTCGAGGTAGGCCTCGACGGTGTTGGGAACATCGGGGTGGTAGTTCTCGCCGAGAGAGGCTTTCCAGAGAAGTGAAGTGCCCAGGAAGCGGGCGAGAACGAAGATGAGCATGAAGGCCGAGGCGAAAAATCCGGCGGCGGGGTGGGAGGAGAACTCAGCGAAGAACTCGCCAAAGTACTGGCGGTTGGTCATGAACTTGACGAGAGCGAAAATGCCGAGAGGGATGAAGAAATATTCGACAGGGAAGTGGGTGATGCGCTCGATCAAAGCGTCCCCCTCGCCGAGGGCGGAGGCGAGTGAGATGGCACCCATGATCTGGTAGAAGGGTCCGACTTTTCCGGCAGGCCTGGCGGCGCCAAACCAGAATGCGGAGGTGGCGAGCAGAAGGACGAGTTGAAGCCCTTCCACGATCCCGTCTTCGGTTGGGAGGGTTGGGTTTTCGGGGAGCCAGGCTGGAAAGAAGATGGCGATGGATCCAAGGACAACGAGAAAAGCCGAGAAGAGTGGTTGCTTCCAGGGCTTCTTGGAGGTCTCATTCACGGTGAGTGGGAGTTTGTCGATGGATGAGCAGGAAGCAAGGATATCGTGGGGGGCTTCTATTAGAGGGACGAATTTAACGAATTAGTTTTTTGAGGTGCGAGGTGGCTCGCGAGTGTGTTTTACTTGCTCAAGAAGAATGCGTTTTTCATATCCTTCTATTTTATTTGGCCTCGCTGCCGAAGCTAGTGGGGCCATTGTTGAGCTCGACTATGTGATCATTCCGGGATACTCGACGGGCGATACCATCACCATTCCCAACCCTGATGGACTTGATTTTGTGGTGACGCCTTCGGCGGGAATCTCCGGCGGGGTTATGACCGTGAGGTTTCTCGCCAATACGAGCGACCACCGGTGAGAAACTCTTCGGGCAGGACATTTTTGTTGATATTACCGGTCCGCTTTCGGCAAATCAGGAGACTTGGTCCTTCGGAAGTTTGGAGGGGCTTTCGACATACTCGGAAGCGACGAATGGAACCTACGATACTCTGTTTGGACCGACTAGCTGTAGCGGCAATCTTTTCAATGCCGGTTGTCTGGTGATCCAAACTCTTGCGGGGGTGACATTTCCTTTGGATGGGGTCTCCGGAGATGATGTCTCTCTTGCGATATTGAGCGGAACTTTTGGTGATCTTAATTCGCCGGGGAATTCGACGGCTGAGAGCTCTTTCGAGTTTCCTCTGGAAGCGGCGGGCGGGATTGGGGCTCCCCTTCCGGTCCTCTTTTCTTGGGTGGAAATGGATCGGCGATTAGTGGTTCCCGAGCCCCATTCCGTGGTGATGGCGTTTCGAAAGCGGAGGTAGGGGATTAGTATTCCACTTCCTTCAAAGTCAGGCCATCGGCCGGGGCGCAAAGGGGTGATTTCTTCCCGTCTGGTTTGTGGACCAGCTCGTAGAGGTCGTCTTGGCGCAAGTATCCTTGTGCGGCTTGGACGGCAGCGCCGGTGAGAAGGCGGACCATTTTGTAGAGAAACCCGTTTCCGGTGTAGGTGATGAGGTAGCCATTGCCGGATTGTTCGAAGTCAGCGCGGGTGATTTTTCGGCCGTAATCGGTGTCTTCGGTTTCGTTGCCGCGGTTGGCGGCAAAGGCGCGGAAGTCATGTGAGCCACGATAGCAGGAGAGGGCCTCTTCGAGATCGACGGGGTTGAGTTGGCGGGGGAGGTGCCAGGCGCGCCTGGCAAGAACGGGGGGAAGGATGGGTGACAGGCAGAGGTGGTAGGTGTAGGTTTTTGAGAGGGCGGAGAAGCGAGCGTGGAAGTCATCGGGGGCTTCTTGGCACTCCATGATCCTGATCTCTGGCGGGAGTTTAGTATTGAGTGCGGGACCCCAATTGAACGGGTTCATGGTGAGGTGATCGGGTGAGTCGAAATGGGCGATCTGACCGAGGGCGTGGACGCCGGCATCGGTGCGGCCGGAGCCGTGGAGGCGAATGGGTTCCTTGGCGATTCCGGCGAGGGCAGTCTCAATGCGTCCCTGAATGGTGTCGGCGTTTGCCTGGATTTGCCAGCCGCCGAAGGTTGCGCCGTCATAGGCGATGGTGAGTTTAAGGTGCATCTTTTGGAAATCTACCAGCCGAGGTAGTCGGTAAGGATTTCGAGGGCGGCGGCCTGGTCGATAATACCGCGCTGGTTTTTGGCTTTTTTACCGGCCTCACGGAGTTTGTCGGAGGCGGTGATCGTGGTGAAGCGCTCGTCAAAGTAAGTGAGGGAGATGTTGCCGAGTTGAGTGCGGAGTTTTTTACCGAATTTTCGGACTTTGGCAGAGGAGGTGCCTTCGGAGCCGTCCATGCGGAGGGGGAGGCCGAGGACAACGGCCTGGATTTTTCGCTCGGCGATGATTTCGAGGATGCGGGGGATGATCTCGGTTTTGCGGCAATCGATGGTCTCGACCGGATGGGCGCCAATGCCGAATTCATCGGTGGCGGCGATGCCGATACGGGCGTCACCGTGGTCGATGGCGAGGATTGGGTGGGTCATGAGAACCAGGTGCGGTCGAGGCCGGCGCGGGGGTGCCGGCGGTCGTGTTTGATACTCAGCATGCCCAGCCAATCTCCATCAACTTCGTAGATGATGTGGGAGGGGAATCCACGAAGGTTGGAGCGGCGGAAGCGATCTCGATATTCATGAAAAGGGAGAGGGTTCTCTTTGATCTGCTCACCGGCGGTTTCACCGGCCTGAAGAAATTCATCCCCGGCAATCTTGGACTTGCTGTCGAAGGACGCGATGGCAACAGCAAGGTCGTTCGTGACTTCCGGGTGAGTGATGAGCATCAAGCGTTCTTCTTGGAGGCTTTGACTCGTGCGATGACATCGTCGAATGGGATGCCTTGGACTTCACTGTTTTTCATCTCCTCGCTGCGACGACGGGCGATTTCAAGGCTTTCGTCGTCGTAAGATTTTTGGTCCTGCTCACGAAGGCACACCGAGAGCTCGGTCTTGTCCTCAGCGGACAAAGTTTCGACAAATTCAACGGGACGCTCTTTCAACATGGAATGATCATAGCAGGGTTTCGGGGAGTTTGTCGCTGAGTTTTTTGATGGCGTCGGCTTGGTGGCGGTTGGCGATAAGGAGGGCATCTTCGGTTTGGACGATGATGAGGTTGTCGACGCCGAGGAGGGCGATCCGAATCTCTTTACGATCGTTGAAGACGATGTTGTTTTCGGATTCGATCTCGGTGATTTCGCGGTTGGTTTGATTGCCGTCGCCTTGAGTTGGAAGATACTTCGCGATAGAGATCCAGGAGCCGACGTCATCCCAATCAAAGGTGGCTTCGATGTTCAAGACACGGGAGGCTTTTTCCATGAGGGCGTAGTCGATGGAGATGGGAGTGAGGTTGGGGAATTTTTCTGCGATGGTTGCGGAGACATCAGGGGAGTTTTTGAGCTCGTCAATGAAGCCCGCCAATTCGGGGGTGTGTTGTTGGAGCTCGGCGGTGACGGTTTTGAGCGACCAGACAAACATGCCTGCGTTCCAGGCGAAGTTGCCCTGGCGGAGGAATTGTTCGGCGAGTTCGGGGTTGGGTTTTTCACGGAAGCAAGAGACTTCGAAGGGTTCGTGAGTGGTTTCGAAGTCGAGCTTTGCCGACTTGCCGCGCTCGATGTAGCCGTAGGATGGGCAAGCCCAGGTGGGTTTGATGCCAATCGTGACTAGCGCGTCGGTTTGGGAGGCGATGTTGAGGCTGTCTCCAAGGACGGAATGGAAAGCGGCGGTGTCGTTGATGAGTTGGTCGGAGGGAAGAACCGCCATGGTGGCTTCGGGATCACGGGCGGCGATGAGCCCAATGCCCAGAGCGACGGCGGGGGCGGTGTCCCGCTTTGCGGGTTCAGCGAAGATGTTTTCTGCGGGGAGCATGTGGGCGATTTTGCGAACTTCGGTTTCCTGAAGGGCGTTGGTGAGAATGAGAATGTTCTCGGTGGGGATGAGTCCCTGCAAGCGGGTAATGGTCTGATCGAGGAGGGTGGTGTCGTCGAAGAGGTTAAGGAGTTGCTTTGGTTTGGCATTGCGGCTGAGGGGCCAGAATCGGGTTCCGCTCCCGCCGGCGAGAATCAAGGCATAGTGGTTGCTCATCGCGGACATTCAATAAGGCCGGTCCGGTCTTGTCAAAACGTGTCATCGATCCTTTTTAATTTGGGATGAGGGCGCGGGTGCGTTAGATTTCCACCATGAACGACATTTACGAAGAACGGGACTGGGTGGACACCACGGCAGCCTTTGCTCCGGCGGTGCTGGGAGCGGCAGCCGGAATTTTGTTTTCGGAGGCAATGAGTGACAAGGCCAGACGTCCCATTGGGCTGTCGCTGGCTTGTATTGGACTTGCGGCTTTGACTCCGATGTTGGTTGAAACGGCGGTAAAAAAAGTCAAAGGGCCGGGCACCCGGAGAGGTTCCTTGCGGACGCTTCGCGGGATTCGCGACCATGGTTTGCAGGCGCGTGAGATCAGCTATGTGGAGGACGAACTCGGCGAGGAGTTGGGAGTCGGTTAGGACGGTCGCAGCGATTGGCTGAGTTCCCGGATGACCGCTTCGAAGCCAGAGCGGAAGGGGATACGGGCCCGCCATTCCAACTCGATTAAGGCCAGCCGGGGACTGATCGCATAGCGGGCATCATGTCCGGGCCGATCCTGAATATGCTCGATGAGTGATTCCGGCTTGTGGAGTTGTTTGAGAATGACCCGGGCAATACCGAGATTTGTGCGTTCACATTTTGCGCCGAGATTATAGGCCCGGTTGGAGAAGCCTTTTTCAAAAACGGAGATAAGGCCTTTTGCGCAGTCATCCACGTGGATCCAGTCTCGAATTTGTTGGCCGGTGCCATAGATCGGAACCGGAAGATCTCGCAGAGCGTGGTAGATGATTGTAGGAATGAGTTTTTCGAGATGCTGGCGCGGGCCGTAGGTGTTGGTGCAGCGCGCGATAACAACGTCCTGACCGTATGTGGTGTGAGTAGCCTGGACCATGAGGTCGGCACTCGCCTTGCTGGCGGAGTAGGGGGAAGAGGGGCGAATTTTGGCCGACTCATCGAGCTGGTTGGGGAAGAGGGCGGAGCCGTAGACTTCATCGGTCGAGCATTGAAGAAATGACACGTCGACGGTGCGCGCTGCCTGCAAGAGGACGGCAGTTCCGGAGACATTGGTCGTAATGAAATCCTCGTGATTTTTAATGGAGCGATCCACGCTCGATTCTGCGGCAAGGTTCATGATTCCGGAACAATGATGTTTTTCCAACAAATTGGTGACAAGCCCAAGGTCGCGGATGTCTCCTTCGACGAAGCGGAACCGATCATCCTGATCCAGGGTGATGAGATTTGCCCGGCTGCCAGCGTAGGTGAGACGGTCGAGGACGACGAGTTGTTCGACATCCGGCCGGGCAAGAAGTTGGCGGGCCAAGGTTGAACCGATGAACCCGGCACCACCGGTCAGGAGAATGGATCGGAGACTACGCACTCCGATATTCGTAGGGAATGATTCGCTTTATGAAAGCGAAACATTGTGAATCAATCAGAAATCGAATTGACCCCATGGTAAGTCTATGGTCGATTTCATAGGCAATGAATAGCCAATCACTCCTGACCCTTGGAGGCCTAACACTCGTTTTGGTTTCCTGTGGTTCATTTAAGAATTTCAATCAGTTCCTGAGCGGGAGCGGCGATTTTGATCCACTGAGTTCCCCCGGTTCCTCGTCTTCAGGAGGTTCCGCAGTGGTCGCTCCGAACTCTCCTAGCTACAAGTCCGGCCAGTGGGTGGAGACTTCTATGCCAAATGCCTTTTTTTTCCGGTCTATTCCGAAAGGAAACGCCCGTGCGGACAAGGTCTTGGCGGTTGCGACTCCTCTGAAGGTGGTTTCGAGCAAGGGGACCTACGTCAAAGTTGAGCTGGATTCGGGTGATGTGGGTTACGTTCCCGAGATCATGGTGATCGAGCGAGGGGGGCCAAGTGAAACTCCTGACATCGTTCCGGTTTCTCCTCCAGTTGATCCGAGTTCGCCCTCCGGCACAGGCATTGCGCCTCCGCCCGAGGTCCCGGGCATCACCGATCCAGTGAAGATCAACTAAAGGGGCGAGCCTATAGTTTTCAGAAACCGATCAGGCGATTCCGCTTGATCGGTTTTTTCGCTTTATAGAGAGCCGGTGCCATTGATGATAGATCCATATGGCTGACATCCTGAACTCTTTAGTGACACTCGGTTTGCTTATTCTTCTTCAGGCGGTTTTAGGCTTTGATAACCTGCTCTATATTTCTCTCGAATCGCAACGGGCACCGGTTGACGACCAAAGCCGGGTCCGAAAACTTGGGATCGGAATTGCGGTGGGTCTGCGGATCGTCCTTCTTTTTGTTCTGATTCAACTGGTGGATTCTCTACAAGATCCGTTCTTCACAACTTCAGATGGTGGCTGGATCGAGGGCGCCTTTAACTTTCACAGTGTCATCGTGCTCTTTGGAGGTGCGTTCATTCTTTATGCCGCGACCAAGGAGATTGCCCACATGATGTTGCTTGAGGAGGAAGGGCATGCAATGGAGAGGCAGCCATCATCCTCGAAGAAGGTGATCGGGCTGATCGTCTTCATGAACGTGATCTTTTCGTTTGATTCGATTCTCAGTGCGATGGCTCTCGCCAGTATAAAAGGACCGAGTGGCGAGCACCTCGGGTATCAGCTTGGGGTCATGGTCACGGCTATTCTCATTGGTGGCGCCATCATGATTCTGCTCGCAGACAAAGTGACAAATTTTTTGCAGAGAAATCGCATGTATGAGGTGCTTGGCCTTTTTGTTCTTTTTGTCGTGGGAATCATGCTGCTCACGGAAGGGGCGCATCTGGCTCACCTGAAGTTCTTTGGAAATGAGATCCATGCCATGACCAAGACCACCTTCTACTTTGTGATTGCGGTGCTTTTACTAACGGACATTGTGCAGGGGAGATATCAAAAGAAGCTGACGGCAGAGAAGTATCGGAAAGCTGATAAAACGATCTTATGATCTTACCTCGCCGACATTTTTTGACTGGTTCCGCTGCCTGGATGGCGATCCCGGCGTGGGCGGCGGGGAAACGTTCCATCAAAACAGTTTCTCTTTTCCATACAACCGATTTACACGGGCACATTCTACCCACGCAGACCTACGACGACATCACCAATGTCGGCGGCCTGGCTCGTTGCGCCACTCAAATCCGAAGATGGCGCAAGGAATGTCCGGATCACCTTCTTTTCGATATTGGGGATATTTATCAAGGAACCATCGAAGGCTATCAAACCAAGGGGAAGGTCATGATCGATAGTTTCAATAAGATGAACTATGACGGTTGGGTTTTGGGGAATCACGAATTCGACTGGGGACTCGAAGTGGTCGAGTCAGCGGTCAAGAATTCCCAAATGCCGATCATCACGGGCAATGTGACGATTGAAGACAAGAAGGCCGGCGAGATCGAGGGGAGTGCTTTTTCCAAACTTTCACCATGGGTGATCAAGGAGGTAGGTGGTTTTAAGATTGGTTTGGTTGGGCTGGTCACTCCGGGAATCCCGTTTTGGTCACGTCCGGAATTGCTCAAAGGGTTTGGTGTTTTTGATCCTATCGAAAGCCTGCAACAGAGTGTGCGGGAGCTTCAGGCGGAAAAGGTGGATGCTGTGGTTGTGCTCGGCCACATGGGCTGGAAGCGGGCTGACGACTTTGCCAATCCGGTTCAGGAACTTTTGAAGGAGGTGCAAGGCGTGGATCTCTATATTGGAGGGCATTCCCATCAGGACCGGCCGAGTTGGTATTGGTCGGGTGTGCTTTGCACCCAGGCAAATTACTTCGGGATTAACTGTGGGCGGGTTGATCTTAGTTTTGATCTGGAATCGCGAAAGTTGGTGAAGCGCAATGCTTGGACGGTGCTCATGGATGACCGCTTTGAGCTCGATCCGCTGATCGTCGAAAGCACAAAAAGCGTGGTAGCTAATGCGGAGGAGCGTCGGAAGACGGTGATTGGCACGGTGAAGGCGGTGATATCCGCGCGCGGAAAACAGAGTCCGTTTTGGAAGATGATCTGTCAGTCGTTTTTGGCGACGGCAGGGAAGCAGGGAACTCCAGCGGACGGAGTCTTTCACGGGACTTTTGAAACGCCTGATGTCCAGCCTGGAGTCAAGACGATTGAAGATGCCTGGGAGTGGATTCCGTATGAGAACTGGTTGGTTCACGCGACGATTTCGGGCGCGCAGATCCGTACGATCGTGAACGAGTCCAGCCAAGTTCGATATTCGGATCGCGATCTTTTCGGTCTTAAGGTGGATGAATTGGAAGCGGAGAAGCGATACCGAATCCTGTTTAACAGTTACGACAGCCAATCAGGCGGACGGCGCTTGATGAAGCTTCGTGAGATTCTTGCCGAGCCCGAAAGTAAGACCAAACTCATCCCGGTGAACACCCGGGAAGCGGTGATTGATTACTTCGCCGACAAGCGTGAGATCAGATGATCATTGGCCGCGCACAAAAGTGTGCTCGACTTCGAATTGATCGTTCAGGACGACGAGGTCAGCGGTGAAGCCCGGTTCAATTTTCCCGAGATCAGCGAGGCCCAGCGAGCGGGCTTGGTTCCAGGAAGTGGTCGCGATGAGATCACTCAGGGGTTCGTTCGTGATTTCTTGAATGAGCTGGAGGCCGCGGGGATATCGCAGAGTCGAGCCAGCGAGAGCTCCATTGCTCTTGAGACGGGTAATGCCGTCTTTGATTTCAACGTCAAGCCCCCCGAGGGTTGTGTCTCCATCGGGTTGCCATGACGAGGAGACCGAATCAGTGATGAGCATGATATTTTCGCGTGAGACTTTGGCAAATACCAGCTCAAGCATTTCCGGCGCGAGGTGGATGCCATCTGCGATCAGCTCGAGGCGAAGGCAGTCTTCCAAAAGACCTGCTCCAACGGCGCCAATTTCACGATGATGCAGGCCGGTCATGGCATTTCCGAAATGAGTGAGGTGTTTCAACCCATAGCCCACGGCGGACATGATGCAGTGGTAGTCTGCCTTGGTGTGGGCGGCTGATGGCGTAATCCCCATGGCAGCGGCTTCACGAATGAGATCGTAACCACCGGGAACCTCCGGAGCGAGCGAGAGAATGAGAGCGGGGAAGATTTCGTGAAGAGTCCGGAGCTCATTGATGTCCGGCAGGCGAACATACTGGGGGTTTTGGGCGCCCGCTTGATCTCGATTGATGAAGGGGCCTTCAAGGTGCATCCCCGGAACATTAAGAGGGGCGGAATCGGCCCAGCTGTTGATGGTTTGAACGATTTCGATCAAACGATCCTGCGGTTGGGTGAGTGTGGTGGGAAGCCAGGTTGTGACGCCTTCCTTGAGCTTGGTCCGGGCGATGTGCTCGAGGGCATCGACCGATGCGTCACAAACGTCAGCGCCATCCGCTCCGTGAGAGTGGATGTCGATGAATCCGGGGAGCAGAAGCTTGCCATCGAGATCCAGATCACCGGAGGATTCATTACCGATTTCAACAATCCGTCCGTTTTGAATCAGGACACTGGCTCCTTCTTTTTCGAAGCCAGGAGAAATGACGTGGGCATTAGTGAGAAGCATCAGTCGAGCAGCAGGTTCCAGGATTTTCTGAGGTAATTGACTCCGGAAAGAAGGGTCAGCGCCAAGGCTCCCCAAAGAAAGCTGAGGAAGAGCCAATTATCCGGTGAAGTCAAAGATTGAAGCGAGGCGAAGAATCCTTCGTGAGGGCCGGAGGAATCGAAGATGAGCCAAAGGAGGGAGGTGATGCCGAAGGAGAGTTGAAGGGTAGTTTTCCACTTCCCCAGTTTGTCGGCGGCGATGACTTCGCCTTTGACGATGGCGATTTGTCTGAGCCCTGTGACAAGGAATTCCCGGCCGATGATGACAGCGGTGACCCAGACGGGACAAAGGTCTACGCTTGTGAAGTAGACGAAGGCAGAGGCTACGAGGATTTTGTCGGCGAGGGGGTCCAGCAACTTACCGAGGGAAGTGACGAGGTTGAGCTTCCGGGCAAGGTATCCGTCAAGCCAGTCGGAGATGGTGGCGATGATGAAGGTGACCAAGGCGACGATGAGGCCTGTTGTTCCTCCCCAACTGGCGCTGACGACAAAGACCGCTGTTAAAATGAGACGGGCAAAGGTGATGGAGTTCGGGAGATTCACAACGTGGCCTGAGTGTGGGCCAGTCACGATTAAGAAACAACCTTTTGCGATAGAGACAGGCCGATTTGACAAACGAAGTGATTCCAAGCTAAGACAAGGACATGAAGAAGCATCTCCAAAGATTGTTAACGAATAAGGGCGTCACTCTCCTTCTGCCGATTGCGGTGCTGGGGTGTGCCGCCCCGGCTGCCTACAATGCCAACACGGGACAGGTTGCTGTTCGCCCCGCTTCTACGACTCTCATCCAGCAGGGTGAAGCCGCTTTTGCGCAGTATAAGTCGAAGACACCTGTTTCCCAAAATTCAAAGGCCCGTGCCCGGGCCTATCGAGTGGCGAATAAGCTCCGCCCGGTCATCAACCTTCCGGGTGCCCGATGGGAATTTGAGGTGTTTGAAGACTCTTCGGTCAATGCCTTTGCGCTTCCCGGGGGGAAGGTGGGAATCAATACGGGGCTCTTGAACATTGCCGTGACAGACGGGCAGTTGGCCGCGGCTCTTGCCCATGAGATGGCGCACGTGACTTCGAATCACGCGCAGGCCCGGATTCAGAATAATCAAATGATAACGCTGGGGAGTGCCCTTCTTGGAGCGGTGCTGGGGGGGGTGGAGAGCGGACAGCAGTTGGAGGAGATTGCTCAAAAAGGGGGGCAGATTGCGTTTGGCCTCACTTTTTCAAGAACCCAGGAGCTGGAAGCAGACCGGGTTGGAACAATCTTCATGGCGCGGGCCGGGTATGATCCTGCGGAAGCAATTACGCTCTGGGAGAGAATGGGAGCTCAGAGCCGTTCGACCACTCCTGAATTTTTGAGCACCCACCCGGTAAGCGCGACTCGGATTCAAAAGCTGAGAGAATTCTTGCCGGCAGCCCGAGCACAGCAACGGTAGTCCTATTTTAACTAATGGTCTTTGTGTGATTTAAAGATGAAGAATTTTTTCTGTTGGTCGTTGGGGATACTTGCGGGACTTGTTTCTCCTGCTCAAAGTGATGATCAGGAGCGTTTGATCATTTGCGGGAGGGAGCGGGTCTTTGTGATTCCCGCGAAGGGTAATCTTAAGGCAGTCCATTGGGAGTGGCGGTCCGAGGATTCAAAGGAGATTCCGAAAGGGATGCGGGGAAGCTTTGCCACGACTGATGAGTGCAAACCCTACGAGGGGATGATTTTGATCACGTCTTCGAGTGGCGGGGTGGCTCTCGTAGAAAGAAAGAATAAGAAAAGCCACTTTTTCACGAAGGTCCGTAATGCTCATAGCGCCTGTTTGTTGCCCGGCGGAAAGGTGGCGGTTGCCTCGAGTTTTGGAGGCGACGAGGTGAAGATTTTTGGTCGGGAAAAATCGGGAGAGAACATCGAACCATTGATGAGGGTTCCTTTGTATGGTGCTCATGGAGTCGAATGGGATTCAAAACGCAACTGGTTGTGGGCACTTGGAACCAAGAAGCTTTTAAAAATTCGTTTTGAGAAAGGGAAGGCAGAGGTCGGGGAGCAATACGATCTCCCGACCCCAGGGGGGCACGATTTGACCTGGTGGGGTCCGAACCATCTTGTGATGTCGGTTGACGAGCACTGTTATCTCTTCTCGATTCCAGAGAAGAAGTTCTCGCCTTTTCTCCCTTTGAAAGATGAGAAAAAAGTGAAGTCGATTGACCGGAACTTAAAAACGGATCGGGTGGTGTGGCACAAAGGGACTGCGACGACCTGGTGGAGTAGGACCATTCGTTTTTTGAGCCCGGAGGGTGTCCAAAACTACGAGAACGAAAAAATCTACAAGGTCCGCTGGGATCGTCCGCGTAAGGTTCCGGGGGGAGAAGAGGCTGGAGTCAAGTGAGGGTGTGATTGACGTGGAGGAAACGGTTTTGTCTTTTGGATGGCATGAAGAAGAAATTTTTGGAGTTGGTTGGGTTCGTTTTTACAAGCGATGGAAAGAATCTTTGATGCGTTGTATCTGATCGTCGCGGGGGTAAGGAGTTTCTCAAACTTCGGTTGGGGAGTCGGTCGTTTAATGCCAAGTGGTGGTCTCATGACCGCATCATCGACTTCGCGTCGTTTGACCCTGCGGTGAAGGCATGGCGGGCTTGCGGAGAGATTCGCTTTTTTCTCCCGGAGCGGAAGAGGCTTGAATTCGAGGAGGAGAATGAATTGACCTGATTCAGGGGAAATACGGCTGGCATTTCCGCTTGAGGATTCCGACCAATTTCTCATCCATAAATCCGTAGTGATCGGGGATGCCGAGGACGACGACTTTTTTCCTTTGAGGGCATGGCCGTATTTTTGATTCATCTTGGCGCGATGGGTCCGCTCCATGACAAAAATAAGATCCGCCCAGTGGATCTGATCATCGGACAGGCGGATTTAGGCGTCCCGGCTCAGGCCGGCCGAGTCGACATCAAGGCCGGGGTGGTCGGCAAAGACGCACTCGGCGGTCGGCCTGCAAAGCTTATTTTTTGAGCAGAGGAAGAGGACCTGCAGCACTTACTTTTTCAGGTCGACGCAGATGAGGTTGTTCTGACCACGCATGAGGAGTTTGCCATTTGAGAGGGCGAGGGGGCTCCAGTATTTGAGATCTTTCCGGCTGCTGGGATCGGTTCCGAAGACGTTGGCCTCGGCCTGGGTTTTGAAGCCCTTGGGTGATGGATCAACGAGACGAAGGGTTCCGTTTTCTCCGTCCTGGATGATGAGGGTGCCATCAGCGTAGAGACTGGCACCACGGCCCATGAAGGGATCGTCGCCAGAGCTCCAGAGTTCTTCGCCATCGAGGGTGTAGCAGACAAGCCCGCCTTTTTTTCGACGAGTCTTGGTCTTGTGATTCGAGTTCTCATTGGCGAGGAAGTAGAGGTGGTCCTCGATCAGGATGGGGGGATGAACCTGGGTTCCTTTTTTGGTCGTCCAGAGTTCCTTGACCGAGAAATCATCCCCGGAGTTTTTCACAGAAATCATTTTTGATCCGCCATCGTATCCGCCGGAGACGAAGAGACGGTGGTCATCAATCTGAAGGGGGACAGTGATGGGAATACGGTTTTTGTAGAGATCGGTGGACCAGAGTTTTTTGCCGGACTTGGGGTCGTAGCTGTGGATGCCGCCACCTTTTCCGGTGGTGAGGAGAACGACTTGTTCGACGCCCCCGAGGTTGGAGATGATGGGAGAAGAGTGGGTGTTTCCGATGCCCTCGCTCTTCCAGAGTTCCTTGCCGGTCTTCTTATCCCAACCTGCGATACCGGTGTCTTTTCCGAAAGGCATCACGATGAGAGTGTCGCCCACGATGAGGGTGCATTGGGCATACCCCCAGTGAGGTGCCTTGGCGTCAGGGTAGCGGTCGGAAAGTTTGATTTTCCAGTCGGCTTTTTTTGTTTTGCGGTTGATGCGAAAGACTTCGCCAAAAGTCCCAAGAAAGTAGACGGCGTCGTCCTCGATCGTGGGAACGCTCCGCGAGCCAGGGAAGGAGGGTTCCCCTTCGGAGGGGCTTTCGTAGCGCCATTTTTCCATGCCGGTTTTGAAGTCGAGGCAGAGAAGCATGTCTTTTTCTTTTTCGACACGATCACCGAGGAAGATTTCATCGCCTGAGACTGCGGCGCCTCCGAAACCTCCTTCGAGATGGGTTTTCCAAACGATTTTCGGACCATCTTTCGGGAAGGTCTTGATGAGGCCGGTTTCGGAGGAGGTGGCGTTTCCACTTGGTCCAAGGAATCGGGGCCAGTCTTTTCCTGACAAGGTGGCGGCTGTTAGAGCGGTGAGTAAAAGATGGAGTTTCATGGTCTGGAGGAATTATTGTGAAGGATGGCTAAGATGCGAGGCGGAAAAAGATTCGCAGGTTTGACCCTGTAGAGAACACCTTCGAATGATTCGTTCTCTCATATTTCAGGCCCTTTTTTCGTCATGCCCGGCCGCTGGAATATGTTTTGCATGTTGTCGGCGACAAAGGTGGAAGATGGGGAGCTGAAGCTGACGGTTGAAAATCGTGGCATGGCTCCGTTTCACCACGATCGACTAGTGGAGTTGTGGGCGGGAACGACCACCAAAATTGATTGGAAGCTGAGCGAAGCCTTGCGAAGGGCGGAAACGGTTTGGACAGCCAAGCTTCCAAAAAAAGGAGAGGTGTCGATCAATGATCGTAGAGAAGACGCTCACTCCAGGGGTGTGAAAATGGCAGTGGAGCGTCCGTTGGCGCTGATCCAAACTTTTGCCCGGGGCGGCAGGGGCTGACGGCGATGCTCTCATCGACAGCATCAACGCCGAAGGTTTGCACGAAGCCGTCGATCTTTAATCAGGTTTTTCCGTTGTCGTCGGTGCGACCGTAAAGCCTACCCGAGGAATGTTGAGTGATTCCCGTGAACCAACCACCGCAATTGAGATCGATTTGTTTAAAGGTTCCCGGGATTTGGGCCGGGAGTATTGAAGCGGCGAGGAGGGACAGGACCGCGATTCTCATTTTGAGATCGTGTAGTAGGCCTCGAGGGCGTCCTTACGATTCTTTGGCAAATCCTTTGAGTGGAAGCGGAAAACACGAGCACCCGCTTCGCGTTTGGGATTTTTTGCGAGAGTGATGGTGAGGGTTCCTTTCTCGCGATCGACGGATTGGCTGGCGAGGAGTTCTTTCTGTTTGTTATTCTCGGGAGATCCGTAGTTGGGCTTATCGTGATAGAACCACGATTCGATGGTGAGGTTGGCGGCTTCTTTCAGGCCGTCAGCCTTGCCAGTGAAGTGGAAAGTGAAGGTTTCACCATTGCGGGTGATATCCTTGAGCTTGGCATCGGCATTCTTTGTGTAGCTTAGTTTGACCAGAGCATGTTGGCTTCCACCACGGGCGCGCCAGCCGCGACCGGTTTGTCCGACGTAGAGAGCTCCGGATTTGTCGTAGCAAAGCCTCATGACGCCGGAGGGGAAGCTTTCGGCAAACATGATGACGGCGGCCTCATGGTTGTCCTTCGGAAGAATCCGGAAGAGGGTTGAGAGAGTTTGGTCGCCACAGAACATGTCGCCTGCGAAGGGGCCGAATTTTCCGCCAGTGGTGTCCCATTCGGGGCTGCCGGGTGAATTGGCAATCCGTGAATGGGGCAAGAGGGCTACTGCGGGCACATTCTTGGGAGACCACTTGTCCCAAGCAATTTCGGGAGAATCTGGCTTCATTCCGGGAAGGTCGACGAGGCCGGAAGGGTGGCCGTAGTAGCTTCCTTTTTTAAGAACGTGGAGTTTTGAGGTGCCGTTGTATTCGCCCTGGTTTTCGGTGTGGTAAACGGTGCCGTCAGGACTGTTGGCGAGACCGGCGGGGCTGCGGACGCCCATGGCGAAGGGGATGGTTTTTCCCGAGGGTGTCACTTGCATAACCCACCCACGGTATCCTCCCTGGGAGCCCATGAAGTTGCCGTTGGCCTTGTGGATTTGGCGTCCGTTCCGGTGGTCGAGGTTGAGCGAGTAATAATAATTCCCGAAGGAGTCCTTGGCTGGGCCATGAAGGTATCCGTGGTAGTTGGCGGTGAAGAGGAAGTTGTCGCTCAAGGTACGATGAGTTTCGTAGAAGCCGTCTCCATCTTTGTCGTAGAGCGCGGTGAGTTCTGGCTTTTGGCCAATGACGAGGCGATCTTTCTCAACAATGACACCGAGAGCGTCGAGAAGACCATCAGCAATCATGGTCCAGGTATTGTCCTTGAAACGCCAGATGCCGGCGGTCCTAGTGGTGGCAACGATGGAGCCATCTTTTTTATCGAGATCCATACCCAGGGGCTCGAAGAGCTGGGGACGGCCGTGTGGGTCGGTGGGAGCGGGCACCCGTTCCGCGGAGTATCCCGGAAGGAGTGTCATTCCACTCATGGGCGTGAGGCCCACCCTTTGGGTGAGGGTTGAGGGGATGGGATTGGGGCGCCAAACGTCTTCCGGGGCGTCGGTGGCGATCACGTGCTTTGACTTTACGCCATTCTTCACGGAGTGGTATTGAGCGGTGCCGCTTTCGGTGATGTTAAACGTGAGGGAGTATTTGTCCTTGCCAACACGATAGTGAAAGGTGGGGTTGCCCTTTGGGTCGGAAGGGTAATCGTAGCCGATGAACGAGGCATCGGCTTTCTTGAGTTGGTCGAGGAAGTCGGCATCTCCGTGGAGGTTGTTGGCGATGGTTTCACCATCTCCGATGAGAGGGGACTTGAAGGAGAGATCCACAGTCCGGGAGTGGAGCAGGGGTTGGCCAACGAGGGTGACTTCACGTGCCTGCTGGCCCATGGAGGAAGAGTTATTACCACGGCCGGCCATTTCCTGTTTGAGGTTTAGGAAGCCACCCCACCAAGCCTTGGTGATGGTCATGGAACGAGGGTCGAAGGCGTAATTGAGACCACTGGGGACCCCGACGTAGACGGCGCGCGCGGAAGAGCCGGCAATACGGGCGCGAAAGACGCGGGTGCGGTCGGTGACGAGAATTTCAGAGGGGTCCTGGTGGATGTCTTTGGCAAGGGTTCCCTCCTGGAGTTCAGCCATGACCTTGGCTGGACCGCGTTGTGCGTCCTCGTTGAGGGTCTGGAGATAGTGGTAGATGGCTTGGGCTTTCTGTTTGTTGAGAAAAGCCTCGGGATAGGCGGGCATCACAGGGAGAAAAGTGGTCCCTTTGGTCTCGCCGGTTTCGGAGATGGCAAGTTCGGCGGTGGGGTTACGGAGGGATTTCTCGAAGTAGGCAGTATCGGCTGTGATGGTATGTTTATGGTTTTCACCGATTTCGATAACACCCCGTTTTCGAGTGTCTTTCTGAAAAAGTCCGAAGAGCCCGGGGCCGGTTTTCACGGAAGTGTCGTTTTTGGCTTCCGCATGACATTCGGCACACCCCACGGCGTGAAAGGTTTCTTTGCCCAGTTTGACGAGGTCAACCGGAGCAGCAGAAAGAGAGGCTGGAAGTAGGGCCAACAAGGATAGACGTTTCGCAAGCATGTGTGAGAATAAAAAATGATGGCCCGCACGTCGAGGACCGAGTTTTTTTAAGATGGAGGAATGTGGGTGGTAGGCTACCCTCGACGGAGCGTCTTATGACGATGTTCTTTGATTTAAACTGACCGTGAATACCTGCGTCTTTCTACGTTCTCTTGGGATGATGGTCCTCTTGCTTGGCATTGCCATGGGGTTTTCGGTATCGCTTTCGGCGATTATACCAGCAGGAGATCTGCATGAAACGGGGCTCGATCTGGGAGGTTGGGCCATTTCTCTGGGAATCACCCTGGTGGCGGGAACCTCGATGCTGGTGGCCGGTCGGGTCATTGGAAGGCGCTCGAAACGTCCACTTGCGATGCGACGCCGGGAGGCGATGGCGTTGGTTGGGGCGGGGTGGTTTGCTTGTAGTTGGGTGGCGGCTTTGCCCTACTTTTTTTGCGATCCCCATGTGCCGCTCGATTTTGCCTTTTTTGAGGGGGTTTCGGGGCTGACAACAACGGGAGCGACGATCTTTGTGGACCTGGAGCGGCTTCCCAAGTCGATTCTCATGTGGCGTTCCTTTACCCAATGGGTGGGAGGTATGGGGATTTTGGCAATGTTCGTGGTGGTGCTTTCGGGTATGACTGCAAGTAGCAGGACGCTGATTGGGGCGGAGTCTTCGCTCTCAAATTCCGATATCGCGAGTTTGCGGCAAACGATGCGGCGATTGTGGGCGCTTTATCTTGGGTTTACGTTGATCTGTGGTTTGGGACTGTGGGGGATGGGGCTGACGCCGTTCCAAGCGGTTAATCATGCCTTGACGGTAGTTTCGACAGGAGGGTTCGGGACCGAAAACTCTAGTATTGCGGGGGATCTTTTTGGAGCTGGCAGTAAGATCTGGCTGATGATTTTCATGGTGTTGGGGGCAATTAGTTTCCCGTTTTACCTCACGGTGATGAAGCGAAAGTGGGGGGATCTTTGGAAGAAATTCGAGGAGGTTTACTGGTTTCTTGGATTGATGGTGATTGCTTCGGCAGTGCTTTTGATTCATCATTTTACGGGGAATTTTGACGGAGCGGGGCCGGTGGATATTGTATTCAATGTGGTCTCGGTAGTGACGAGCACAGGTTACGTGAGCAGTGACCTTAGCCAATGGGGCCGCTTGGGAATTGGAATGGTGATTCTTCTGATGATGGTGGGGGGGTGCTCGGGTTCGACTGCCGGGGGGCTTAAAATGAGCCGGATTATCTTCTGGCTTCGGTTTCTCAAATCGGGACTCCATCGTACTTTTCGGCCGAAGGTGGTGGATCCCATCAAGTTGAACGGCCGCAAGGTATCCGAAGCGTCAGTTGAGCAACTCTTTTTGGTCATTTCCCTCTTTGGCTTTTTTGCCATTACGGGGACGTTTGCCCTTCAGTTGTTGGAGCCTCAGCTATCTTTACTGGGGTCGATGTCAGTGATTGTCAGTTGTCTCGGAAACTTCGGACCGGCCCTCGCTGATATGGGCGGGGGGCAGAGTTTCGCCGAAGTGGGAACAACAACCAAAATCATGTTCTCCATCCTGATGATCCTCGGGCGCCTGGAATATGTGGCTTTTCTGGTGCTGTTCAGCCGCCAGTTGTGGAAGCGTTACTAGAGAATGTTTTCCACGAAACGTTCCCTCTGGAATTGCTCAAAACGGTCGGGCTCTTCTCCAGTTCCGATGAAGCGGGGAGCGATGCCAAGTTCCTTCTGAATAGCGGCGGCGACCCCCCCTTTACCGGATCCGTCGAGCTTAGTGAGAATCAGGCCATCGAGAGGGACCGCTTTTTGGAATTCGCGAGCCTGGTTCAGGGCATTCCCGCCGGTGGAGGCATCGATGACGATGAAGGTTTCGTGGGGAGCGGTCTCGTCCTGCTTGCCAATGGTCCGTTTGATCTTGGTAAGCTCGTCCATGAGATTGTTGCGAGTGTGGAGTCGGCCGGCGGTGTCGCAGAGGAGAAAGTCGTAGTTCCCGTTGATCGCCTTTTGGTGTGCTTGATAGCAGACGGAGGAAGGGTCGGCTTCATGTGCTCCGGCTACGACAGGAAGGTCAAGGCGCTCTCCCCAACGGACGAGTTGCTCGACGGCAGCAGCGCGGAAGGTATCGGCGGCGGCCATGAGGACGGAGTAACCCTGGCTTTTAAGAAGGTGTCCGAGCTTGGCGGTGGAAGTGGTTTTCCCGGTGCCATTGACGCCGACGATGAGGAGGACGGTAGGATTGCCATCGGCGCGGGGTGCCAGAGCGGGGGAGTCGGCGGGAAAAAGATCGGCTATCTTATTCCGAGTGGTCTCGACGACATCTTCGGCGGAGATTTTTCGGCCGAGTTCTTTAAGGTCATCGACGATTTCTAGCGAAAGCCGGATGCCGAGGTCGCCAGAGATGAGATCGGCCTCGAGATCATCCCAATCGATTTCGGTCTTGTTGGTAACCTTGTTGAAGAGCTTCTTAAAGAATCCTGCCATGGCGGGCGGATGCTGGGTCAAAGGGGGAGGGAAAGCCAAGGATTATTGTTGCTGCCGCCGGAAAACCAAAGGAGCGCTCAGATCACTTGCACTTGGTAAAGCTTCGCGTTAAATAACTCCTCGTCGCTCCGGTAGTTCAACGGATAGAACAAGGGTTTCCTAAACCTTAG
>JAPKDJ010000014.1 GCA_026421245.1 Akkermansiaceae bacterium | reverse complement strand
TACCGGCCTCGTCTATGCAGCCTAAGCGATCAAGGATCAACCGATTCCGGATAAGGGACTCATGAGATGGTTTTGGAAATATATCAGGATCTATTCATTTTCTTTTAGGTGAGGTGATGGACTCGGGCAAACCAATCGATTGTTCGTTGTTATCTGTGAATGAATCACTTGTGCGCGAAAAACCCAGCGCGATACGCTGGGTTGATGGATATGGAATAATCGTTTCGGCCAAAGAAGAAGACTTCTTAAAAGAACTTGGCGATGACCTTTTCGCTCGGTGGTTGGGAGACCAGCGAGCCAATGATCATGGCTCCGGCTCCGATGAACCACATGATGGCAGCGGGGGTGACTCCGCCGAAGACGAAGAATTCGCCTCCGAAGCCGGACATGGCAAAGAAGGTGACCCAGCTGCCGAAGACGGCGATGACACAGGCGTAGGCGCCGACCTTGGTAGCGCGTTTCCAATAGAGTGCGGCGAAGACGAGCGGGGTCAGGGCGGCAAAACCAGAGAAGCTCCAGACGGCGAGTGAGAAGATAAATTGCTTTTCTTGTTGGAGAAGAAGGAGCGAGATGAGGTAGATCACAGTCACGATGGCCACGATGAACCCTCTCGCCATGAACAGGGTTTGTTTATCGGTGTAGGTCTTCTTAGCATCGTGTAGGACGATGTCGTTGGTAAACATGGTGCCGAGGCAGAGGAATTGGGAATCGAGCGAGGACATGATGGCGGCAAGGATACCGGCAGTCACAAGCCCAACGATGATGGGGTCTGCGACAAGTTTCCCCACCATGATGGCGAGGATGGCGGAGGGGTTGGTGCCAGCGGGAATTTGACCGGTGGCCCAAATTCCGATGAGGACGCAAGGGACCCAAACGATCATGATGCAGATGGGGTGGGCGACGACGGTGAGCTTGAAACTTTTGGCGCTTTTCGCGGTGAGCCAGTGCTGGAAGAGGTGGGGGAACATTCCTACGCTGAGGGGAATGAACATGTAGGTTAAAAAGGTCAGTTGCGACACTCCGGCGTGTCCATCGACGGTTCTGACTTTGTGGGTGTCTTTGGCTTGTTCAATGGCAGCAGAGACGCCGCCGAGTCGGTCGGAGATGAGGTAGAAGGCGAGGACTCCCATGACCATGAAGACGATGGTTTGGAAAGTGTTGGCCCAAGCGGCGGCGCGGGATCCCCCGGCAAAGATGTAGGTGAGGACGACGATGCAGATGACGAGTCCGGTGAACCAGGGTGGAATGGCTCCGTTGGAGGTCCATTCGGGAAAGACGCCGGGGATGGGCCCTTTTGCTTTGGTGACACCTTCGATGGTTTTGGCTGCGCCGATGATCCCGATGAGGAGGTAGGGGATGACGAGGAGGACAAGGATGGGGAAGAGGAGGTAGCCGAATGCTTTGGAATCAAAGCGGGCGCGGAAGTATTGGATCTGGGTAACGTAGCCGTAGCGCTTTCCGATGGCCCAGAGCTTGATTCCGATGAGAAGGAAACAAGCGGCGTGAATGAGACCCGAAGAGGAGGCCATGAGGCCGTAAGTTCCGATCCCGGCACCGAAGGCCTTGCCGGTGGAACCGACGAGAGCGAAAGCGGTCATGGTGGTTCCAAAGACCGACATGAGAAGCATGAAGGGGCCGATTGAGTGGCTGGCGACGAAGTAATCTTTTGAGGTGCCGCGGAAGAGTCTCTTGGAAAAGAGGGCGAGACTCAGGAGGAGGCCAAGGTAAATGGCGATGACAATCACGGTGCTCATTCGGTCCCTCCTTCCTGGGGATCAGCTGTACCTTCGGCCCATTCTTCGAGCTCGGTGGGCCAGGCGACTTTTATGACGATACCCCAGAAAAGAGCGGCGACGAGCGAGTAGCAGGCATGGTAAAAGAGTCCGACCGGCATGAAGCCGAAGACGAGGTTTGCATTGTCCCAGTTCCAAAAATCCTGATGCAGGAGGAGAAGAAGGACGAAAACGATAAAGATGATCCGTTTCTTATTCATGAAGCGTGTGGTGAGTGCTTACCGCTAGTCTTTCGAAAGCCTTTCAATGTGTCGATGGAATACTACTCTACGTCCTGTGAAGCCGACGACTAATCTTGCGACAAGTCTTTCTCCTGATGGGGAAACCCTTCTTCTTCAGGAGCATGACGGTGACTACTTTCTTAAGATTGGCGGGGTGCCTTTGATGAGCACAACGGCCTCGTCATCGGAACAGACGATGGCGGAGTTGGGATGCGGGGGAGAGGTGCGGAAGCAGCGGGTTCTGATTGGGGGATTGGGGTTTGGATATACGCTGCGGCGGGTTTTGGAGTTGGTGACAGCAGATTCGAAAGTCGAGGTGGCGGAGTTATTGCAGGTGATTGTTGACTGGAACCGGGAGCACCTGGGTCCTGTGAATGGGGCCTTGTTGGATGACCCTAGAGTGGAGGTGATCATGAAGGACGTTTTTAAGATCATGCAGTCAGGCGATCGATATGATGCGATCCTTCTCGATGTCGACAACAGCCCGGACCCGCTGGTGCAGAAGGGGAATGGGCGGCTCTATCAGCGGCGGGGTCTCGAAATCGCGAAATCGGCTTTAAGGCCGAAAGGAAGGGTAGTCTATTGGTCGGCCCACGAGGATTCTGGATTTGTGAAGTTACTTCGAAAGGTTTTTTCGAGAGTGGAGGCGATTCCCGCGAAGGCGTATCCTCAGGCAAAGAGGTCCACGCATACCTTGTTTCTGGCGGAACGCTAAAAGGTTAGAACGATTGCAAAATGAAAAACCCGGAACCGTCAGAGACGGCACCGGGTTTCTCGGTTTTGATGACTAGGGGGGAAGTAACCTTAGAGGGGACTGCCCACTTTGGTAGACGTCTTGATGACGGACTTACGTTTCTTGGTCATTTTACCAATCTTCTCCTCGTCGAAGGAGTCGGCAGAAGTCATGAGAAGGGTAATTTGGCCACTGTTCACGAAGGCAGCACTCACTTCGTCTAACTTTTCGAGATCGGCACGCAATCTCTCGTTAGTCTGTGCTCATGTGCCGCCTGTGATAGCGAGCATGTAGGCTTCCTTGGGTGCAGGGATATCCTTTTTGCCAACTCGCTCAACCTTTAGGCCGGAGCGTTCGAAGGCCTTACGGACCGTGCTACGAGTGATTTTGGTGTCATCTCCCTTGGTGGTCACGAATGCGGTCATGCCCGAGAGCATCACTTTGTCCACGCCTTTAATTTTCGTCAAAGCCACACGGGCTTTTTTAGCAGCGCCTCACCCACCACCGGAGAAGGATACGTTGTATCCCTGGATGGTCGATGCGGTAACCTCTTCAGCAGATGCCGGGGCCGCGAAAGCGGCCGGGGTCATTGCTCCAAAGGCACACATAATGCCGAATCTAATATTTGCGTTCATAACGAGGTCAGATTAGCTCACAAAATGAGGCCCGCAAGCGGAGTTTTTGCATAAAAATTGAGAAAATTTGCGACAAAAAAGCGCCCCGGAGGAAAAATCCTGCGAGGCGATAGTTTAGTTGGACCCTTTTTGAGTTTCTTAGGAGTGCGATCCGGCTTTTCTTGCAGCGGCAGCTGCCTCAGCGGTAGCGACTTGCCCTTCGCTTTGGAATCTCCAACGGACTTTGTTGCGCTTGGGCGCGGTGCGGGCCTTGCGGATGGCGCGGGTGACGGTGCTTTCGTGGGCACGGCGGCGGCGCATTTCTTCGAGAATGCCTTCGGTATCGAGCTTGGTTTTCAAGCGCTTGAGGGCGCGGTCGACGCTCTCTCCACTTTTGACTTCAATGCCGCGAGTATGTTTTTCCATGATAAGATCCCCCTAGGTCCAGCGGGAAGCGGGAAACTAGGAGGGTGGCGGGGAAGGGTCAAGCCTGCATTTTCGGGAAAATTTGTGGGCCGTGACCGTGGAGCAAGGGGATCTGGGCCGAGGGCTTGAGGGAGCATGCTAGCTTTTCACGGGGAGATTTCGCCTGATGAAATTCCAGACGTCCTCTGCAATTGGGTTCATCTCAATTCCCTCGACTTCTTTGGCGTGAAAAAAAACGATTACTTCTCGATTTGCCTGCTAAATCTTTTGGATCAGTGGTTTTCCAGCTTCGACGACGAACTTCGCCCTTGAAGTGGTCACGCCACCTGTTTTTTGGACTTCGTTGATGACCTTGTAGTCTGCGGTGTAGGTCTCCGGGGTGACGTCGCACATGATATAGCCGCGTTCCCGATTGTGGAATTTATTGCAGGGATTACGGCCCTGGAGGATGTCCAGGGAGTTGACGTTGGGACTGCCGTTGCCGCCACTGGAGAGTGACGTGGTTACAAATTCGGTGGCGACGGTGGGGAGTTCGGCTTTGCGATCATCGACCCGGAGTTCATTGGCCCAATTGGAGTGAATGTCTCCGGTGAGAACGACGGCGTTGGAGACTTTGTGGTCGCGGATGTGTTCGAGGAGTTTTTGGCGCTCGGCGGCGTAGCCGGGCCATTGATCCATGGAGTAGGCGGCGGTGTCGCCTTTTGTCTTCCTGTCCACCAAGGCCATCATGACTTGTTGGGCGAGGATGTTCCAGGTTCCGGGGGATTTTTTGAGCGATTCAAAAAGCCACTTGCGCTGGGCTTCTCCGAGCAGGGTATTGCGAGGATTCAAAGCGGCTTCATTGAGAGGGGCACGACCGTCGTTATTTGGCTGATTGGTCCGATATTGCCGGGTGTCGAGGACGAAGAATTCGGCGAGTTTTCCAAAGGAGCCTCTTCGGTAGAGTTGCAGATGGGGCCCTTGGGGGAGGGAAGTTGGCCGCAGAGGCATCATTTCGTAGTAGGCTTGATAGGCATTGGCCCGGCGAAGAAGGAGTTGGGCGGGAGTGACACCACTTTGCTCGGAAATGTCGTTGGCGTAGTTATTGTCAACTTCGTGATCATCCCAGGTCAGGAACCATGGACATGCTGCGTGCATCGCCTGGAGATCTTTGTCGGTGCGATATTGGCAGTAGCGGACGCGGTAGTCGTCGAGCGACTCGATTTCCACCCCGATATGGTGTCGGACATTCCCCCCTTTGCCAGCGGCGTATTCGTAGATGTAGTCGCCGAGGTGGAAAACAAAGTCGGGCTGGTCTTTTGCCATTTGCTGATAGGCGGTGAATAGACCCTGCTCCCAATGCTGGCAGGAGGTCACGGCAAAGCGGAGCTTTTCTGGGTTGGCATCGGGTAGGGGCATGGTCCGGGTCCGACCAATGGGGCTACCGGCATCTCCCGAACGGAAACGATAATAGTAGCAATGATCGGCTTTGAGTCCCTTGGCTTCGATGTGAACGGAAAACCCGAGAGCAGGGGTGGCCTTGACTTTTCCCGAGCCGACGACCTTTTTGAAGGCGTCGTCTTTAGCGATTTCCCAATTTACCTCTACAGGGTGTTTGGGCATCCCGCCGCCTGGTTCAAGTGGCTTGGGAGCGAGGCGCGTCCACAGGATGACACTTTCGTGGTCGGGATCTCCGGAAGCGACACCCATGGTGAAGGGATCGGTCGAAAATGCGATTTTTTTGGCGCTTCCCGCGGTCTGGCCCAGCAAGGGAATGGTCGAGAGAGAGGCCGCATAAGAAAGGAAAAGGCGGCGGGAAAGCCCCCCTTGGTGTCGAAGTGCTGAGGAAAGATGGTCGAACATAAATGCTAAGATGGCTTGGATACTGAACGTATTGGGTGGGGATGTCATTTCACAAAGTGAGAAAGATGACGCAGTCAGCGGCGCTTCCTTCCTGCTGTGAGTGACGTCGACAGCAGCCCTTCCTTTTAAGGGGAATATTGACCAGTTGATTTCGGCCACCGAGAAAGTCTCCCATGATTAAATTTTCCCGCTTCGTCTCCGCCGCTGCAATTAGTCTGGGCTTTCTTTCCACGACCCCAAGTCCGGCAGCCGAGTTTGAACTGGTCGGTCGTGAGGTGGTCCGGATGATGCAAAATGGCCATTACGCGCGGCTTCCCTTTAACGAAAATCTCAGCGCTCGTTTTCTGGAGCGCTACCTGAGCACTCTCGACGGAGAGAAAACCTACTTCCTTACGACCGAAGTGGCGGACTTCAAACGTCAGCATGAGCGAAACCTCCATAACCACATCAGCACCAAGTCGGTGATGCCGATTGTAGAGGGGATTTTTGAAATCTACAAAAGCCGGGTGACAGCCCAGGTGGCCTATGCTCATGAGCTGCTGGAGAAAAATGAATTTGATTTCACCCGTGATCGTTCGACCAAACGGGATCGCGCACAAGCCGGGTGGCCCGCCGATGCGGTGGCACTCCAAAAGGTCTGGCGCGAAAAACTTGAAGACACGCTTCTCAGTGAGTTCGTGCGTCGCGAAAGGCTTCGTGCCCGGGCAACCGAAGCAGGAAAGCCCGACCCTTTCCGTAAGGAACGATCCCCGGAGGAAAAAGTAGGCCTCCGTTATAACCGTCTTTTAAGAACACTCGAAAAAACGACCGAAGAGGATATTGCTGATTACTTCTTTAGTGCCGTCACGACTTCATACGACCCTCATAGCGAGTATCTCAGTGCCAATGAGATGGAGCAGTTCAAAATCGATGTGAGCAATGAACTTGTTGGGATTGGTGCCCGACTTTCCATGAATGATAACGGAGAGACCGAAATTCATGGAATCGTCAACGGCGGACCCGCAGACAGTCAAGGCGAGCTACAACTGGGTGACCGGGTCATTGCGGTGTCTCGTGGCAACGACGGGCAGTGGTTTGACATCATGTTCAAGCCCATCGAGAAAGTGATCGAGCATATCCTGGGTCAAGAGGGAGAACTCGTCGGAATCCGCCTGAAACGAAAGATCGACGGAAAGGATCAAACGATTGAGATCGCCATTCCTCGGGGCGTCGTGACGATGAAGGACGACCTGTCCACCGCCAAGATCTACGAATATGGCGTCGGTGAGAAGCTTACTAAACTGGCGGTCATTAGGATTCCGTCATTTTACTTCGATTTCGATAACAACGGCCACCGGGTGTCGGTGGATGTGGAGAGGATTTTGAAGCGCCTGAATAAAGAGGAAGTTGACGGGATTGCCCTAGACCTCCGGGACAACACCGGGGGATCACTCCCCGAAGTGCAGAGGCTGACGGGATTCTTCATTCACCGGGGACCCATTGTTCAGGTTAAGGGAATCAGCGGGCAAATCGGAGCGCTCAATTCATTCCACCGCAAGCCGCTTTATGACGATCCGCTTGTCCTACTGACAAACAAGGGGAGTGCCTCAGCAACCGAAATTCTGGCCGGGGCTTTGCAAGACTACAATCGGGCTGTGATTGTGGGATCATCGACGACTTACGGAAAAGGAACGGTCCAAAAGACACTGAATATTTCCGAATTCATGCCCATTATTTCGGATCGGATGCGTGCCGGATGGCTCAAGTTGACTTTCCAAAAATACTACCGGGTGACAGGGAGCTCGGTGCAAATCAAGGGGGTTACGCCCGATCTCATATTGCCCTCCCTGAGCGACGCCTATGAAATGGGCGAAGGGTATAAGAAATATGCGCTTCCCCATGATGTCATCCGCAGGAGCTCAGGCTTCAAACCCCGAGACCGTCAGCATCTTTTTATCACTCACTTGCAAGACAAGAGCGGCAAACGGGTGAACCAAGATCCGTATTTCAAATATCTCCTCGAAGACATCAGCCGGGCTAAGGACGAAGTTCAGAAAAACAGTGTCTCACTCAACCGCGAAGTTCGAATGTCCGAATTGAAAGAGAATGAAGTTCGTCGCAAAATACGCACTGCCGAAAGAGAGGAACGGTATGCCGCCATGGAGGATGAAGATAGAAAGACCTTTAAGATCTTTCGCCTCACGCTCGATGATCTGGATGCTGAATTACTCCCGCTTTTTGATGGAGAGGATCGTTCGGATGACCATATCCGCCAGGCGGCTGATGAAGTTGCCGATCTGGAAAAGACTCTCAAATGGCCCAGCGGAGTCGACGCGGTGAAGCGGGAGGGCTTGCACGTCCTTCGCGACTTGGTCGCCGCCACCCGCGCGGGACGGTTGGCGGGGATTATTAAGTGATCATTGAGTCTCGCGCGGACAAGTCGCCGCCTTATGATCCAAGCCAGACCACTCTCGTTTCCACGTTCCTGAATCCCGGATCAGTGCGTCAAGCTTCATGACCTTGAAGTCATTGCGCTTCAACTCGCCTGCAAGCCATTCCAGTAAGTCCGGATGGCTGGGGAGTGGATCGCTGAATCCCAGGCTGTGAGCCAATGGTGTGCCAAAGTGCCGCCGCCAGACTTCGTTGGCTAGGGAGCGGGCGAGGAGATTTTGGTTCAGATCTAGGGCAAACTCGAGCCGATCTTTGGGCTCTTGAGAATCACTCGCGAGATTACGGTCGGGGTTGCTTTGCATTGCGAGGAAGACGTCAAGGCCATCCTCGAATTCAAGGAGCTCTTCAACAAGGGAACGGACCTGCTTGCGACGGGACTCCTCGCCTTTTGAGAAATGCCTCTGATAGAAATCGCGGAGGTCCTCGCCTGCTTCATAGGCTTGCGTCAGGCTGCGGCCATCGAAGATTTGGCGAACACCGATCGGGGTGAGAGTTTCGCGATAGATTTGGAGTTCATCCACGGTGAGCTCCTTTCCCGAAATGATCATGGCTTCTCCGGGAGGGAGAACGGATTTTAAAAGTTTGGTGGAAGCGGCGTTTGCCTCGACAGGTCTTCCATTGAGATAAAGGTTCATGCCCCTGGCGTTTCTGGAGCCGTCGTAGGTGATTGCGACATGACTCCAACGATTCGGAGCAATGAGGGGGGTATTAGAGGTGGTTGCGATCGCATGCTGCGGCCAGGTTTGACTCCAGCGGGATTGAAGTCTGCCGTTGACGATCCGGAATTCGAAGCCTCGCTCTCTCGATCCAATGGTAACGATCGGGGTGTCGGATAGGGCTTCCCGAGAGAGCTTGATCCAAACCGAGATGGTGAAACGATCCAGCTCGGTTCCAATCGGTAGCTCGGAGAGGACAAGTTGGTTGGTTCCATCGAACTGCACTCCCAATCCATGTGCTCCGCCTTCGGTAATCAGGTTGTTGGCTCCCGCTTTGACATCACTCAGGGGAGCGAGATTCGTGAGTTGGCGTTCATCGAAGGAATAGGCGGCTATGAGACCAGGCAGAGAAGGCACACTCTGGTCCAAAGCGAGCCAGTTGAGATACTCTTTCTCTTCTGCCGGGGAAGGTTTGGAGGATTCTTCGATTGCTTTTTCGATTGCGGAGATTTTCGCGGCAGTCTCATCGGAGATTTTGACATGGAGCGGGGGGAGGGCGTTGGGAATCGAATCGAAAGGAGTCGTGAAAAGCTTAGCGAGGCTTTGGTAGCGGTCGTTTGACCAGTGTTCCGTCGGGTGGTCGTGACACTTGGCACAGCTTATTCGGACTCCCAAAAACTCGCGGGCCACCTTTTCCACCCGCCATTCGGGGGTGTCACCTCCCTGCCTAAGATATCCTGTCGAAATGGCCCGATCTCTTTCCGGCATGAGGTCGCCTGCAATGAGGTCGTGGACCGGGGCGGTGAACATGCCTTGCGGAATCTCGCGGATGATTTCGGGCGCGTTCTTGTGCGCGATGACAAAATCATCCACGGAATTACCGGGAACTTTGCGCAAAGGTTGTCCGGCCCAGTGAGGATCTGCCTCCCGTCCCTGATCGATCCACTTTTGAATCTGGCCTGGGACCTCCACCGTGTTTTTCTCCTCGTGTTGGTGAAGCAAATCCCATCCATCGGGATTGTGAAGGGGGAGGTCTCCATGACAGGAGACACAGGTGTCAATCAAGAGGGGGCGGATTTGGGTCGAATAGGAAATCCTGGCTTCCGGCTTTGGCTCGCTGGCTGCTCCGTTCGCCGGCTTGTCCCTGCAAGCGGCAAGGAAGAGAGAAGACAGGAGCAAAATTGCGCGCACGGGCGCAGCTAAGAGGAATCCCCGCTTTAGGTCAATCCCACCTCCGCAAGGAGCGGTCACTTGACTCGGAGGATGGGACTGACACTTTCTGTCAATATGAGAATGATGGCAGCCTTCTTCTTCGCTTCCCTTTTCGGAGCCTTAATTGAGGAGGGAAATGACGAGGTTGAAAAAAGAAGAGCGAAGGAAAATCTCTAAGCCAGCGTCACAAATCTGGAGCAATACCCAAATTGGGAGAAATCTCCCCAACTAAAGTCCCCGTCCACGGCAGTGGGTCCAATTGCTCGCCAAAATGCCCGTGGCCCCTTGGAGGAGGAAGTATGAATATGAGCAGACCAAGGGATGCTTCAAACTTTGGTCACTGCTCCAAGATTTTTCGTTGAGCCTACCTGTCCATGTGTTTTGCACGATCGGGGTTTCAGCCGCTATCGCGGGATTAGGACCTGGGATCGAGCGCGTTTTTCAAAGCGGCTCAGGTGGGTGAAGCCGGCCGCTTTGATTAATTCGAGGCCTTTGTCAAAGTCCCGTGCGACTTCGGCCGGAGCATGGGCATCCGAAGAAAGAGTGATGGGTATCTTGGCTTCGGCGGCGAGTTTGAGGAATTCGGCAGAGGGATACTGTTCGGCGCAAGGTTTGTGAAAGCCGGCGGTGTTGAGTTCGATGGCGACGCCGGAATCTTCGACAGCCTCGATGACAGGATCATAGAAACGCCTGAGGTCGCCTTCCGGAGTATAAGCAAATTTTTTGATCAGATCGGGATGGCCGAGAAAATCAAAGAGTCCGGAACGTGCCATGGCGGTGTATTCCTTCCAATAGGCCGTCCAAATTTCATCAACATCGGTTTCCACCCAGCGGCCGAGCCACTTGGGGTTGTCGAAGTCCCATTTATCTCCAAGGTAGTGAACAGAGCCGATAAGGTAGTCCCATTCGTAGATTTTTGCGAGGTGTTCGACCCATTCGTGGCAATCTGGGAGCCAGTCACACTCGAGTCCCGCCCGGACTTCGAGTCGTCCCCCAGCATGGTGCCGAGCACGGGCGATCCAATCCAGATATTCGGGAAGGTGCTCCTCCAGCATCCGCCAGTCGTCAAAGGGTTCGGGCGACTGGGGGGCGTGATCAGAAATTCCATACTCGGAAAGCCCCGCGGCGATGGCTTGGTCGATGTAATCTTCGGGATTGCCTTTGGCATGAAGACAAAGCGGGGTGTGGGTGTGATAATCTGCAAGCATCGTGGCTTTGGCGTTGTCGCTACAAGAATCTCTTACTAGAATTTCGGCCGGCCGCAAAGCCTCACCCGTCATGTCTCATTTTCTCGAGCCCAATTCCTTCACCCAGCCGCTCTTTGACCAACTCAAGCGTCATCCGAAACGGATCGTTTTCCCCGAGGGAGAGGACGAGCGTATTCTCCGGGTTGCTGCTAAATTTGTCGAACTCGAGCTAGGAGTGCCCATCCTGCTGGGGAATCGCGAAAAGATTTTCGCGATGGGAAAGGACCTGGGGCTTTCGATGGAATTTGTGAGGGTGATTGATCCGGTAAAGTCGTCTGATTTTCAGCTTTTCTGCAGGCGTTTGGATCGAATTGAGAGGTATCGCGGTCTTCGCGGGCTGGATGTGGAAGAGGTGATTGCAAAGCCCCATTACTTCGCGGCCATGATGGTTCAATACGGTCAGGCGGATGCTTGTTTGGGGGGGAATCTTTCCGACCCCGCCGGTGTCTTTCGCCCGCTCCTTCATTTGATCAAACCGGACACGAATGTGCCGAGGGTTTTTGCGGTGACGGTTTTGACTTCTGAGACTTTGCCCAATTTTGGCAGGGACGGGGTGTTGTTTCTTGCGGATACGGGGCTTATTCCCGAGCCACGGGTCGAGGATCTCGCGAGCATTGCGTCGGAAACCGGAATGCTTGCCCATCACCATTTGGGCCGCCGTGTTCGCGTTGCTCTTTTAAGTCACTCCAATCTGGGAAGTTCACCGACCAAGGCGGCATTAAAAATGAGTGCGGCGGCAGCATCTGCCCGGGAAAAAGTTTCGGTTGATGCCTGTGAGATCGATGGAGAGATTCAGGCTGATGTGGCAGTTGATCGCGAGGCTGCCAAAATCAAGGTTCCGAATATGGCGAGGAAGGAGCCGGCTGATGTGCTGGTATTTCCATCACTCGATGCAGCGCATATCTCTTTAAAACTCCTTCGCCATATCGGAGGGGCGTCCAGTTATGGACGTTTGATTCGAGGCCTCACCAAGCCGGTCGGCCAAGTCCCAAGGACCGCGACCGAGGAAATGATCCTTGGAACCGCGGCCGCGCTGGGAGTGGAAGCTATTCAGTATCGTGAGCTCCACCCCCATGAGTAAGTGGTTGGCTTTTAGAAGCTGGTGCTAAGGCCAATTCTCCAGATGGGACCGGCTGCGATTCCGGTTTCATTGACGTCCCAGTAGACCGGAACATCAACCGATCCGGACATGGTCAGGCGTTCGTTGATTTGCCAAACCAACGAAGGGCGCAGTGAAATCATGGTCGAGCCGGTGTGGGCTAGTTCCATTCCACGGTATTCATCCATGTTGGTGTAGCTTCCCTGAACCGTGAAACGGAAGGCCACGGAATCTGCGATGGTCTTGCCTGCAGTGAGACTCAGGAAGTAGCTTTCAGCAGGTTTGAAGCCTTGGCTGCTTGTCTCAAGGGGGAGGCCAACATCGAGTTGGGTCGAGAGATTCCAATCTCCGACCTGTCTGGAATAACCCGCGCCCAAAAGAACCTGCCAGGCCCCGGTTCCGAGCTGAAAAACCGAGGGCACCGCAATTCCGACGAGTGGTTGATTCCTTTCGTCACCAGTCGGTGTAATGAAGCCGAGGTTAAGATTAAACTCGGGGATCTGTGAAGGCCGCCAAGTGCCGAGGAGCGAGATATCCGACAGGCCGGAGATGGTGCTCTTGTCGATTCCGTTTTCCTCAAAGGTTCCATCAAGGATGGGGACAGCTGCTTGAAGGACGAATTCATCCGACACACGGTATGCCCCGGTGAGGCTGTAGCGGTGGAAGATCGTTTTGACTTTGTTCGGGTTCGGGGCCTGATGGGACCCTTGGTAGAGATCGTCGCTGATTCGAAGAGCGTAATCGATCGAGAGGCTGAAACGGGATGAGTTATTATCATTCATTCCGCCAACTGGCGGAGTGGTGAGTTTTCAACCGTCTCATCCAAAAGCTTGATGAAGAAGAAGGGCTGAAAACAGGGCGGTAGTCGTTTTGAATTTCATGAGTTTTTAAAAAGTTGTATTGAGGAAAATGGTGATTGCCGTTGGAGACACACCATGGGGAAAGGGCTCAAGACCGGAGAAACCGGTCGAGCGGGATCACCTTCGGATTACGTCAAATCTGAGAAAGCGCGGGAGGCCATCCGGAGGAGGTCGAGAGGATGACCGGGCAAAACCTTGGTCGGGTTTTACAGGATGATTGAAAAAGCAGGGGAGCTCCAAAGAGGTGATTTCAATGCCTTCCCAAGGATCAAGGTCCGAGAGGGGATTCCAGAGGATCTCTCCGGGGTCGCAGGTTATTCTTTTACAGCAGTTCTGGCAGGGAGACGACCGGGGGTGGCCCGTAAACTCGGCAGCCTGACAGCAGGTGCACTGGTCCTCTTCCGGTGCGGAACATGCGCAGTCCGATAGGTAGAATTCCCGGGAGCATTCGCAAATCCCCAGCGCAGGATGCTGGAAGATGAGAATGACCGATATCAACGCGAGGAACGTCGAAGCTGACAGTTTGCGAATCATTGGGACTTCAACAATAGAACAGCCGCGATGGCCGGTCTACAAGGAAAGAAATGGTTGGGCACGAGGTCGCGTTGCCACTTTGCGCGAAGTCTAACCGGGCCTAACCGGGAGGCCATTGGAGTTGGCGGCCGGCAAGGAGGTGGAGATGGAGATGGGGAACGGCTTCGCCACCGTCGGCCCCGTTGTTGACGATGACGCGGAAACCGTCTGCGGCGTAGCCTTCCTGCCTCGCGATTTCACCAACTTTGAGCATGAGATGTCCGAGAAGTGCCTGATCTTCGGATTTCGCAAGAGCAATACGGGTGAGGGGTTTCTTTGGGATAAGGAGAAGGTGAACGGGAGCCTGAGGGGAGATGTCGCGGAAGCAGAGACAGAGGTCATCTTCATAGACGATGTCGGCAGGAATTTCGTGGGCGATGATTTTTTCAAAGAGAGTGGATTCCTTGCTCATTGGTCGAGAGTGAGGTGAAGTTTGTGTTCCTGGGCGATGGGTTGTTTGTCGAAGCGTTCGAGGAAGCCGGTGATTTCATCGGTGAGTAGCTTGCAGGCTTTGCTCATTCCCTTGCCGCAGCTGAGGATCTCAACGCATTCCTTGAGATTACAAAAGTGGATCTCTTCGGCGCCGGACTCCCTTAGGAGTTGGATTTCTTCGGAAAGAAGACGAAAGAAGACGAGTTCGTAGCCATTTCCGGCGTCGCGAGCCGGTCCAATGAGTGACACGGTGACGGGTGGGGCGAGAGCTTTTAAATGCTCGGCAATGGCTTCGCAGCCAATCTTTCGGAGCATGCTGCGCATGCGCTCAAAGAGGTCTTCCAATGCAAAAACCCGGAGCGGACATCGGATTTCGAGGTAGTGGAGAATGCCGTCGCGTATATCGTCGATAAACGGAAAGTCTTTCCGGTTGCAGGCTTCTGCGGCCCGGACGAGTGATTCATCAATCCACCCGGTCTGGTAACCGGCCACTTGTTGGTGTCCGATTTGAAGAGCAGGGAGATTTCCAGCGAGGCAGATCATGCGGATTACTTGAAGAGCTTTCGTTGCATGGCATCCTGCCTTGCTCGTTTTTCAAGAGCTTGAATTTCGCGGATGAACTCCCCAACGTCGTCAAACTGACGGTAGACCGAGACATAGCGGACGTAGGCTACGGGGTCGATGGAGTGGAGTTTGTCCATGACCTTCGCTCCGATGTTGGCGGAGGGGACCTCGCTGTGGTGATCTTTGTGGAGTTCGCTGAGAATATCATCCACCGCCCGTCCGATGACGTCCATGGAAACCTTCCGCTTTTCGCAGGCCTTCACGAGACCACGGAAGAGCTTCTCGCGGTTGATGACTTCACGAGTGCCATCCCGCTTGATGACGCGGAGTTCGGTGCGTTCGACCTGTTCATAGGTCGTGAAGCGGGAACCGCAATTCAGGCACTCGCGACGTCGGCGAATCGAGGTCGCGTCTTTTGAAGAACGTGAGTCGACAACCTTGTCCTGATGATTTCCGCACTGAATACAACGCATGGCTAACTCCCCGAACGACTGGGGATTGCAGAGATTCGTTCTCCCTCGGCAGGTCAGGAAGAAAAAATCTAGAGAGATTCTTCCTAAGAACCGATCTGGTGTGGATTCACCGGGTTACGCAGTTGAAATCTTAAAAAATCCCTTGGTCGGGGACCTCATCTTTCGATTTTGATGCAAAAATTTAAAACTCCATGCACATTGCGGTTTGGGGAACCAGACCGGTATTTTTTAAGCTATCTAAAGTTTCTTACAAATCTACTACGATGAAAATTCTTGTGAAAAAACTCTTGTCGCAAGTCTTTGACGATGGCAAAGAGTGCCCGCAAGCGTTGACCTTTCGGGGATTCGCAATGCGGGTGTAGCTCAGTGGTAGAGCGCGACCTTGCCAAGGTCGATGTCGAGAGTTCGAATCTCTTCACCCGCTCCATTCTTTATTGAGGGCTTGGGAGAAATCCTAAGCCCTCATTTTTGTTCAAGTCCATTTGCCATTTGAGATCCACACTGTGCGCAGTTTTAAAGCCAGCATGCAAACTAGGCGCTTTTCAGAGGGGGCGCATCTGCTTTGATAGTATGCAGAGGTGGCTTAACCGAGAGGGAGGAGGCTCCTCTTCAAGGGGGAGCGATAGCTCTCTTTTTCGGGTCTCATTCTATCTCGCGCAATAGGGAGATTTACATTTTTTCGAGAAAACTATGGTTTGCCGTGTCAGAGTAGGCTACGGAATTAGTTCGGTTCGTTCTATCTTCAGTCCAAATGGCTGAATTTTAACAACACGAGCCATTTAGTATCATGAAAATGTATGTAGGTAATCTGTCGTTTGACTCGACAAAGCAGGACCTTGAGTCCTTCTTCTCCCAGTATGGTTCGGTGACGGACGTTCACCTTCCAGAGGACCGCGAGACCGGTCGTCCACGTGGCTTTGCCTTCGTGACGATGGACTCACAGTCAGCCATGGAGGATGCTATTAAAGGAGCTGATGGCAAAGATCTCGGTGGTAGAAACCTGAAGGTGAATGAAGCCCGGCCGCGTGAGGAACGTGGTGGCGGCGGAGGTCGCTACTAGGGTCTCTCAGAGACTTCTTTTACAAAGGGCGGAGCACGTAATGGTGCTCCGCCTTTTTTGTTCTTTAATTTTACAGAGCCTGACCCGATCGGCTGTCTCGGCCATTTTTTTGCTCTTTTGTGAAGGACTCCAGGTGCTAGTTTGAACCAAATGAAAACTGCTTTTACTTCTTTCGTTTCGTTCCTGCTCTTGGTTGGATTTGTGGGTGGTGATGTGATTCCTATCGGGGCCGGAAAGGCGGCGGCGAAGTTGAAGAAGGATCCCAAGATTGTGGTGGTCGATCTCCGGACGCCGAAAGAATTTTTCGCCGGGCACATCAAGGGGGCAATCAACATCAACATGAACGACAAAAACTTTGCGGCCAAGCTTGGTAAATTGGATCGTAAGAAAACCTATTTGATGCATTGCCGTAGTGGCGGGCGCAGCTCGGCGTCACTTCAGGTTTGGAAGCGGTTGGGATTTGAAAAGGTTCTTCATCTTGCGAGTGGAACTTTGGGATGGGAAAAGGCTGGTCAGCAGTTGGAGGTTCCCAAAGGGCCTGCCAAAACTAAGTAGCCCCTTGTCAGGACTTTTGGTTTGGAGAGGGCAGTTTTTTAATTAGGCTGGATCGAGATGGCTCAAGTGAAGATTGCGATGCGTTGGTTGGCTCCCTTGTTGGGAGTCTTGGCCGGAATGGCAGCCACGGCAGAGGGGATGGACCAGTTGGCTGCGATCACCTTGGGGATCACGGTGCTCACGGCCTTGTGGTGGATGTTCGAGGCGATTCCGATTCCGGCGGCATCCTTGGTGCCGATTGCCCTGTTACCATTGCTGGGAGTATTGGATGCCAAGACGACGGTGGCAAAGAGTTACGGTCATCCACTGATTTTACTTTTGCTGGGAGGGTTCTTTCTATCGAAAGGGATGGAGAAAAGCGGGGTGCACCGACGGTTGGCGATTGGGATGGTGCGGCTTTGCGGGGGACAAAAGAGTGACGGCAAGATGAAGCCCAAATTGCTCATGCTGGGGTTTATGCTGGCGGCGGCGGTTTTGAGTATGTGGATTTCGAACACGGCAACGACCTTGATGCTTTTACCGATTGCCCTAGCGATCTTGGATGGTGGATCTGAGGAGGACGGAGTGAATCCGCTGGCGGCTCCCTTGATGATGTCGATTGCTTATGCGGCGAGTGTGGGCGGGCTGGGGTCCCCGATCGGGACTCCGCCGAATCTGGTTTTCATGGAGCAATATGGCGAGGCGACAGGGAAGGTGATGACCTTCACTACATGGATGGGATACGGGGTGCCGGTGGTGGTGCTCATGCTTCCTTTGATGTGGTTGTGGCTGAGCCGGAACCAGAAGGGGGAAATTGATTTGGATCTTCCCAAGGCGGGGGACTGGCGTCCTGCGGAGCGGAGAACCTTGATCGTCTTTGCTCTGACCGCACTGGCGTGGATGACGAGGGTGGAGCCATTTGGTGGATGGAGTTCGTGGCTGGGTTTGTCCGGAGCCAATGATGCTTCGGTGGCTTTTGTTGGGGTTCTGTTTCTGTTCCTCCTTCCCGATGGCTCGGGCAAACCAGGGGAAAGGGGAAGGCTACTCGATTGGGAATCCTGCAAAGGTATGCCATGGGGGGTGTTGTTGCTTTTTAGCGGAGGGATTTGTCTGGCAGCTGGAATCAAGGATTCGGGGCTAAGTTCCTCAATTGCAGACTCCTTGTCCGGAGTCGGATCTTTGCCGGTGTTGGCGTTGGTGCTCACGGTGTGCCTTTTGATGACGTTTCTGACCGAGCTCACGAGCAATACCGCGAGCACGATTCTAATTATGCCGATTCTTGCGACGGTCGCTTTTTCGAATGACATCGATCCATTAGTGGTGATGCTACCTGCTGCCTTGAGCGCAAGCTGTGCCTTTATGCTGCCGGTGGCGACGGCCCCAAATGCGGTGGTCTTTGGTTCGGGGCATTTGACGGTGCCGAGAATGGTTCGTGAGGGCTTGGTCTTGAATCTGATCGGAGTGGTGGTGATTTCCTTATACTGCTGGATCAGATCGTAGATTGGCGGCCGCGGGCCATTTTTTCACAGAGTTGTGACACTTCGGTATCCCTGATTGTGCTGCAATAGGGTGGGTTTAGAGAAAGACAATGGGGCATCGTATGGTTTTTGATCGAGGCACCCGGGATGACGAAATCAAGGGTGGATCTCTGGGTGGGGAGGATCGTTGGGGATTACAAGAGATGGTCAGTGACGAGGTTTATTGTGCGGATAGGCGTTCAAGCTTCATGGACGCCGGAGTCGTCAACAGGGATGAGTTATGCCAAGTGATCGATAATTTGCCTGAGAACCACTCCCGTAAGGCCGAGGTTTTGATGGAGAAGGCCGGTGTGATGGGCTGGCGGGAAGGCAAGGTGACTGAGGTGGAAAAAATCTATGCGGAAGCGCGCGAACTCGCGCATACTCAGAAAACTCAAAGAGTCGTTCATTTGGCGGACGCATTACATGCTCGCGTGTTGGGTCAAAAACCCCGTATATCAGAATCATGGAAATTCGGGCAAAGGGTTGATCCCAAGCATCTGCCCGAGGCCGATCAAAAGTGGTTCGGCAACGATCTCAAAACATGGAAAGAAGCTGCTGCTAAAAGCCTGCTCAATCGGAGCAAAAGTTGAAGAGCTCTCCTGATGAACTAAGTAAAGAAGGCGAGACAGCCAAGACAACAGAATCTTCAAATCCCAGCGAACCTGTTCTCCCCGCCGAACCTACGACCTCAGTGAAATGAAAAACGAAGGAATTCAAAAATTTCTCAATGACGTTACCCGTCGATTGAATTATGGCCTAGCGTGGCGCGTCGCAGGTTGGGCTGTCCTAGTTACCGGGATCGTGCTCCTTGGACACGCCGGCCTCTATCGAATCAACGGAATGGAAGTCCCCTGGGGTGGAGCGTGGGTCATCTCTTTTTATGCTCATGCGCTTGGGGTCGGGGTTTGGTTGACCCTGCTTTACAACTCGGGCGAGAGTGCTTTGGTTGCTGATAAGGAATTAGGCCTGAAAGACTCGCTCGCAACGGCGATGGAATTTGAGCGGAAGCACAGCGAAGTCTACAAGCTTCAGCTGAAGCAGACCGAGAAATTGCTCTCTGAAAAGAAAGCCAAAGATCTCAAGGTGGAGTTGCCGACCCGCTCTCTTGCGGTGGGAGGCATTCTCGCTGCTGCCGCCATTTTACTGGGCTTTCTTCCCAATAGTGAGGCCGTCCAAAAACGTCTCGACCAGGAAGCTCTCACTGAGAGCCGGTCCGAGGAAATTAAGACTAAACTTGAGCAGTATGTGGAGGAATTTAACAAGAAGATGAGTGCTGACGAGAAGGAGGTCTTTAATTCCGAAGAACTTAAGAAAGGGGTCAAGGGTTTGAAGCGAACCAAGGATCAAAAGGAGGCGATGCGCCAGCTGGCCCGCTTTGAACAGAAGGTGACCGAGGCCATGGGGGACATGGAGGCTCGCAAGGATGAGGAAGCGATGAAGGCTGCCGCAGCCGAGCTTGCCAAATCAGATCAGGCGACGGCTCGTCAGTTGGGAAAAAAGTTGCAATTGAAGGAATTTAAAGCCGCGGAAGAGGTTCTCAAAAAGTTTGCTAAAGCAGCCGAGTTTAAAGACCCGAAGAAGATGGATCCTAAGGAACTCGAGAAAAAGAAAGAGGAACTTAAGAAACTCCGCGAGATGACCAAGCGCATGGCAAATGCCGCCCGTAAACGGGGAGCTGGTCAGGAAAAGAAACTCGGCAATGCCAATGGGAAAATGGTCCCGGGCAACGGGAAAGACATGGGGCAACTCATGGATGCGATGGATGCAGATGCTAAGGGATTGCAGGGTGAGATTGCCAAGGGGAATTGGCAAAAAAGTGATTGGGACAAGGGCATGAAGTTTCAGAAAAACTTCAATAAGAACCTCAAGAAATTTAACGAAAATCTCCGCCGCATGAATGGCAAGAATCTCGCGAAGCGTCGACTGGCCAACCTTCGGGCGGGTTTAAATAAAGCTCAGCGGTTTGCCAATGGCCAGGCGCAGACACTTGGATTTTCCCAGGGACAGATGCGAATGAAGGGGGCAGGTGGTCTTGCCCCTGGCGCCGGCACTGATAGGTCGAAGCGCAAGGCACGGGATAAAGCTCCTAATGTTGGGAACGTGGCCTCACTCGAAGGACAGAAGGGAGCCGGCCCCTCCATCACTGCCGTGGAAGAAGCGGATAGCGGAACCGGAATTTCCGGGCGTTCCGGTGAGACCAAGGCGCGGGAGTTTCGACGCCAAATGGAATCCTTTGTGCGCCGTGATGATGTCCCCGAAGACGTCAAGATGGGCGTGAAGGAATACTTCGAACGTGTTCACGAAGTGAGCGAAGAAAAATAATCCCAAGACCAAGACACTCTACGAATTTTATGATGACCGATTCCATTGAAGCGAGGACCGGGGAATTTTCCGCGACCTTCCAGAAGATCACCGACGAGATCGGGAAGTTTATTGTCGGCCAGAACGACATTATCGAGAATGTGCTCATCGCTGTCTGTTGCGGTGGCCACGTGTTGCTCGAAGGTGTGCCCGGGTTGGGCAAGACCGCTCTCGTCAACACGATGGCGCAAGCGCTCGACCTTAAGTTCAGCAGAATTCAGTTTACCCCCGACCTCCTTCCCAGTGATGTGGTGGGAACCCAGGTTCTTCAGGAGTCGGAGGGACATCGCGTGCTCAAGTTCCAGCCCGGGCCTGTTTTTTGTAACATCCTTCTGGCGGACGAAATCAACCGCGCCACTCCCAAGACCCAAGCGGCTCTCCTCGAGACCATGCAGGAGAAGCGGGTCACGGTGGCGAATGAGACCCATCCTATTGGTTTGCCCTTCTTCGTGCTCGCCACGCAGAACCCGATTGAGAACGATGGGACCTATCCGCTTCCCGAAGCGCAGCTCGACCGCTTCTTCTTTAAGCTCACCATCGAACTTCCAAACCACGAAGACTTTGTCGAGATCCTGAACCGGACTGGCGGCAACTCGCAACCCAAGATCGGAGCCGTCGCCAACGGTGGTGAAATCATCAAGCTGGGTGAAACCCTTCGTGAGATTCCCATCGCTTCAGAGATTCAAGATCACCTTGTGCGTGTCGTGCGGAACACTCATCCGAAAAATGAGAAGGCTCCTCCGAAAGTGAAGACATATGTGCGCCACGGAGCTTCTCCGCGTGCCGCTCAGGCCATGCTCTCGGCCGCCCGGGTCCGTGCTCTTCTCGACGGGCGTTTCCATGTCGCTCGTGAAGATGTCGATGCCGTCGCCGTTCCTGCGATGCGTCACCGTCTCATCCTCTCCTTCGAAGGTGAAGTCGAGGGCATTTCGCCCGACGAGCTCATCAAGTCCGCAATCAAATCTGCCTACTAATTAGGAAGGTTGCTCTTCAGGCCTTCCCCAATCGTACTATGTCTGACTCACCCGGTGAACTCACCAATCCCGACTTTATCTGTCGGCTTGAAAGCCTCTACCTTCTCGCACGACGCGTTCTCGGCGGCACTTTACAAGCTGATCGTAAAAGTAAGCGCAAAGGAGCGGGCATTACCTTTGCTGATTACGCCGAGTATCAGTTAGGGGACGATTACCGTGCCATCGATTGGCGGGTTTTTGCCCGCTTCGATCAGCTTGTGATCAAACTCTTCGAGGTCGAGGAAGATACCACCGTCTACATTTTAGCAGACGCTAGTCATTCGATGGGGAGCAAGTTCCTCTCTGCCAAAAAGCTGGTCGCAGCGATGGGCTACATTGCCCTCAATTGCCTCGATCGACTCACCGTCTATGGCATGGCCGACAAACTTCACTCCATCCAAAATCCCACGCGAGGCAAGGCTAAGGCTCTCAGCTTTTTGCGGGCACTGGAAGCGCAGGAAACTTTGGGGAATGATACCGATTTTACCGCCTGCGTGCGTGAATTTGAAGCTCGCCATCGCAAGAAGGGAGTCGTTCTCGTGATTTCCGATTTCCTTTTCCCCGGTGGTTTCGAAGACGGTCTCAAGCGTCTCTCCGGCCTTGGTCACGATGTTTACTGTTTGCAGATGCACGTCAAATCCGATCTCACCTGTGATTGGAAGGGAGATGTTGAGATCGACTGTGTCGAGACCCATCAAAAGGAACGCATTACGATCACGCGAAAAGAAATTCAGAAATACGAGGAAGTTATGGCCGAGTGGAATGCCACTCTTAAAAAGGAATGTGCCCGACGTGGAATCGGGTATACTTCGACGACTGATGACATTCCCTTCGAGGATGTCGTGCAGGGTATTTTACGGAGAGGAGGACTCGTCGCATGACCTTTCTCGCTCCCGGTTTGCTATGGGGATTGCTCGCGCTCATTCCCATTGCGGCGGTTTTCTTCCTCAAGGTCCGATCTCGCCGAAAGCAGACCAATGCCTTTTTTCTCTGGCAGAAGGTTTTCGAAGAGAAGAAATCCTCGGCGCTTTTTCGTCGTCTTCGCGATCTCTTTTCGCTCAGCCTGATGCTGATCGCAGCGGCCGCGATTGTTTTTGCGATGTCCCGCCCTCGGGTCGATGATGACGATGGACGGGACCTCCTTGTCGTGGTCGACATCTCGGCTTCGATGTCAGCGGGCCCGGTGGATGAGCGGGGGATTGATCTGGCACGGGAGGAAGCGGAAGGTATCGTGACGGCACTCAATGGCACCCGGCGCATGGCGCTCGCCAGCTTTGCCGACGAGCTCGACTTTGTAAGTCATCTTTCTGACAGTCCTCGTGACTTGTTGCAGTCGGTTCGCAGCCTCGATACCCGTGACGTCCCGGTTTCCGAGTCAGCGCGGCGGACGCTCAATCAATATGCCAGCGGCGATGAAGGCGGCGGCAATTGCCGCGTCATTTTACTGACCGACGGCCATGGTGGCTTGGAAGGCTTGAATGAAAATATTGAGGTCATGCGTCTCGGTGAACCCATGGAGAATGCCGGTTTGGTGGAAGCTGATTTTGGCTGGATTCCGGGCAAGGTGAATACCGCAGGCTTCTTTTATCGTATCGCTTCCTCCTTCGCGGAGACAAAGCAGGCCGAGTTAGAACTTCGTAATGCCGAAACCGGAGGAATTGCCCGTCTCCTTCCGGTGGCGCTCGAACCTGGGCTCACCGAGCCCCGTGTTTTGGAAGTGGGAGAAGCCGAGCCGGGAAAATGGATCGTTTCATTGAATATCGCCGACGACTTTCCCAAGGACAATGAGATCGAAATGATCCTGCCCGAACAGAAGAAGATTCCGGTTCGAGTCAGCGCCAAACAAAGCTACTTTTTCCAGTGCTGTATCGAAGCCTTCGACATGGCCGGAGGTTTTTTGACTCAGTCATCCGAAAGTGCCGAACTCATGTTGGGGCAGGGAGCTCCCGATGGTGAGGAACCTGCGCTTGTTTTTGGTCCCGACGGTGAGTCTCCTTTCTGGACTTCGCTGGGTGATCCCGTGGAGGTTCTTGCGGCCCGGGTGATCGTGGAAGGTCATCCGATCTTGAAACACCTGGATCTCGAAGGATTCCGGTTTGTGGGAGCCCGCGCCATCACACCTCCTGCTGGAGCGATTATCCTAGCCAAGTCCGAAAGCGGTGTGCCGCTCATTTACAAAAGTTCGCAGGAAGGACGCACCGCAATTGTCGTGAATCTCGATCCGACCCTTGGTGATTTCTTCCTGTCTCCTTGGTTCCCAGTGTTGGTGCACGATGCAGCCCGCCACTTGAAGTCCCGCGAGGGCGATTGGAAGGCTGTTTATCCCACCGGGACTGTCGTCCAGATTCCCGACGGAGGAACCTTAACCAAACCTAGTGGAGATGTAGTTGAGGGTGGAGCTGCCCAGCTGGATGAACGCGGACTTTTCTCCCTCTCCTTGTCCGGTCAGACTACTGTTTTCGGTGCTTCGCTCCTTCATCCCGGTGAGTCGCTTCTTGACGATTCGGGGCCGGAGGATTCGGCGGAAGACGTTGCCAGTGGAAATCCTCCGGCACTATGGCTTTTGATTATCGCCCTCATCATTATCGCTGTGGAAAGCAGTCTCTATCATCGTAGAAAACTTGGTTAAATGGAATTTCTAGGATGGAACTCGCTCTGGTGGCTCCTCGTTCTTGTTGGACTTGCTCCCGCATTTTATTTCTCATTGGTCGACCGCCCCACTCGTGTGAAGTGGCTCTCTTTCTTCTTTCGTGTGGCGGCGATCGTGCTGATTATCTGTGCTCTTTGTCGCCCGTTTTGGAGCGCGGAGAAAAAGGAAGTCCATGTGGCTTTCCTGCTCGATGTTTCCGAGTCGATCGATGTTTCTTCCATGAGGATCGCGCTCACAAAGGTGGGGAAAGGAATCGAGGCTCTCGATGAAGGCGATTCGCATGGCATTTTCCTTTTCGGAAAAGAAGCGCGTGAAGTCTCGCTCGGTGAGGTCGACGAATTTATCGAAGCCTGCGAAAAGGGAAGGGGCGACGCCGAGTTCCGTGCGTCCACCAATCTTGCAGCCGCTGTTTCACATGTCCGGCTTTCACTTCCGGCTGATCGAGGGAAGCGGATTGTTCTCCTGACTGATGGTTTGCTTCCAGCGAACCCTGCCGGTGTTTTTGCCCAACTGGAAAAGGAAAAGACCGACGTTCGTGTGGTTCAACTTGAATCCCTCAAGAAGCCCGAGGCGTCCATTACCAAGTTCGCTGCGGTCTCGCCGACAGCCTTCCAGGGAGAGATTGCCCGCCTTAGAGTCGAACTGGGTGCGAACCGCGATATGAAAGCGAAGCTCCGGATTCTTCACCGTGGGGTTGCGGTGGCTGAGAAGCAGGTGCAGCTGAAAGCGGGTGAGGAGACTGTGGAATACGTCGAGGTGGAGATGGTTTCCTCAGGTGACAGTGTTTGGGAAGCGCGCCTTGAGCCAGATGAAGATTACTTTCCCAATAACAACCAGGTCTCGACCACGATTTCTGTCAGTGGCCAGCCTAGGGTTTTGGTCATTCACGAGAACCCCCAACAACTTCGGGAAGCTGCTCGCGCTCTCCGCGAGCAGGGGATCGAACTCGATGTTCGCGGTGCCCGGGGTCTTCCCGATTCCTTGCGCGGTCTCCTTGCCTTCGATGCCATCATGCTCGCTGATATTCCGGCGACTTCGATTCAGCCGAAGCAAATGCAGTGGCTCAAGCAATACGTCAGTGACTTTGGTGGCGGACTGATCATGACGGGTTCGGAGAATTCCTTCGGGCTTGGCGGATATTTCAAAACTCCGGTCGAGGAGGTGCTCCCATTGGTGTCACGTTTTGAGAAAGAGAAACAGAAGCCCTCGCTCGCCATGGTATTGGTGATCGATAAATCCGGTTCTATGTCAGGTAATTCCATCGTGCTCGCTCGACAGGCCGCTCGTGCTGCAGCCGAACTTCTGAGTCCGCAGGATCAAATTGCGGTGATTGGCTTCGACAGTAATCCGCAGCTTTTCCTCGATCTTACCCCTGCCGGAAACCAGGGTGCCATTAGCGCGGCCATTGATTCCATCCAGGCAAGTGGTGGCACTGATCTCGCTCCGGCGGTGGCGCAGGCTAAAGACATTCTTGCGCGGGCCAGTGCTAAAATTAAACACGTCATTGCGATGACGGACGGCCAAACTTCGCAGTCGAACCTTCTCGAGTTGTGCCAGGAAATGGCGGAGTCCGGCATGACCGTTTCGACCGTTGCAATGGGGCAAGGGGCCTCCCGCGAACTCCTTGCAGCGATGGCTGATGCCGGGAAGGGACGTTACTACGAGACTGATGCTCCGGAAAATGTCCCGCAGATTTTCACTAAGGAAACGATGCAGGCCAGTAAGTCGGCCATTAAGGAGGATCTCTACACAGTTGCTCCCATTGCCGAACACCCCATGATTTCCGGATATGAAGAGTCTGAGTTCCCGATGGTTCTCGGTTACGTCATGACCCGGGTGAAGCCAACGGCGCAATTGCTTCTTGCTACCGAATCCGGTGATCCCTTGCTTGCGACCGGCCAATTTGGCCTCGGAACCGGCGTTGCATTCACTGCTGATCTTACCGACCGGTGGGGAAGTGAATGGCTGACCTGGGATGGCTTTGGCCCGTTCTGGGCACAGGTCATTCGCGGCGCCTTGAAGAAAAACGATTCGGTTGGACTCGCAGCCCAAACCCGTGTCGAAGGCGGGCAGTGGAAGATTGATATCCGCCGTCTTAATGATGCCGGTTCTCCCGTGAATGGCATTGAGTGGAAGGCCGAGGCCTTTGATGCCGATGGCAATACTACGCCTGTCACGGTGAAGGAAACCGGTCTGGGTCGCTATCAAGCAAGTGTATCAATCACCGGAGATCGCATGGCCCTTCAGTTGACCGATGCGGTTCATGCTAAGATAAAAACCCTCCAGTGGAACCGTGGCTATCCGGATGAATACCGCCTAGCTTCTGAATTCCGCCGCGATGTTTTGGACAGAGAAAACTATCAACCAACTGAGGTCAAAACGGGTATTGCTCCGATCAACGTCAAAACGACAGCGATTCCCTTCTTTGGATTCCTCGCTCTTGGTTGTCTTCTTCTGAGTATTCTCTTCCGAAGGGTATGATTGAGAAAGAGAGTGAGATGAATGACTCTAGCGAATTGAGAAGGCCGAGGGGAGGGGGCGGAGGCCGGAGGGGGGTGACGGAGAATTCTGCAGCGGGAGAGAAGGTGAGTGGAGCTGCGTCGCAGCAGGCGACCGGGCTCGAAAATTCGGCTCGTGAATCGATCGCAAGATCGAACCAAATGAGGTCGTCGGTATCCAATTGGATCTTGTCGGAACATTTGTCGCCAGGTTGAGAGGATTTCTCTTCCAGACAATGAGGGCAGAAAATATCCGCCGCTTGTCCACAGCCGCAATCGGTAATGAAGACTTGTTTGGTATGAGCGCAGTAAGCAAAGGCTGGTTGCTGAAGAAGCACCAAGACCACCATTCCCAGAAGAAAAAAAGACGCTGACAGGCGACGAATCATTGTTTCAAGGATAAGATGCAGGGGAAGATTTGTTATTCCACTTCTTACTATCGGGAATGAACTGTTATCTATGCTGCGTATTTTTTGTGGTGGAAAAGGGAGAAGAGGGTGAGACAGAGAAGCAAAGTGAGGACGGTGGCGAAGGCCGTGGTCGGATTTGTAACCTCCGACAATAAATAAATCCTTTGGTCCCTTTGTCTGGAACACAGGGACCGGCCAAGTTGAAACAGATTATTGAATTCACGAAGTTATTCTAGAAATCACAACCGAACTAATCAAACGATGGCTTAGAGCTGGTAGCACATGATGCGATTTTGCTCGCGGAGGTAGAGCTTGCCATCGGAAACGACGGGGTGGGCCCAGGACTCGGACTCTTGATGAGCTGGCATAAAACTGCCCTTGAATTGATAGCCTTCTGGGGTGGCTTTGACTAGGGAGAGATGGCCGCTTTGGTAGCGATAGATGAGATGACCATCGACATAGGTGACGCAGGCGGATCCATGTCCAGGACCTTTCGCGGGTCCCCATTTTACTTCTCCGGATTTCATTTCGACACAGATGGGGTCACCGCCATTGTGCTTGTGGCCGCAATAGATGTGGCCGTCGATGAGGACCATGCCGCCGTGGTGGTTTTGGAGGGTCTTGGGCTTGAGGAAGTATACTTCTTCTGCAATCGCTCCGCTCCCTTTGGAGACGAGTTTGAGAAGCGCTGATCCGGTGCCGTATCCGGTAGAGCAAAAGATGTGGTCACCGTCGGTGATGGGGGTTGGGATGTTGGCCGTGCTATTGGCGACCTTGTTGTAGTTCCACATGAAGCGTCCGTCTTTGGCGCGGACTCCGATGACACCACGCCCGGTCATTTGGACGTATTGTTTTACGCCACCTCCGTTGGAAATGACAATAGAGCTGTAACCCGCGCCGTCTTTACCTTTCTTTCCGACTTTGCCGAGCTTGGTCTTCCACTTGGTGGCACCGGTCTGTTTATCGAGAGAAACCATGAAGGCATCGTCGGCGCCCGGGGTGCAGACGACATGGTCACCATCGACGAGAGGAGATTCGGAAAAGCCCCAACCCGACATCATTTTCCCGTTCCATTCCTTTTTAAAATCCTTGGACCAGAGAAGTTTTCCTTGAGTTGAAACACAAGCGATGACGCCGTTTGATGTGGTGACGTAGAGACGGTCGCCATCGACGGTGGGGGCGGAACGAGCTCCACCGTATCCGTGTTCCGGGACAAAATCAGTGACGGGCGTTTGCCAGAGGAGCTTGCCGTCCTTGATTGAGAAGGCGCTGACTCCCTGACCCTCTTTGTCTCCCTTGAAGTTTCCGGTGGTGTAAAGAACGCCGTTGGCGATGGAAACCGAGGAGAATCCTCTACCACTACCCTCGACGTTCCAAAGGAGCTTGGGCACGGATTTTTTCCAGCTATTGACGACGCCAGTTTCGGCGGAAAGGCCGGTGCGGTCGGGGCCACGCCATTGGGGCCAGTCTTTGGCTTGAGAGACGGTGGGTAATACTCCGAGACAGGAGAGAGCGAGGAAGATTTGTCTTTTCATTGCGTCCTTTTACTCGAAAAAGGCTGGATGCGGCGAACATATTTTCTGCCGGTGTATCGCCTGCGGTTGAGATTTCGAAGGGGCGACCGTCTGGAAAATGGGAACGAGGACTCGTTTTTTGAAGAATCCCAAAATAATTGATATTTCGAGGGTAAACAATTTTCATATACGCCCAGCCTGTCCCGCAATGCCTGGAATCAGGTGATCAGTCTGGTGTGACGTGGATCGAGAGGATTTGGGGGGGGATTTAGAGCGGGAGCCGGGAATTAGAAAGACGGGGTCTACTTATTCACACCGAAAATGACCCAGCCTGCAGTTCGGGATTTGAAAACCGCCCTCTTCGGGGCAGAGTTTGTCCGATGTCCGATTCGTTTGTCCACCTCCACCTTCACACCGAGTATTCCACGCTCGACGGAGCATGCCGGACGAAGGATGTGGCGGAGCGGGCCAAGGAGTTGGGAATGCCCGCGGTGGCGATGACCGATCATGGTAATCTGTATGGAGCGATTAGCTTTTACAAAGCCTGTCACGAGGTCGGGGTGAAGCCGGTCATGGGGTGCGAAATCTACCTCGCTCCCGAGTCCATCGAAAAACGGGAGGAGATTCCAGGCCGCAAGCGGGCCTGTCACATGACGCTCCTTGCCGAGAATAACGTGGGTTGGGGCAACCTGCAGAAACTGGTTTCGAAAGGCCATCTTGAAGGAATGTGGTATGGCAAGCCGCGGGTAGATCGTGAGATTTTGCGGGAGTATTCCGAGGGAATCATCTGCCTGTCGGGTTGTATTTCGGGACCGATCAATGAGTGGATTCTTCAGGATCAGGAAGATAAAGCGTGGGAGACCGCCCAAGAGCTTCTGGATATTTACGGGAAGGAGAATCTCTACCTTGAGATTCACAATCACGGGATGGAGCAGCAGGCCAAAATCCGTGATACGCTAGTGAAGTTTGCGGAGAAGATGGAACTTAAGTTGGTGGCGGCGAATGATGTGCATTTCCTGAACAGGGAGGATCATGAGGCGCATGACGTCATGATTTGTATCGGGACCAGTCGGCTTCTGATTGATGAGAATCGCATGCGCTATACTCCTGAGGTGTATTTTAAGACTCCCGGGGAAATGCGTGCTCTCTTTGCAGATTATCCGGGTGCTTGTGATGCGACCTTGGAGATCGCGGAACGTTGTAATGTGGAGTTTATTCTCGATCCCACTTCGTCGGAAAAGTATCCGGAATACAAGCCCGATGATGGTTCCTTGCCCAATGATCATTTCAGGAAGCTTTGCTTTGAAGGACTGGAGGTGCGATATGGAGTGGAGAAGGCTAAGGATCAGGAGTTGATCGATCGTCTCGAGTATGAGATGGAAATTATTATTCAACTCAAGTTCGCTTCGTACTTCCTGATTACGGCCGACTTTATTAACTGGGCCAAGGATCAAAATATCCCTGTCGGCCCCGGGCGGGGTTCGGCTGCTGGCTCGCTGGTGTCCTACACGATGGGGATAACAGATATTTGTCCGATGCGTTTTGGATTGCTCTTTGAACGATTCTTGAACCCGGAGCGTGTTTCACCCCCCGATGTCGATATTGACTTTTGCCAGACGCGACGCCCCGAGGTGATTGAGTATGTTCGCCGCAAGTATGGTGAGCGAAACGTCGCGCACATTATCACTTACGGTAAGATGGGGGCCAAGTCGGTCATTCGTGACGTGGCGCGGGTCATGGGGATCAGCTACGGGGAGGCCGATCAAATTTCCAAAATGATCGAGGCCAAGCCGGGGGTGAAGTTGGCGAAGGAGTATGAGGAGAAGGCTGAGCTGCGCGAGAAGATCGAGAGTAGTTCAACCTACCAGGAGATGTGGGAGTATGCCCTCAAGCTGGAGGGAATGAGCCGAAATGTCGGGGTGCACGCGGCCGGGGTGGTGATTGGAGATCGTCCGCTCGATGAACACGTGCCACTGACGCGTGGAAACGAGGGGGAAGTGGTGACCCAGTATGACATGAGTGCCATTACCGATGTTGGCCTGCTGAAAATGGACTTCCTCGGCCTAAAAAACATGACGGTGATTCAGGAGGCCATTGATTCCATCCGCACTCACACACCGGATTTTGATATCTACGAAATTTCACTTGAGGATGGTCTAACCTTTAAAATGCTCAACGCCGGAGAGACGATGGGCGTCTTCCAGTTGGAGAGTGGCGGAATGGTGGAGACTTGCCGGAAGTACGGGATTAACCGGATTGAGGATATCATTGACCTGCTCGCGCTCTATCGACCGGGGGCGATGCAATACATCGACCAGATGATTGAGGTGAAAGAAGGTCGCAGCCAGCCGAAGTATGAGCACCCACTTCTTGAGGAGATTTGCGGAGACACCTATGGGGTGATGATTTATCAGGAGCAGGTGCAGAATGCTGCGAAAATGCTCGCGGGTTATACTCTTGGTGGCGCCGATATTCTCCGTCGCGCGATGGGCAAGAAGAAGCCGTCCGAGATGGCGAAACAGCGGGAGATCTTCGTGGAGGGGGCCTTCAAGATGAACCAAATCGACGAGCGCAATGCCAACTTGATTTTTGACAAGATCGCGGGCTTTGCGGGATACGGTTTCAACAAATCACACTCGGCGTGTTACGGCTTCATCTCGTATTGGACGGGATTCCTGAAGGCTAATCATCCGATCGAGTTTATGTCGGCTCTTCTCTCAAACGAAATTACTAACACGGACAAGATTAGCGTGTTTGTGAACGAATGTTTCCGGATGGGATTCGAAATTCTGCCACCGAACCTGAACCAATCGAAGCTTCGCTTCGCACCCGAGGAGATCTTGGGAGGGAAGCAGGGAATCCGTTACGGGCTTTCGGCCATTAAAAACGTGGGTGCCGCTGCCATGGCGATGGCGATCAAGGAGCGCGAGGAAAATGGGGAATTTGAATCCTTGGATGATTTTTGCAATCGCCTTGATTCCAAAGTCATCAACAAGCGGATCCTGGAGAATCTCATCAAGGCAGGTGCTATGGATTGGACCGGAGAGACCCGGGCGGGAATGACGGATCGTGTTGAGAAGGTGGTGGCCAGTGCCAGCAATGCCCAGAAAGATCGGGCTTCGGGACAGGGTGGACTTTTTGATGCGATGGAGTTTGCCGTGCCTCCTCCGGTGACAGCGGATTCTCCAGCTCCAGAAGAGTGGACAAAGGACGAACGGCTGGAGCATGAGAAGGAGCTTCTGGGGTTTTATGTGACCGGGCATCCTCTCGATAAATTTCGTGGAGTGGTGGACTCGGATCGATTTATTAAATTAGGCCTGCTTGATGAAGTGGACCTCAGCGACAAGAGGGCCCGATTCCCTTTCGCCGGAATGATTCGAAGTGTGGAGCACAAAGTCACCAAGGCGGGAAAGCCTTTCGGGGTGGTTGTGATCCAGGACTTTACCGGCGACCGGGAAATGGTTTGCTGGAGCGAGAGTTACCTTCCGGCACGCGATGCGGGGTTAATGATGGCGGGGAAAGTGATTCAATTAAAAGCACAAGTGACGGTTGACGACCGAACCGAGCAACTCCGTTTGACGGGATCGCAGATTCGTGAGTTGAAAGAGAAGCGAGTGAAGAAGAATGGATTCGTCGAATTGACGTTGTGGACAGGACGAAATACTCCTGATGATCTTCATCGAATCAAAGGCATTCTTGCTGAATATCCCGGGGAAGTTCCGGTCGTGTTACACATTCAAAGTGGAGCTGGAAAGCGGGCCACGATTGAACTCCCTGAGGAGTTCCACGCGACGCTGAATGTCGCCCTGCAGCGGGAATTGGCACCCTGGATGGGATGAGTTTTTGAACGCTGACAGATCAAAGCTGTCAGTGTTTCCGTGAGTAAGATTTGTTTTATGCGTATTTGTGGCGACTCGGATCTCTGGTGAGAATGTTTTGAAGTCGGGCTGTGGTGTGTCGCCATTCGGAATGGCGATTGGAGTTGTCTGCGACAGCACTGGTTCCGCATCTTAAAGGAGTTCAATCAGAATCTTCCAGGAGCAAGCTGATCGAGGCTGACGATTGCTTCGTCTCCGGCAACCAAATTGGCGACGAGTTTGCCGGTGACGGGGGCGAGGGAGAGCCCCATCATGGCATGGCCGGTGGCGATGATGAGGTTGTTTTGTTTTGGGGCGCGGCCGAGGTAGGGGAGGCCGTCGGGGGAGCAGGGACGGAGGCCGACCCAGGGGGTGAGGTCTGCGAAGTCGGAGGGTTGGTATTGGGGGTAGAATTTGCAAAAGGCTTCGATCACGCCCTGGAGGCGGGCTTTGCTGATGGAGGTGTCTTTACCGCAGATTTCCATGGTGCCAGCGACACGGAGGGTGTCGCCCATGGGGGTGACGGCGACACGTCCTTCTTTGAGGAGGGAGCAGAGGAGTGGGTTGGCTTTAGGCGTTGGAAGGGTGACGGAGTAACCTTTGCCGCCTTGCATGGGGAGGCTGAGACCGATTTGTTGGGCGAGGTCGGTGGTGTCGATTCCGCCTGCGAGGATGATGGTTTCGGCTTGGTGAGTTTTTCCAGATTTGGTGGTGACGCTTTCGACTTTGCCGTTGGCGGCAGTGAGTTTGGTGACTTCGTCGATGATGAATTGCCCGCGATTTTTTTCGATGGAGTTACGGAGGGCGGTGATGAATTTCTGAGGAGAGAGGTGACAATCCTGAGGCCACCAGACGCCGCCTTTGGCTTCAATTTGGGCGTTGGGTTCGAGTTCCCTGAGGCGGGTGGGGTCACAGACTTCGGCTTGGAGGCCGAGTTGGTGGGCGTGTTCGGCGACTTCGGCTTCTTCTTCGAGTCCGGCCTCGGACTGGCAGAGCATAAGGAGGCCTTTTTGGGCGAGAGGGAAGTTTTCTTGTTCGGAGAGTTCGACGTGGAGGCGTCGGCTTTCGAGCGAGAGGTCGCGAAGGAGTTCCTGAGTGTTGGCGACGTGTTTTTTGGTGGAGTGTTTGGCAAAGAGCCAGATCCAGCGAGCGAGGGACGGGGAGAGGCGGGGGCGGAGAAAGAAGGGGCTCTTGGGGTTGAGCATCCATTTCAGGCCCTGGGTGATGACGCCGGGGGCTGCGAGGGGAATGAAGTGGGAGGGAACGATCATGCCGGCGTTGCCCTCGGAGCAACTGCGGGAGTAGGAGTCATCGCGCTCGATGATGCGGACGGCGTGGCCGGATTGGGCGAGGTAGTGGGCAGTGGAGAGACCGACAACTCCGCCACCGACGATGAGGATGTCTTGAGGCATGGGAGGGTTGGGTGGGAGTTGGAAGGTGGTGGTGAGACCCCGCGATTGGCGCTTAGCGATTGGTTTTTTGGCTAATAGCCGATGGCTAAAAGTGGATCGCTAGGTCGTTCGCAAGCTTTTGAATTTTGCGACACCACTAGCATTCAGGGGAGCCATTGATGAGGCGGGAGATGTTGCGGGGGTTGGAAATCTTGAGTTCGTCGGGAAGCATTGACTCGGGGAAATCTTGCCAGCTGACCGGGCGGGTGTAGCGGAGGATGGCTCCGGTCCCGACGGAGGTGCTGGCACCATCCGAGGTGGCTGGGTAGGGGCCGCCGTGGACCATGGAGGAGTTGACTTCGACTCCGGTGGGGAAGCTGTTGATAATGAGACGGCCGGCTTTTTGTTCGAGGGTTTGGAGAAGGTCTCCGGCTTGGGCGAGTTCTTCGTCGGTGCCGTGGACGGTGGCGGTGAGCTGGCCTTCGAGTTGAGTTGCTGCAGCGAGCATGTCTTCTTTTGATCCACACTCGATGACGAGGGAAGAAGGGCCGAAGATTTCCTCGTTGAGGGCGGGGTTTGCGATGAAGGTGGATGCGGAAGCCTTGAGGATCGTGGCTCCGGCATTGTTGCCTTTGGAGGAGTCGACTTGTTCGATGGTTTCGACGCCGGGTTGGCTTTGAAGTTCTGTGAGACTCTTGGTGTAGTTTTGATGGATGCCCGCGTGAAGCATGGTGGCGGCGGCGACTTCGGAGAAGCCGTTTTTGAGGGTGGTTTCGAAGTTTTCTGATACTCCGGCGAAGACGAGGCCGGGGCAGGTGCAGAATTGACCCGCGCCAAGAGTGACGGAACCGACGAGGCCCTGGGCAATGGTTTCACCACGTTCGGCCATGGCTCCGGGGAGGATGAAGATGGGATTGACCGAGCTCATCTCGGCGAAGACAGGGATGGGCTCGGGCCGGGCGGCGGCGGCGTCCATGAGGGCGCGTCCGCCGGCACGGGAACCGGTGAAGCCGACGGCTTTGATGCCGGGGTTCTTGACGAGGGCGGTGCCAAGGTCAATGTCGGCATCATAGATCATTGAGAAGGTGCCTTCGGGCATATCACATTCGCCGACGGCGGCCTGGATGGCGCTGGCGACGATTTCGGCAGTTCCGGCGTGGGCGGCGTGGGCGCGGACGATGACAGGGCAGCCGGCGGCGAGGGCGCTGGCGGTGTCACCTCCGGCGACGGAGAAGGCGAGGGGGAAGTTTGAAGCGCAGAAGACGGCGACTGGGCCGAGCGGGCGGCGCATGGAGCGGAGGTCGGGTTTGGGGATGGGAGCGCGGTCCGGTTGGGCGATTTCGATGCGGGCATCGACCCATGAGCCTTCTTCGATGAGGTCGGCGAACATGCGGAGTTGGCCGACGGTGCGGCCGCGTTCGCCTTGGCAGCGACCTTCGGGGAGGCCGGTTTCGGCCATCATACGCGGAGTGATTTCAGAGCCGAGGGTGTCGATATTTTCGGCGATGGTGCGGAGGAAAGCGGCGCGTGTTTCGGGAGAAATGGATGAGTAGGCTGGGAAGGCGGAGGAGGCGAGGGAGATGGCCTTTACGAGGTCTTCCTTTGAAGCCGAATGGAAGGCGGGTTCCAATTGTTCGCCGGTGGCGGGATTGGAAACGTGGAAGGTTTGCGAGGTGTCGGGGGCGCGTTTTGAGCCGAGGAAGGAATGTCCGGTGAGTGTCATAGTAGGAAGTTTTAGAAGTTAATGCCGTGTTGGAAAGGATCGTCGGGATTGAGAACGAGAGTGGTTTCGCCGTTTACGAAGGCTCGACCGGTGACGATCGGAGTGATTTTTTCAGAATCGGGGAGGGATTGGAAGGAACCATTGAAAATGGTGCCGATGATGCTGGCCTGTTGCCAAGTTTCGCCTTCAGCAAGGGTGCCGCTGGCGGCGAGGCAAGCGATTTTGGCGCTGGTTCCGGTGCCACAAGGAGAGCGGTCATAAGCCTTGCCGGGACAGAGGACGAAGTTTTGGGAGTTGGCGGCGATGCCGGAAGCGGGGGGAGCGAAGCATTCGATGTGATCGATTTCTTCGCCGTTTGCTCCGGTGATTCCCTGGATTTCGAGTGCGTTGCGGACGGCTGACGTGAAATCGGTGAGAGCATCGATGTTTTCGTATCGGACGGCGGGGCCTTGGTCGGAGATCAGGAAGAACCAGTTGCCTCCCCAAGCGATGTCGCCGGTGACGGGGCCGTAGTCGGGGACTTCGACGGTAGTGGCTTCGGCGTAGCGATAGGAGGGGATGTTGGCAACGGTCACCGAATGATCCTCGGAGAGGGTTGCGGTGACAATGCCGGAGGTGGTTTCGATCCGGTGGTCGCCGGGTTCGATGCGGCCGAGGTGGGTGAGCGTTTCGACTACTCCTATGGTGCCATGGAGGCAACCGTGGAGATAGGAGACATTGTTGAAGAAAACGACACCAGTGACACAGGTGGGGTCGGTGGGTTGGCAAAGAAAAGCGCCCACCATGGCATCGAAGCCACGGGGTTCGTTGATGAGAGAGGTTCGAATCCAGTCGGCTTCGGCGGCGAGAAAGTCTCGCGTGGCGGAGGCTCCGATAGGAGTGGCGAGGCCGGAGATGACGGTACGGGTGGGTTCGCCGCCGGTGTGGGAGTCGATGATTTTCATGGAAGTCATGTGAATCAAAAGTTGGAGCTTTCGGCTCTTTTTTCTGGGTTCGGCGGCTCAGGCTAAAGTCCAAGCTCCGTAGGCTTGGGTTACGCTTTGCCTTCCCAGTTGGACCACCAACTGCGGAAGAGGGCGTGCTGGCTGTGGAGGAATTGCTTTTGGGAAGGAGAAAGCTGGTCGTAGGAATTAATCTGGTGCTGGTAGGCGGAGTGTCCTTCGAGAACCATGAGCTCTTTGTAGTAGAGGACGAGGTCAGGGCCTTCGTCGAAGGTGGAGAGGACGGTGAGGGCTTCGGAAAGTTCGAGGGCGTAACGGCGGTCCTGAGTGTTTCCCTTGGCGGCGGATTGACAGAGTTCAATGAATCTGAGGATTTCCTTTGGAAGAGCATTGCCAACACCGGTGATGGCTCCGGTTGCACCGCAATTCACGAAGCCGTGGTAGACTTGGGTGTCGACACCAGCCATGAGGATGAGGGAGTCGTCGGCGCTGGTGATGTTTTCGGCGGCGTAGCTCAGAGAGTCTGCTCCACCAAATTCCTTAAAGCCGACGAGCGAGGGAAATGCTTCACGAAGGGAGAAGAAGAGGTCGGCTTTTGTTTCGAAGCCGTAGTAGGGGGAGTTGTAGATGACGGCAGGGAGGTCGCCACCGGCTTTTAGAATCTCGCTGAAGTGGTGGGCCTGGGCGGCTGAGGAACTGCCCCGGGAAAGGACGCGCGGGATTACCATGAGCCCATCGGCGCCAACCTCGCGGGCATGGGCGGCATGGGTAGCGGCGATGGCCGTATTTTGGGCGCCGGTTCCGACTACGGTTGGGATGGCAGCTTCAACGAGGCGGCGGATGCCTTCCATGCGTTGGTCATCGGTGAGGAGGGGCCAGTCGCCCATGGAGCCGCAATAGACGACGCCCCGCATGCCTTTTTCGATGAGACTTTGGGCGGTTTCGACGAGGGCGTCATAGTTGATTTTGCCTCCTTCATCGCAGGGTGTCATCAAGGCGGGGATGCAGCCTTCAAAAATCGGGCGATTCGCTTCGTTGGTCATGGGGAGATGATGGCCGAAAGAAATACGTTTGTCTTGTCTGTAAACTAAGTTTGCGATTGTGATTTTGTCAAAAGAAGGTCCATTCCTGATCTTGGAATCATCACGTGGGTGTCTATGGTCGTTTTTATGACTCAGAGGCAAGACCGCCTACCCACGGGGGGCCGTTACATTCATCAGATCCCAGCAACCCCACTTGTGCCGGTGAGCCTGGATGGCGGACGGACGATCTGGTGCAAGCTGGAGTTTATGAATCCCAGCGGCTCAACCAAGGATCGGATCGCGCGGCACATTCTCGAGAAGGGATGGCGGGCCGGGAAATTGCGGCCCGGAAGCACGGTGGTGGAGGCATCGAGTGGCTCTACAAGCATCGCGTTTGCCCTCGCTTGCAGTCAGATGGGACTCAACTTCATCGCCTTCATTCCTGACAGTGCGACCTCGGAACGGGAGTGTATTGTCAAAGCCTATGGCGGTGAGGTGCGTCGAGTGTCCGGAACGATGCTCGAGGTTTTGCAAGAGGCGGCCCGGACCGCCGATGAGGAAGGGTATTTTTTGGGACGGCAGTTTGCCAATTCAGACAACACGGAAGCCCACCGGCTTTTTACGGGATCGGAGATCCTCTCTCAAATTCCTGGCGGCTGCGTCGATGCGATTGTGAGTGGAGTAGGAACCGGAGGAACTTTGCGAGGATTGTATGAAGCCTTCGATGCCGCCGGATGTCATGTCACCGCGCATGTTGCAATTCCGCGTCAGGGAGAACTTTTTGGACCGAATATCGAATGTTGCAGTCTTCGTTTTAGCGCGGACGTTCCGGGAGTGGCCGAGGATATCAGCGAGATTTATTCGGAATGGGAATGCGAGAATCTTTGTGAATGGGAAGTGGGGGATACCGCTTGTTTGGAGCTGACTCGTAAATTGTGGGCCAAGGGATTTCCGGTCGGCCCCAGTTCGGGTTTGAATTTCGCGGCGGCGCTCATGGTCGCGGCGGATTTGGGTGAGCACGCGCAAGTGGTGACGGTATTCCCGGACCGGATGGAGAGGTATTTTTCGCACAAGGTTTTTGATGGTTTTAAGGCGTGAAAAAATCGAGTCAGTTGCATTTTTTGGAGTCGCTCGCTGATCCTTTTGGAGGCGACGAGGTTTTTGATGATGTCTTGGATACCGTTTACTTTGTCAAAGATGAAGACGGGCGGTATGTCTTTGTGAACGAGACGTTGGTGAAACGTTGTGGAGGGGGAGGTAAGGACGATCTATTGGGAAAAACGGCCGGGGAGGTATTTCCGGGGCCGTTGGGGAAGGATTTTGAATCACAGGACCGCGCTATTTTGGCAGGCGGGGCTGCGATTCGAAGCCAGCTGGAATTACACATTTATCCCGATGGGCGACAGGGTTGGTGTCTGACCTGGAAAAGACCGCTCAAAGGTGGCGAAGGTCGCGTGGTAGGGCTGGCCGGGATTTCGCGGGATGTCGATGGGATTGCCTCAAGTCCCAAGGATCTTGAGTCTCTGGCCGAGGTGATGGAATACGTCAAGCGGCACCTGGATCAACCGCTTCGTCTCGGAGATCTCGCCGAAGCTACCGGTCTGTCGACGTATCAAATCAACCAGCGAATGGAGACGCTGCTGGGGCTGTCACCGAAGCAATATATCAGTCGCTGCCGGATCGATGCGGCGTGTCACTTGCTCGGAAACTCTTCCGATCCCCTGACTGAGATTGCACTCACCTGCGGCTACAGTGATCAGAGCTCTTTTACCCGGCAATTTGGAAGAATCGTAGGCATGACTCCTAGTGTTTATCGGAACCAACGACGTGCCGTGTAACAACGGACGTGGTTTTATGTGTTCTCGCGACCCGGGATGATGATGAAGATCGACGCCCATTTCGTCCTCCCTGGAATACAAAGGGAAGGGGATTCCTGCCCCCCAAATTTCCGCTGTTGTCAGCGATTGTTGATAGCTGAAGATGGGCGTTTTTTCAATGAGAGCCGGCATTCAGTTTAAAACTTTGCAGTTGTTTTCACGTGAGTTTCCAATGCGCCTGACGCAGGACCGCAAACTTGGACTGTGCTGTTTTCTCATACCAAACAGTGAGGAGAGTTCCGTCCTCGAGTTCAACTGTGCTCGGGTAGCCTAGGTCGCCGGAGGGTCCATCGCCGGAGATTATCAGCGGCGACGACCACGTTTTTCCATGGTCAGCACTGACGTGGGCTTGGTTTCCGAATGGCTTGCGGCGATGACCGTAGCTCATCAGGAGACGGCCATCGCGAAGGCGGGTGAGGAAAGAGGGGAGACCCCAAACTCCGATTGAGTGTGGGATGGACCACGTCCTGCCTCCGTCGAGGGACTCACTTTGGAGGGTTTCCCCGGAGTTTGCCTTGTTGTGGTTTCGGATGTGGACAATGAGGCTGCCATTGGCGGCTTCGATGGCATGGAGCTCATGGTAGTCGCGGTGATGGTCGCCTTCCCGGGTTGGGATGGGTGCGAGCCACTTCCATGTTTGGCCATCGTCGCGCGATTCACAGACCCCGATTTCTTTTCCTTCGGTCCAGAGCTTTTTCCCGGCATAGAGGATGCGACCGTCCGAGAGTTGGGTGGGGCCGTGGGGGCTGTTGACGATGGTGGGGTAGCGCTCGGACCAAGTGATTCCGCCATCGGTTGAGCGAACCATCCATTGACCGAGTTCGTTTTTACGCTCTTCTTCCGAGAGGCGATTGTGGGCGGCGAGCCAGCGTGCGCGGCGGGTGTCATTGGGGATGTGGCTGGCATAGGCGAGAGAGGTGAAGGTTGTGACGAGGATGGAACCTTTGGCGGTCTCGAGGACTCCGGCATCGCGGTCATCAATGGGGCCATCGAGGATGGTCCGTGGAAAAGTCCAAGTCTTGCCGTTGTCGTCGGATCTTTGGAGATCAACCCTCCCGAAGGGGCAGACATGTTGTTCCCGGCCCCCGGAGCAAACCACGAGAAGTTGGCCGTTGGCTCGACGGGTCAAGGTTGGCCAACCGTGATAGAGATGTGGCAGTTGACTGATGGTTTCTATTTTAAGGAGGGTTGAAGCAGGGGAGGCGTGAAGCTTTAGGTTAAAACCGAGTGATCCGGCAAGCCCAAGGGCGGTGGTGTTTTTGAGAAAGTGTCGGCGCGGAAAAGTCATGATGGAAGGATGTCGGGTGGGGAAGTGAGATGTCGATGGTAAAGACAAGGTGTCGAGCAATGAGATTGACCTGACAAGGAGGTCCTTCACCATCCCCGTCAATGAACTATCAGCGGTTTGATACGAAGGAAGAGATGGGCGTCGCCGCAGCCGCAGCTGGCGCGGTGAAAATGCGGGCATCTCTCCGGGAAATGGGAGAGGTCAATATCATCGTTGCGACGGGTGCTTCGCAGTTTGAAATGCTGGAGGCCCTCACGCAGGAGGTAGGAATTGAATGGGACAAGGTGACGGTATTTCACTTGGACGAATACGTGGGCCTGTCGATTGAGCATCCGGCATCGTTTCGAAAATATCTCAAGGAAAGGTTTGAGGATCGCTTGCCAGGTCCGGTTCGAGCTTTTCACTACATTGATGCAGAGGACGCCCCCGAGGCGGAATGTCGTCGGATGGGAGAATTGATCGCTGAAGCTCCGATTGATGTGGCTTTTGTTGGGATTGGTGAAAACGGGCATCTTGCCTTTAATGATCCCCCGGCCGATTTTGACACCGTGAAGCCGTACCTGGTGGTGGATTTGGATGAAGCTTGTCGCCAGCAGCAGTTCGGGGAGGGGTGGTTTCCAAGTCTGGAAGCGGTGCCTGAAAAGGCGATCTCGATGTCGGTTCGTCAGATCATGAAGAGCGGGTCCATCATTTGCACCGTTCCGGATGAGCGTAAATCTGAAGCGGTGCGAAATGCGGTAGAGGGTGAGGTTACTGCGAAGGTTCCCGCTTCGATCTTGCAGGAGCATGAGGATTGTCATTTGTATCTCGATGGTCCGGCTGCAATTCTGCTGAACGAAGGAGGGGTTTCCCAATGAGTTCAATTGGAGTTGGATTGGTGGGGGCGGGTTGGATGGGAGCGACCTTATTAAAGCGACTGACCGAACAAGAGGAGGTCTCGATTGTCGGGGTCCATCAACGCCGGCGTGACCGAGCGGTAGAGGTGCTCACGGAGCTGGGCTTGAGTGAGGATCTTTATTTTAGCGACTACGAAAGCATGTTGTCGTCGCCTGCTCTCGATGCGGTCTTTATCTGTAGCACCAATGAGGCACACGGCCTCCAGGCCATCGCAGCCCTTAAGGCGGGCAAGCATGTCTTCTGTGAGAAGCCCTGTGCGACGCGCTACGATGATTTTTTACAGCAAATCGAATTGGAGAGGGCCAATCCCGGGCAGGTTACTTTTGTCGACTACCTCATGAATTTTGATGCGCTAGAGAATCGGATCAGGCGCATGACTGCAGAAGGAGTCTTTGGGGCTATTACGCAGATTCAAGTCAACTACCGGCATCCCATCAACATCGCAGATGACAAGGTGTGGAAGCTTTCGGGAGAGAGAATGGGAGATGCGATTGGAATGGGCATTATTCATTCGCTCTCGGTGATGTTGAACATCATGGCCGAGCAAGGGGCCACCCCGGTGCGGGTCTATGCCACGAGTAGCACGGTGCATCGCCGGGACTTTGATATCCCCGCGATTTGGAATTTGCACATTGAGTTCAGCAACGGAGCGGCCGGGCTGTGTTTTGGAAACGTCGATCAGGCAAACGGTTATGATGCCTATCACAATATCCATGGCACGGAGGGCGGCTTGATTTTTGATTCGCAGCTGGATCGTCCCCAAAAGGTTCGCTTTTGGTCGGAGAAATCGACAGAGGGGCGATGGGTGTATCCTTTGGATGCTTCACGATGTGAGGCAGAGGGGCTGGAGGCACATCAATGGCCGGTCGACACAAGCACTCCGGATAGCGGCGATGTGATGAAGCATCAGACCGGAGAATGTGTGGCTCATTTTTTGGAGTGCATTCGGAAGGGCGAGCAATCGTTTCTGAGTTTTGTGAACTCGGCCGCCGTGGCGGACTTAGGTTGGGCGGCTCAGATCTCAGCGGCTGAGAGAACGCCGGTAGACTTGCCGCTTGATGAATTACGAGCCCGGGAGTTTTTTGAACGAAGGGAAGAGAAATGAAATCCTTCGATTTACAGACAAACGGATATGCGGGTGTTGATTTTAACGGCGATGATCTGAACGCCGAAAGTCTGGCGATTGTGTGCGCTGCTTTGAAAGAGGATGGCGTGGGTGGGGTTTTGGCAACGATCATCACTGACGATGTTGATGTCATGTGTCGGCGTATTGAGCGTTTGGTGAGGTTGCGGGAGAAAGATCCGGAGTGGTCGGAAATGATTCGAGGGTTTCATATTGAGGGCCCATTCTTGAATGAGAGTCTAGGTTTTATCGGAGCCCATCCTGTTGTGCATGCGCGGGTTGCCGAAGTTTCGGTGGCTGATCGTCTTCTTGATGCGGCGGAAGGGTTGACCCGGATCGTGACTCTTGCTCCCGAGCGCGATACCGGTTTTTCGGTGACAAAGCACTTGACCGAAAAGGGCGTATGCGTGGCTGCTGGCCACTGTGACCCCACCTTTGAAGAGCTACGAGGGGCCATCGATGCCGGGCTGAGGATGTTTACGCATCTCGGTAACGGGTGCCCGATGAATTTGAATCGCCACGATAATATCATTCAACGGGTGCTGGCTCTTCGTGAAGAACTGTGGATCAGCTTTATCCCTGATGGAGCTCATGTGCCGTTCGCGACCTTACGCAACTATCTGGATCTTGTTGGCATTGGAAAAATCGTGATGGTGACGGATGCCATTGCGGCGGCCCGCATGGGTCCGGGTGATTATCGCTTTCTCGGACGGGATGTGAGGATCGGATCGGATTTGGTGGCACGGGCGCCGGACGGGAGTCACTTGATTGGATCGACCGTGACGATGCCGCGAATTGCCGATAATCTTTCGCAAGAATTGGGATTCAGCGAGGCTGAGATTCGGAAGGTGATTGTTGAGAACCCACGAACCGTGATCGGAGAAGCAAGATGATAGAACGATTGAAAAAGCTAACCGGGAAGATTGGCCCGACCATTATTATTGCAGCCGTGGTCTTGGGGCCGGGGAGTATTTTGACGAGCTCAAAGGTAGGAGCTGACTTTGGGTTTCCGGCCTGGTTCGTCCTAGCTCTGTCAACTTTTCTGATGATCGGTATGGTCGCTCTCGCAGCGCGCCTTGGGGTGACCTATGAGCGGAGTCTCTGCGAGGAACTGGCGGCTCGTCTTGGGCGCGGGGCTTCCTTGTTTGTCGGGATGGTTTTATTTTTGGTGGTGGCCTTGTTTCAATCGAGCAACAATCTGGCAATCATCGCGGGATTGGAGCCACTCTTTGAAGATGTCGGCGACGGAACACATTTGACCCGATTTGGGCCGAAGCTTGGAGTGTTGTTGGTGATCAATCTCTTCGTTGTTTTCTGCCTCTTTCGTATTCGCAGTCTCTACTCACAGATCGAGAGGCTCATGAAGGTTTTGGTGATGGTCATGATTCTGGCCTTCACCTGCAACTTCATCGTGGTCCTGTATGGTTCAATCGGTTCTCCAGCAGTGGGCGGAGAAGTGAAGGAGGGGAAGCGGGACCTAATCCCGCTGTTGGGAATGATTGGTACGACCTTCTCGATTGGCGGAGCTTTTTACCAAGGATATCTAGTCCGCGAGAAGGGGTGGAAATTGGCCGACTGGCGGGAAGGGTTACGTGATTCAATCTTTGGAATCTGTGTTTTAGGAGGAGTGACTTCTTTCATCCTCATCACTTCCGTACTGACTTTCCATGGACGGCTCGAGACGGTGGAATTGAAGAGCGTGGGTGACGTAGCCCGGCAATTGGAACCCTTGTTCGGAAAGAGCGCGAAGGTGATTTTCAGTTTAGGGATTATGGCGGGTGCCTTTAGCTCCTTTCTGGTGAATGCGGTGATTGGTGGGACTATCCTGTCAGATAGTCTGGGCAAGGGATGGCGTTTGTCGGACGTGATGCCGCGACGATTAACGTGCCTTGCTTTGCTGATCGGTATGCTGGTGGCTGCGTTGTCGCTTTCGGGGGCTTCTGAGACGGTCGGATTGATTACCTTTGCTCAAGCGCTCACGGTGTTGGGCCTTCCGATGCTGGCGGGAGCCTTGCTCTATCTCGGAACGCGGAAGGATCTCATCGGAGAACGGAAGGTTCCGCGCTGGATCTTGGGAATTTGTTCGGTCGGGTTTGTGGTGGCCTGCGTGCTGGCTGTTAGAACGACGATGATCGTTTGGAGTAAGATTGCCGGTTGAACCCGATCCGGCTTAGATGGCTTCTGGGAATGACTCGAAGAACCCCGTTTTCTGCGGCAGTTTTCTCGAAGAGAATACTTCGAACCGGGTGTTACCCTTGAGGTAGGATCTTATGGAAAGTAAGGCTCCCTAAGATCTTTGATTTGGCGCGGATATTGCGGAGGCAAGCCGAGCCGGATAATTGTCTCAGACGGTCTGCTTCTTTGGCCAGTCGCTCAATGGCTGAAGCGGGGACTACTCCCGGAATGATGACGTATCCGTCTTCTTCGAAGCCAGCGGGGATCATTTTAAGGTTGTGATGCTTTCTTCGAGCATTTTAATCCAAGGACCAACGTAGTGGCCGTTGTCGTGGAAGGTGCGACCTGAGACGAGGTTACGGTCGATGACGCAGGGTTCGTTGACATAGATGCCGCCGCAGACTTCGAGGTCGAATTGACACTTGGGGACGGTGGCCATCCGGCGGCCTTTGACGCGATTGGCGCGGGCAGGGATTTCGACACCGTGGCAGACGCTGGCGATGGGTTTGTCGTTATCAAAAAACCACTGGGTGAGGCGAATGAGGTCGAGATCTTCGCGGATGTATTCGGGAGCACGACCGCCGGAGAAGAAGATGCCGAGGTAGTCCTCCGGGTTGACTTCGGAGAAGGCGAGGTCGGCTTTGAGTTGGTAGCCTTCCCATTCCTTTGTGATGGTCCAGCCGGGGCGGACTTCGTGCATGACCATCTGGTAAGTTCGTTTTTCGGGAGCGATGACCACGGGAGTGATGCCGGCCTCTTGGAGCCGGTAGAAGGGATAGAGAGTGTCGAGGGTTTCGGAGGCGTCGCCGATGACGATGAGGACTTTTGGTTGGGAGGGCATAATATTGGGGTTATTTACCTTGGAGGCGGAAGGACCAGGAGTAGGTGCCGGTGGGTTTGATTTGATATTGTGGAAGGGGGCGGGCGCCCCAGGAATTTGTTCCACCGACACCGGTTTGGCGATGGTCGATGTTGATGGTGTAGACGTCGCGCTTGGGGATGTCGCATGGGTGACGGAGGCCTTTGAGATCGGACATGAGGAAGGGGTAGGCGCCGCCTTCGAGGAGTTTCCCGTCGAGGGCGGTGATGTGGAGGCCATGGCCTTTTTTGTCCGAAAGGGTCATCCAGCGGATGTCGGTGCGGTTGCCGGATTCCTGTGGTTCGGAGTAGGGGAAGAAGAGGTCGGGGACGGATTTTTTGTAGAGGCCGACGAGGGTGCTAGCTTTGCGGTCGACGTGGGACTCGTGGGGGCCGTTGCCGAACCAAGTGAATTTATCGTAGCTGGTGGGGATGGTGGCCTGCATGCCGATGCGGGGGAGGTCGCCGAGTTTGCCTTTGGGAGAAACGGTGACGTTGACGTAGAGACCGTCGTCACTGGCCATATAGGTGATTCGGCCGGTGGTGTCGCCAGCGGGAATTTTCAGGTCGCAGGTGAGGCTCGCTCCGTTGGACTTGGTGGAGGTCACCGTTGCCTGGGGTCCGGCGGCGCGCCACATGCCGCTGCGGTTGGCGGCGCGGTTTCCCTTGTCGTTATCGATGAGCGGGCGCCAGAAGTTGAGGTGGAGGGGTGAGGCCAGAAACTCAGTGTCTCCTTTGGTGAGCGAGGTGAGTTGTCCGGTCATGGTATCGACAATGCCGGTAAGATTGCCGGCGGTAAGGGTGGCGCGCGGGCCATCAATCACGAGTTTTCCGCCTCCGAAGAAGGGGGAAGAAACTGGCGTAGCGACTCTGAACTGGGATTGGGCGATGACGTGGCCCTTTTTTGCCCAGGCGGTATCCTCGCGGAGGGTGAAGAAGTAGGTGAGGTGTTGTTCGAGGCCGGCCTTGAGATCGATGTCCGGAAAGGGGATCACCTGTTTCTTATGAGGAGCGAGTTTGATGGGAGCGATGGATTTCCTAGTGACGAGTTTTCCTTCGTTGAGGTGTTCCCAGTGGACGTCGAACTGATCGAGATTGGTGAAGAAGAATCCGTTGCGGACAGTGAATTCGTAGTTCTCATCGTCGAAGGTGAGGTGGATGTTTTCGTAGGACTTATGGACTTCGGGTCCTTGGGGGGAGACGACGCGGTCGGCGTTGATGATGCCGTTGCAGCAGAAGTTGTTGTCGTTGGGATGGTCGCCGTAGTCGCCGCCGTAGGCGAAGAATTCGAGTTCGCCTTCCGGCCGGGTGAATTTGGTGAGGTCGAGAGTGAGGAGGGGCTGGTCGTCGAGGCTGGGTCCGTTGTGGATGGAGACGCGGCGGATGTCGCCGGAGAAGGAGCGATCGGGGTATTGGGCGTTTTGAGCGATACCGACAGCATAGGTGTTCTTGGCGATTTTTCCGGCGTGATCGGTGCTGGCGAGTTCCTTGCCGTCGTAGAGGAGGCGGATTGTTTTGCCGTCGTAGGAACCGGTGAGAGTGTGCCACTTGCCAGCCCAGTCCGTGGGGAGGGGGGCGGTGACGGATCGCCAGGTGCCATCGTAGATGAAGAATTCGAGATCGCCGCCCTTGTTGAGTTTGAGAGCCCAGCTGTTGTCGCCTTTGGTGAGGATGGGATTGTCTCTGCCGTTGGCGTCGGAGGGTCGGAGCTCGACGGAGATGGCTAGGGCGCGGGGTGTTTGCAGGGCGGGGCTGTCGGCAATGAGGACGTAGCCCTTGTTGAGCCCGGTTTCGGCGTCGAGTTCACCGGCGACTTGAACTTTGTGTTCGCCGGTTTCGCGGAGGGTGGCGAGAGGGTTTTTGGTTTCGCGGAGGGCTTGATCGACCCAGTCCCAGATGCAGCCGCCTTGGAGGAGGCGTTCCTGGTGGATGACTTCCCAGTAGTCCCAGAGGTTGCCGGAGGAGTTGCCCATGGCATGAGAGTATTCGCACTGGATGAGGGGGCGTTGTTGGGCGAGGGGTTTCTTCTCTTCGCTGCGGCAGTAGTTGAGGGTGCCGTTGATACCGGCGTACATGGGGGTGTAGAGGTCGACGTGTTTGGCCTGGCCGGCGCGTTCGTAGTGGACGGGGTATTTGACCGGCGCGCGCCTGTGGAGCCAGTCGGCACAGTATTCGAAGCAGACGCCGTCGCCTGCTTCGTTGCCCATGGACCAGATGATGATGGAGGGCTGATTTTTGAGGGTGTGGACCATGTTGGTGATACGGTCGAGGTGAGCTTCCTTCCAGCTGGGGTCCTTGGCGAGGGACTCGGGCCCGTAGCCCATGCCGTGGGATTCGATGTTGGCTTCGGCGATGACGTAGATGCCGTATTCGTCGCAGAGTTCGTAAAAGCGCGGGTCGTTGGGGTAGTGGGAGGTGCGGACGGTGTTGACGTTGAGTTGCTTCATGAGCTCGAGATCTTTGCGCATGACGGCCTCGGTGATGTAGTGGCCGGTGTCGGGGTCGTGGTCGTGGCGATTGACACCCTTGATGAGGACGGGTTGGCCGTTGATGAGGAGTTGTCCGTTTTTGATTTCGGAAGTTTTGAAACCGACCTTGTGGGAATAGAAATGAGTGGGTTCTTTTTCGAGTTCACCGACGCCGATGACGAGAGTGTAGAGGAAAGGGGTTTCGGCGGTCCATGGGTTGATTTTGAAACTCTCTTTAATGATTTGTCCGCCGGGGATGATGCTGGTGTTTTTTCCAGGGTTGGGAGCTTCCTTTGGCGCGTAGATCACGGTGTCGTCGGTATCGATGAGTTCGAGGGTGAGGCCGACGGTTTTTGAAGTGTCTGAGGCTTTAGATGAAAAGGAGAATCGGCCTGTGCCGTCGTCATTGATGGTAGCGAGAATGGTGTAGTCGATGAGGTCGACTTTGGAATTTGAGGTGAGGTAGACGTCGCGGAAGATCCCCGAGAGGCGCCAGAAATCCTGGCATTCGAGGTAGGCTCCGTCGGAGTAACGGTAGACTTCGACAGCGAGGGTGTTTTTGCCTTCCTTGACGAAGGAGGAGAGGTCGAATTCAGAGGGAGTGCGGGAGTCCTGCGAGTAGCCGACTTTTTGGCCATTGCACCAGAGATAGAATGCCGAGGAGACGCCATTGAAGGTAATGGTGGTTTGGCGATGTTCCCAATCAGCCGGGAGGCTGAAGGTGCGACGATAGGAGGAGACGGGGTTGCGTTCGTTGAAGGTGGTGAAGTGCTTTTCAGGCTCGCCCATGACATGGGGCGGGTCCTTTTTAAAAGGGTAAGGGTGATTGCAGTAGATGGGGGTTCCGTAGCCGTGGAGTTCGACGTTGGAGGGGACGGGGATGGTTTTCCAGGAGGAGTCGTTGAAGTCGGGTTTGAAGAAATCGAGCGGGCGTTTTTCGGGGTGATCGACCCAGGAGAATTTCCAGTCGCCGTTGAGAAGCTGGCACCAGGGAGACTCCATGCGGAGTTTGGTCATGGCGGCCTCCTTGGTGGGGAAGGGCATTTTGACGGTGTGGGCGGGCATCTTGTTGATGCGGAAGATTGCTTGGTCTTCCCAGTCTGGAGCGGCGTAACCCGGGAGAGTCAGAATGAGCAGGAGCACGAATCGGAAGATCATGCTTGAAAGGTTGGAGAGGGGAGGTGACTAGGGCAAAAGAAAAACCACTTCCGCGATTGCAGAGATGGTTTTGAGAAGGGTGAAGACAATAGCCGTGTGCTTGATCGATAGAGAGACAGTGAGGAAATGGAGCAAGTGCTGGATCGAAGCAGAGCTGACCTTGCTGCGGAGTTGGAGGGAGGGCCTACGGGCAAACGGCTGATGCTCCGACGCGGTTGGCTTGGCCACTCAGGAATCGGGTTAATAAACCCTAGGCCGTCGCTTCGCTTTGATCTGGGCTGAGCGATTTCGCCTCGTTGAGGCTAGATTTTCTTCACGAACTGCGACTTCAGTTTCATGGGGCCGATGCCGTCGACCTTGCAGTCGATGTCGTGGTCGGCTTCGGGAGAGATACGAATATTTTTCACCTTGGTGCCTATCTTAAGGGTGGTGGAGGTGCCTTTGACCTTGAGGTCCTTGGTAAGTTGGACGGAATCACCGGAGTTGAGTTCGTTGCCGTGGGCGTCGCGGAGAATGAGAGCCTCGGCAGCAGCGGTGGCTTCCTCGGCCGACCATTCGTGTTCGCAATCGGGACAGGCAAAAAGCGGACCGTTTTCGTAAGCGTATTCGGAGTTGCACTCGGGGCAGTTTGGGATGTCGCTCATGGAAGGGGATTTAAGGTAGAGAATGGAGAGTGGAAAGGAGTTAACGGGTTCGTTTTTCGATGAGCTCGGCTTTATCGGTAACGTAGCTACTCATGTGATTCTCCCGCCATTTTATTTGCTCCTTTTTTCATGGGGGTGGCCTTAACGGTCTGGATAGGAGCAATGGTAGGGTTGGGAAGCACTGGGACCTGTTTGGACATGGAGGCCGAAGGACCATTGAACAGAGGTCCGAAAGTTTCGTTTACGAAGGAGTATTTGCTTTGACCTCTTCTAGGAATTCCCAGCGCAGGAGGAGGTGGTCGGCGGTCTGCTTCGCGGCATTGAGTTCGGCCATGACTACGGGGATTTGTTCGTAGTCGGTTTGGACTTCGGAGGAAGAGAGTTTTTCCTGAAGGGCAGTGACGGCTTCGTCAGACTCCATGACTTTGTCCTCGAGAGTTTCGAGTTCCTTGGCTTCGGCGAGGGTCAGCTTGCGCGGCTTGTCTTTTTTGGCGGCGGTGCGTTTTTTGGCTTCGCGGTTGGCGGCGGTGGCTTGGGCGCGCTCGGCGTTTTCGCGGGCTTGGCGCTTTTCGAGATAGTAGGAAAAGTTGCCGGGGGAGACTTTGACTCCATCGTCCTCGAACGCCACGATTTGGTCGCAGATGCGGTCAAGGAAGTAGCGATCGTGGGAGACGCAGATGATGGTGCCGCGGAAGGCGGCGAGAGCTTCCTCGAGCATGCGGAGCGACTGGAGATCGAGGTCGTTGGTGGGTTCGTCAAGAACGATAAGGTTGCCGCCGGTCTTGAGGACCTTGGCGAGCATGAGGCGGGCGCGTTCGCCACCGGAGAGAAGATCGACGCGTTCGTTGATGCGCTCGTCGGAGAAGAGGAAGCGTTTCAGGTAAGCGCGGGCGCCGATGGTTTCGTTGCCGAAAGAAATTTTTTCGCTCCCTTCGGAGATTTCATCGAGAAGGGAGCCGGTGCCATCGAGCTGCATGCGGGTTTGGTCGATGTAGTTGATCTTGACTTGCTTGCCGAGGGTGGCTTTGCCGGAGGTGGGTTCGAGTTGGTCGAGGCAGATTTTGAGGAGAGTGGTTTTTCCGACACCGTTTTTCCCGACGATGCCGGTGCATTGGCCTTCCTCTAAAGAGAGATTGAGATGGCGGAACAAGGTGCGGGCGGATGACACTTGCCCTGTGGACTCTCGTCCGTTGTCGAGGTCGTAGGTAAATGAGACGTCTTCGAGATCAACGATGGTGTTTCCCAGGCGAGGGGGGGGAGGGATGAGAAGGTCGATTTCGCCTTCGACCTCTGGGGCGTCCTGGTCTTTGACTTCGTAGAAGGCATCGAGACGAGAGCGGGATTTGGTGGTACGTGCTTTCACGCCGGCGCGGACCCATTCGAGTTCGTCTTTCAGGAATTTTTGTCGCTTCTTTTCGGTCTTTTCGGCGATCCCTTGACGGATCGCCTTGGACTCGAGGAAGGCGGTGTAGTTGCCGGGATGAGAGAAGGCTTTACCTCCGGAGATCTCGATGATGCGGGTGGCAATGACGTTAAGAAAGTAGCGGTCGTGGGTGACGAAGATGACGGCACCTCCGTAGGTTTTTAAGAAATCCTCGAGCCAACGGATGGACTCGGAGTCGAGGTGGTTGGTGGGCTCGTCGAGGAGAAGGAGGTCGGGCTGGGAAGCGAGGGCGCGGCAGAGGGCGACGCGGCGTTTCTCTCCTCCGGAGAGAAGGCCGGTTTCTGATTCAAGTGGAGGAGTGCCGAGAGCGTTGGCGAGGGCGTTGATACGGGCGTCGAGATTCCAACCATCGGTGTGCTCGATGAGGGTGAGGTGGTCGGCGAGTTCTGCCTCGGTGGCCTCGCCGTTCTCGTAGCATGTGATGGCATTCACGACATCGGCGGCTCCCGAAGCAATGTTGTCGTAAACCGAGAGGGTGGAATCGAGTTCGAACTCCTGGGGAAGGTAGCCAATACGGATGCCGCGGCGGGTGGAGATGTCTCCCGAGTCGGCTTGATTTTCCCCGGCGAGAATTTTGAGGAGAGAAGTCTTTCCGCAGCCGTTGCGCCCGACGAGGCCAACTTTTTCGCCCGCGGCGATGGCAAGAGTGACTCCATCAAGGAGGGTTTGGTGACCGTAGGCGAGGCGGAGTTCGTTGGCAGAGAAGAGAGTCATGGGCAGAAGCTGGAGGGGTAGTCAGGACTGCCGGGAATGTCGAGTGCTAGGACAGCCGGAACTTCTAGAGTTCTTCGACCCTAATTTTGCCGGTGATGTTTTGCTTGCTCTTGGAGTGGGAGAGGTGGATCTGGTGGGTGCCGGGGATGAGGGTGGCTTTGTCGTTCTTGATCGTGAGAGTTTCGGAAGACCAAGTGACATCGGGGAGGTTGGAAGTGAGCTGGAGCTGGTTGGTAGTTCCGGGGAGTTCGGGGTCGAGGTAGTAAGTGGCTCCGGGAAGGGGGGTGAGGAACTGGAGACTCTGGCGGGTGACGGGTTTTGAGTCAGTGAGAGCGAAGGCGTGGGATTTGGCGTTGTCGGCGGATTGAAACCACTCGGAGAATTGCCGGGAGAGGAGGGCCCGGTTCTGCGGGCCGTAGTTCTGGGAGGAGACCGGAAGGGGGAGGTGCTCTCGGGGACAGAGTTCCTTTTTGTGCCAAGGGGTGGATGATTCGGGTGGAATGGGAAAATGGTGACCCGTGCGTTCGTCAACCGAGATGGAGGCGAGGGAAGCGGGCTGTTTTGGAAAGCTCGCTTCCTTTTCTTCGTGTAATGCGAGCATCGTGCGGTGAAAAATGGGGCCTGCTCCGCTGACGCCGGAGATGCCGGCCATGGGAGAGTTATCAAAGTTGCCGACCCAGACGCCGACGGTGAAATCGGCAGTGAAACCGAGGCACCAATTGTCACGGAAGTCGGAGGAGGTGCCGGTTTTGACGGAGCAAGAAAAGGGGAGGCGGAGGACGGAATTGGTGCCGAAGGCCCCGGCCCGGGCCTGATTGTCGGAGAGGATGTCAGCGATGAGGTAGCAGGATTCCTGGGATAGGAGGTAAGAGGGATCTCCGGTTTCATCATGAAAGAAGGTGGTTGGGAGGTGTTTGCCGAGGCGGGCGAGGGTGGCAAAGGCATTGGTGAGGGAGAGGAGGGAGACTTCGGCATTTCCGATGGTGAGGCCGAGGCCGTATTCGGTGGCTTTGCGGGGGAGAGTGAGGCCGAGTTCAGTCAGAAGGGAATGGAGAGGTTCGGGGCCACCGATTTGGTTGAGCATGCGCATGGCGGAGACGTTGAGCGAGCTGGCGAGGGCGTGGCGGATGGAGACAGGGCCGTGGTGGCGGCGGTCGTAGTTTTTCGGAGCATCGAGGCCTTCCTCGGTTTGATAATCGGTGGGGATGTCGGCGATGATGGTGCCGGGGTAGAGACCTTGGTTTTGGAAGGCGAGGGCGTAGGTGAAGGGCTTGAGGGTGGAGCCGGCGGAACGGGGAACGAGGGCTCCATTGATCTGTCCGCTGTTGCTGCCGGTGAAGTCGGAAGATCCGTGAAGGGCGAGGACTTCCCCGGTGGCATTTTCGACGACGACAATGGCGCCATGCTGGACGTTCTTTTCGCGGAGTTTTGCCAGTTCGTCGTTGAGGATTTGGTGAGTTTCACGTTGGAGCCCCGAGTCGATGCTGAGGCGGGCTCCTTCCGAGAACCTTGTGGTGAGATGGGGAATGGGGTTTGGAATCGCGCGCCGAGCTAGGAGCAGAGGTTCGGACTTGGCTTGGTCGATGGTTGCGGGCTGGTAGTCGAACTCGGATTGAAGGCGGTCGAGGATCCAGTTGCGGCGTTCAAGAGCTGCCGCAGGGTTGCGGAGCGGATTGAGCCGAGAGGGGGCCTGGGGGAGTCCGGCGAGGAGGGCGGATTCGGCGAGAGAAAGGTCGGCGAGAGGTTTGTCGAAGAAGAAGCGGGTGGCTACGGCACAGCCCTGGCGGTGGGAACCGTAGTCGAGTCGGTTGAGGTAAGCAGTGAGGATTTCGTCCTTTGACCAGCGGGTTTCGAGACGGCGGGCGGTGAAGACTTCAGAGGTTTTTTTCCAGAAGGTCCGTTTTTCCTTCGGAGTGGAGATCTTGATCAGTTGCTGGGTGATCGTGGATGCTCCGGAGGTGATGCGGATACTACGAGTGTTCTCGTACAATGCCCGGGCGGTGGCGGCGTAGTCGATGCCGGGGTGTTCGAAGAAGCGTTTGTCCTCGGCAGCAAGGGTGGCCTTGATGAGGTGGTCTGGGATCTCGTCGAGTGAGGCCGGTTGGTGGCGGAAGTAGTCTTCGCGCGGGAAGTGGGTGAGCTCTTTTCCGTTACGATCCAAAAGCACCCCGTGCGGCTCCGGCGGGTCCTGCAACTTTTCCGGCAGAGGTCCCAAAAGGGGAAGGAGCGGGAGGAGAATGAGCCATGGAGCAAAGCGCGGGATGGACGGGCGACGAATCATTTCATGAGCTATTTTTTGGGCGAGAGGGTGTAGATTTTGTGATCGTGGGAGAGGATAAGAAGTTCGCCTTCAGCATCTTCGACGAAGGCGGTGGGGCGGAATTTTTCGTTCTCCTTGGTGCGGGCGAAGATCTTGGTGTTGGTCGTCTTTTTTCCATTTTCGTATCCGAGGCCCCAGAGGCTGCCGAATCCCCAGTCGCCATAGAGATACTGGCCCTGAAGGGTGGGGACGGCTTTGCCGCGATAGTGAAGTCCGCCGGTGATGGAGATGCCGCTGAGGCGGTCGTATTTATGGATGGGGTCGATGAATTTTATTGCCTTAGAGGGCTGGTCATCGCGGGCATTGGCGGGGTGGGTGCCTTCTTCAAAAGACCAACCATAATTACCGCCTTTCTTGATAATGTTGATTTCTTCCCAAGCGCCTTGGCCGACGTCGGCGGCCCAGAGTTCCTTAGTGGCAGGGTGGAAGGTGAGGCCCCAGGGGTTGCGAAGGCCGAGGGCGAAGATTTCGGGATGGTGACCTGGCTTGTTGAGGAAGGGATTGTCGTCCGGGAGGCCGTAGGGTCGATTTCCGGCACGGGTGTTGACGTCGATACGAAGAATTTTTCCGTTGTAGACGAAAGTGTTTTGAGAGAACCGCTGGAGGTCGTTGGATTTGCCGCCGTCTCCGATGGAAATGTAGAGGTAGCCGTCGGGTCCGAAGAGGATGTTACCTGAGTTGTGGTTCCAGAAAGGTTGGGGGATTTCAAGCAGGACGCGTTCGGTGGAGAGGTCGGCCTTGTTGGGATCGGTGGCCGAGGTCTGCATTTCGCTGATCACGGTGTGCTTGGGATCCTGAAGGGTATAGTAGATGTAGAACTTACGGTTCTTGGCGTAGTTTGGGTGGAAGGCGAGGCCGAGGAGGCCTTCTTCGAATTCCTTTTCAATGAGAGGGCGGTCCGTGAGATCGAGGAAGGTAATTTCCTTGGACGAAGTGCGGTCCGTGGGAAGGATCGTAATCTTGCCGAACTGCTGGACGAGGAAGAGTCGTTCGGAGTTGTCGGATGGGATGGCGAGGGCGACAGGGAGTTTGAGTTTTTGGTTTTCGAAGGTGGGAGTGATCTTGATTTGGGGCGCTGCGAAGAGGGCGGTGGCGGTCAGGAAGAAAAGAGGAAGGACTTTCATGAGATGATTATGAATGAAGGGGATGGCGAATCGACGCGAATCTTCACTAAATTTTAGTTTGTGGAAGAAGCAAGGCGGGATTTGTGGAGAGGGCGGCAGGTGAGCTTTGAGGGAAGCGGAGCAATGAGCTTGCCCATGGGGCGGGTCGATGATCAATCTAGGGCGATGCCTTGATTGAGTGCGCTCCGTTGGGGTTCCTTGCGGGGTCATCTTACGGTGAGGTTTTGAGTGGCTCCGAGGGCGAAGCTTGCGGGGTCATACATTTCCTCGACTTTGGTGGAGGGGACGAAGATTTCGCCCGGATGGGTGACTCGGGCATGGTAAGTCATGGTGGCGTTGCTGGAGCGTCGGGGGTGATCAACGAAGAAGAGGACTCGATCCATGCGGACTTCCTGGTGGGAGACGCTCCAGTTGCTCTTGTCCTTCACGCGACCGGCCTGACTTTGGAAGTCGGTGTTGATAGCCTGAAAAGATGAGGGAAGGGGGTCGTCGATGGCGAGGTAGCGCATATCGCGGGCGGGGAGGGAGACAGTGAGGGTGATTTTAACGAGGTCACCAACCTTGGGATCGGTCAAAGGTTCGGAGGTTCCGTCGGATTTCACGCGCTCATACGTACGAATGACGGAGAGACCATTTTTGGAGACGGGTTGGACCGGCGCGATTTTTGGTTTTGAGGCGAGAGTGGTGTGGACGTAGGTGCGGGCGTCGGAGGTGGCGAGGAGTTTGAAGCCACCTTCGAGGGGGAGTTTGACGGTGTGGGAGGCTTTGTCTTTGGGGATCGTGACTTTTTGAGGGCCGTCGGAGGTTTGGATGATGAGGTGGATATCTTCTTTGGAGGTTTCGTGGGTCTTTGCGTAGGTGCTCATGGCGAGGAGGGACCAAGCGTTATTCCAGGTGGTGTTCCAGTGGCCGTGCCGGGAACGTTTGGCGAGGAGTTTTGTGAGAGCAGCTTCGCATTCGGGTGAGTCAGGTTGGACGGTGGACCAGGCGAGGAGTTCGAAGGCGTCGGAATTTTGGGAAGGCATCCAGTAGCCGGTGGCGGGCTCAGATTTCACAGGGAGGATGAGGATTTCTCCCCACATAGGTCGTTTTGAGGCATGGACGGCGAGGGCAAGGAAAGCCCGTGCGGAACGAGGGAATTCGTCGTTCTTAAATTTTTCGTGGAGCTTGGCTTGATAGGCGTGCTCGGGTTTGCCGAGGCGGGCGAGAACGTAGAGGCTGCGTGCGTAGTTTTCGGCGTCGTAGTCGGACTTGATTCCGGTGATGCCGCGGAGGCTAGAGGAGAGGAATTTGGCGAGTTGATCGAGGGAGGATTGGGGGACATTGGCTCCGGCTTCCTGGCACATGACGAGGCCGAGGGCGGCGTAGGAGGTGGCCCAGGCAGAGGAGGTGCGGCCGCCGGACCAGTAGGCGATGCCGCCATCGGAAGTTTGCATGCCGAGGAGGCGGTCGGCTCCGGCTTGGATGGCTTTGTCGATTTCGGTGACGGACTTTTTCTGGAAGCCAGGAGAGAGGTGGCGGAGGTTTTTGGCGGCGATCCAGGGGATGGTGGAGGAGGTCGTTTGCTCGGCGCAGCCGTAGGGGTAGCGGAGGAGGTAGTCGATGGCTCCGGCAGCTTCGAGGAGGCGGGAGCGGGCGAATTCAACTTCGAGGTGGCCGCGGCCTTCGGCGAGTTCTTTGGAGAAACCATCGAGGAGGTTGTGCTGTTTGGCGGGGTCGTTGAAGGTGACGAATTGGACCTCGCGGAGGAGGGGCATGGGGTAGCGGACTTCGAAGGTGGATTCGACGGAGTCGGAGAGTCTAGCGATGTCCGTGGGTGGTGTTGGTCCCCAGCCAGTGGCAGAGGGGACGGCGGTCCAAGTCCATTTGGCGGTGCCGGTGTTGGCGAAAGTGACGTCGAATTCGACGGTGGCTTGGCCCTTTGCTTCGACAGGAACGTCGGAAGTGAGAATTTGGTCAGCGGAGGAGGTGGTGGAGTCTAGCTTGAGGGAGACTTTCCAAACGCCGAGGGTGTTGGTGGTGTTTTGGAGGAGGGCTTTGACCCGGATGCGGTCGCCTTCGTGGGCGAAGGCAGGGGGTGAAGGTTCGAGCATGACGGGCTTGTTGACGAGGGCCTCGCCGAGGCCGGTGCCGAAGCGGGAGGTGCCGTGGTGGGCGACGGCGATGAGGCGGTAGCGGGTGAGGGTGTCGGGGGCTTTGAAGCGGGCCTTGAAGGAGCCGTCTTTGCCGGTGATCAGCGTGGGCATCCAGGTGGCGGTCGGGTTAAAGTCGGAGCGGGCTGGATCCTGCTCATCTTCGCCCCTCGCTGAAAGCGCGTCGGCCTCACCGCCGCCGATGATGAAGCCTTTGTTACCGAACATGCGTTCCTTGACGGACTCGGGGATGAAGTTGTTGAGCGAGGTTCCGTTTAGGATGCGAAGCACACGGGGTTGGTGGAAGTGGGAGAGGGGATCCGGGTTGTCGTATCCCATGACGGCGAGAGTGCCTTCATCGACGGCGTAGAAAGTGACTTCGGCGGCGGAGACAGGTTGGGATTTGTGGCCGAGGACAGTCCCTGAGACCTCGATCATTTCACCGGGGCGGGTTTCGCTTTGGGTGGTGGCGAGATCAACATTGAGGCGGGAAGAGGAGGGATCAACGGTGAGTTCGCAGTAACCGAGACGGAGTTGGGGCTCGGGGCTTTTGCGTTTGGAATCGGCCGAGCCTTTGATGACGAGGACGGAAACGAAGGCGTTGGGGGCGTCTTCTTCTTTGAGGGGGATTTCGATGACGGGATTGTCGAGGGTGAGTTGGGTGCGGAACTTTCGGGTGACTTTTTGATGTTCGACGGTGATGAGAGCTTCGCCTTCGATGGGGGAGAGGACGAGGATGCGGGCGGTGTCACCGGGGAGGTAACGTTTCTTCTCGGGGACGAGTTTGATGCGCATCCCGTTTTCGTAGGCCCAGGGGTATTCGTCGGTGCCGTAGACTTGGCGGGTGACGATGGTCTTGATGGCACGGCCGGAGGCGTCCTTGGTGGTGAGGGTGAAGAAGTGTTTGCCTGATTCAGTGGGGGTGAAGGGAAGGTCGAGCTTTCCTTCAGGGAGAGTAATCCCACGAGTGGAGAGGGGGACGAGGGACGCTTCATTTTTAATGACGATGCGTCCGTTGGGAGCTTTTGATTTGGTCTGAGTGTTAACCTCGCGTTCGACAGTGAGAGTGGCGTTGATGGGGGCGGTGTGGAGTTGGCCCTTCTGATTCACGGCGACGATTTGGAAGGGGATTTCCTTGTTAACGCGGGTGATTTGGTCCTGGCGGCGGAGGCCGAGGTAGAAGTCAGACGAGTGGATGGTGGTGGCAGTAAATGAACCAAGTGTCTGACTGTTGGCGTCCATGACTTCGCTTTGAACAGAAGTGCGGCGTGGCGTCGGGAACTTGAGATCCGGGAGTTGGAAGTCCATGGCGAGCTTGCCGGAGTCATCGAGTTCGGTTTCGCCGTTTTCTGAGTGTGATCCTTTACGGTCGGTGGAGTTATTGTCATCGGTGTAGCCGAAGTAGTGATTCCAGTAATCGGGATCGTATCCGCGATGATCGCCGAAGAGGAAGTCACGGTGATTGGGCGGGTAAAATCCGGTGGGGTTGGCGTTGAAATACCAACGGACTTTGCCTTTCGAGAGAGGGGTGCCCTGGAAATATTTGGCGTTAAGAGAGTAAGCGAGTTTGTCGGTGAGGGTGGATTCTAGCTCGAAGGTGTTCCGTTTGAATTCCTGAACAGAGACGCGATGGGTGAAGGTGGCTGATTTTTTGGCGGCTCGTTTTTCCCAGTAGTCTTCGATGCCCTCGGCAGCTTCAATTTCCTTTGGCCAGGAGAGGGTGAATTTGTAGTTTCCGACGGTGTTTTCCGGGAGGGTGTGGGTGAGGTCGAAAGATCCCGTGGTCGAGAGCGTCAGATCTTTCTCGAGGATCACGCGACGCATGGGGTCGGAGATGGTGATCTTTGGTTTGATGGAAGTGGGGAGGTGGAGGTTGTCTTTTTTCAGATGACGAACAAGGCCCTTGAGGTGGATGGTTTCGCCGGGGCGGTAGAGAGTTCGATCCGTGAAGAGGTCAACGAGGCGACGGTTGTGGGGAGCCTTGCCCCGCTCGAAGTTGACGGGGAATCGCCACATTGAGACGGTGGGGAGGGCGTCATCGAAGGGGATGATGATGGTGTCGCCCTTGAATCGGGCGCGGAGTTGACGGTGTTTCTCATTGCGGGGGAGGGTTGCGGTGCCGTCGGCTTCGGTGCTGGCTTTTTCGAAGGGAAGGGCATCTTCACCGAAAAGGGCGAACTCGACGCCGGGGAGGCCCTTGCCGGTTTCGCAGGAGTAGGCGTAGAGGAGAGCTGAGTCGTCGGTGAGCTTCCAGGCGAGGCCGATGTCGGTGAGCTGAACGAGGGATTGGACGATTTTTTCCTTGGAGCGTTTGAGGTCGGGGTGGTCGGCCTTGGTACCGGTGATCGAGACGAAGAAAGCGCCGCTGTTTTGATTTTTCGGAAGATAGTTACTCCAATTGATGGTGTGGGTGTGGGTGGTGTCGAGCGGGGTGTTGATGGTAATTTTCTCGTCGGCGACGACTTTGCCGGTGATGAGTTCGAAAGGGAGGGCAATGCGGGTTTTGATGCGTTTGTTATCGGGACCGTTGCCGGTGTAGTGCCGGTAGCCGAGGGAGGTGCGGATGAGATCTTTTGGTGAAAGGCGCTTGATGCGGAGGCGGAGCGACTGGTTGTTGATTGATTGGATTTGGTAGGTGTGGGTGCCGCGTGCGAGTTGGGATTCGTCGTGGCTGGGAAGAATGATGTTGGGAGAAAGGCGAGTGAATTTGAGAGTCTTGATGAGAGTCTGTGAGAGGGGCAGGCCGTCCGCTGAGTGGAGAGAGTTGGCGAGGGTGAGATTGTAAGTGTCGCGGTCGGCGAAGTTTCCCTGAAGGGTGACGTTTTGACGGCGGTGATCGAAGACTGCCTTGAGTTCTTTGATTTCGGTCTTGAATTTGAGGTGCTTGAGAAAGTCCGCGGGTTTGAGATCGAGAGGGAGGGATTGGTTGAGCGAGATGCGGACGGTCCGGGGGTGGTCAGGGGTGGTGGCAGGGTAGATGGAAGATGCGGTGAAGGGGACGACGTTTCCGATGATGTAGTGATTGATTTCCTTGACGGCAGAAGTTTCGGAGGCGTTGGGGAGGGCCGCGAGGCGGCGGAGGGACCACTGATTGCCGATGGGGAGGGGCGTTACGGGCTCTACGACGACGGCGTGCTTGATCACCTGTGAGTCCGCAGGTGCCGGATTGGCGTTGCGGAGGGACTTTTCGGTGAACCGTTCCTGCCAGTTGGGTTGGTAGTAATACCGGCTGCCGAGGTCTCCCCAGGTGGCTTTGCGGGTTCGGGCTGCGATGACCTGGGATTTCTGGTCTTTGGTTTCAGGGCTGACGAACTGAAAGAAGGGAGCTGCGGTGACCGGGTTGACGTTGTCGTTGAAAAGAAGGAAACGGCCGCCAGTCCGAACGGAGCCGATATGGCGGGTCCGGACGATGCGGAATGATTCGGATGAGGCTGCTTTGAACTCTTGGGCGGGGATGATGGTGCCGTCGAGGGACTTGAGGGCCTTGGCCAGGGAGAACTGATATTGTGTGCCGACCTTTGGGGCTTCCTGAGGGACGAGTTTGGCAATGTTCTGGGAGCGCCAGACCAGCTTGGCCTTCCAGGCTGGCTTGATGGTGAGAAGGGTGTTTTCGACTGTTTTGTCGAGGCCTTCACCGACGGCTTCAGGCGCGACCATGGCCTTGTCAAAAACGAGTTCGATTTTGGTTTTCGGCTCGATGGTTTGATCGCTCAGGGAGAGTCGGGTGGCTCCGAGCAGGGGGAGGGCGAAGGTGAGTAGAAGCAGCAGCGTTTTCATGAGTCCTATTGTTTAACGATTCTATTATCGAAAGATGGCGATTTATTTTTCGATTTGGGAGATCTTTTGCAGGACTCTTTACAAGAGAAGGGATCGAATCTTCAACGAGGAGTATTCAATTGGGGGGGGTGTTCGGGAAGGAGAGCTCTCTGGTGGAAGAGTTTTTACACGTTGAGGAGGATGAGGTAGGACTGGGGAATGTTGAGAGAGATTTTGTTGATAGGGGTGATGGTTGGAGCGGGGTTTGGGGAGACTTACGAATTAGGGCTGGACTCGAAGAGGAAGGAAGGGGTGCCCCTGGGAAAGGTCACGAGGCATGAGTGGAAGAGTGAGGTGTTTGAGGGAACCTTGAGGCAGTATTATCTTTACGTGCCGGCACAGTATGATGCGGCGAAGCCTGCGAACGTGATCGTTTTTCAGGATGGTCACGCCTACGTGCAGGAAGACGGACAGATCCGAGCGACTGTGGTCATGGATAATTTGATCGCAAAGAATGAGATTCCCGTGTCCGTGGGGATCTTTTTGAATCCGGGTATTTTCACCGACAAGATCGAGGGCAGTCAGGGCTGGAAGAACAAGAAGGGGAGTAACCGGAGTGTGGAATACGACACCTTGAGTCCCAAGTACGCCGAGTTTTTAGAAAAGGAGATTTTGCCGGAAGCGGGGAAGTCATTGAACCTGACAAAGGATCCAAAAAAGCGGGCGATTTGTGGAATGAGTTCCGGAGGGATCTGCGCCTTTACGGTGGCGTGGGAGAGGCCTGATCTGTTTCAAAAGGTGATCAGCCACATTGGTAGTTTTACGAATATTCGGGGAGGGCATGTCTATCCAGCCTTGATCCGCAAGGAGGACAAACGGGAGATCCGGGTATTTCTTCAGGACGGGGAGAATGATTTAGATAACCCGCACGGGAATTGGTGGCTATCGAATCTACAGATGGAGAAGGCGCTGAAGTTTCGCGAGTATGACTACAAGTTTGTGGGAGGAAAAGGGGAGCACAATGGGAAGCACGGAGGGGTGGTTTTTCCGGAGACCCTCCGGTGGATTTGGAGGAAGTGACGGAAGTGTCACGTGCAGGCTCGTGATACAAGTGAGTTCGGTCACCTAGTTGGAGAAAGAGAGTGCTCCGAACCGTTCTCATCGAGGAATGGGTGGGGATTGGATACATGGATTTGTTTTTCCGAAGATTATGGATATGTTTGTCCTCAGAGCGCTATAGTGGGCACCTCTGGTAACCTCATTTCTAAAAATGAAACCAGATCCCCCATCTCAGCGTTGTCCACGAACCTTATGAATTCCTTCAAAAGGATACTTGCCGGCCTTGATCTGAGGGAATCTGCGCCCATTTCACATCGAAAGCAGGTTGCCGGAGGTGCCCTGTTGAGGCCTCTCTTTGCAGAGAAACGGGATTTCTCCGGTAGCAAGTCCTGAATCATGAAGGTGCCCGCTCTATTTATTCTTCTGACACAGCTTTCTCCTGGTCTTATTGTTCGAGATTATGCAAGCACGCGCCACGACCGCTTTGTGGGCTTTCCGGTTGCTCCGAAGCCGAATCCTAATTTCTTCCATGCGGCCACGGATTTGACCGGAGTGGGATGGTATCTTTCTCCGACCCAGACGGCGGAGGAGCTTCGTCGGCAATATACCATGGTTTCTCCGAAACACTTTGTGGGAGCCTACCATTTTCGACCATCTGTGAATGGGAGTATCCGATTTGTGACGGTAGATGGAATGGTGCGGACCTATGCGGTTGGGACGGTCCATACAATTCTCAATGATGACGGTGATCCAAGCGATCTTTTCATCGGAACGCTGGAGAATGAGATTCCGGAAAGCGACGGCATCAATTTCCAACCTTTTCTGAGTGTTGCCGAGACCCATTATGTTGGGAAAGAACTCATTTTTTTGGGTCATCTCAATGAGAGTGGCATGGTGACCCACCGTGCCGGGCGCGGAGTTTTTCAAGGCCGGGTCCAGTTCGGTCAGGGAACTGCCATTGGAGACACGACGTCCCTCAAAAAGACCGAGGGGTTTTTCTGGATCTATAAGGAGAACAAACTTTTTTCATTCGGTGATTCGGATGACGCCTACGTCCAAGCCGGAGATTCGGGGAGTCCGTCGCTAGTGGATGTGGATGGAAGGGGGGCGATTGTCGGAACCCATTCGTTGGTTGGGACCGAAACGACGAGATTCACTACCGAGATCATAAATTTTGACACCTTTGTGCCATTCTACATCGACTTGTTGAATGCGGGAATGGAAGCCGAGGGTTACCACATGACTCGAGCGGTGCCAGGAAATATCAAGCCGCGCACGACTCTCGCTATCACCGAGACTGTGCCTTCGGTAATTCGAGCGGGGTATTCGGTTACGATTCCGATCATGGTTACCAACATCGGGTTGCTGGAAGATGCAAACAATCTCAAGTTTTCACAGACACTGCCGACATCAAGCGGGACTTCGCTCACAGGATCGAGGTGGGTGGCTTCTGGATCGGGGGCTTTGGTGGAAGCCAGAAGAGGAGGACTTTTGACGGACACCGGTAGTTCGCTTTTTCTTACTTTTACTCCTGAGTTGCCAGGGAGCTTTACTTCAGATGTGACGTTTTCGGCGGACGAGTTCGATGAGGTTACGGAGGTAGTTGAGTTGGAAGTGATTGAGTCGTATCTTTCGTGGTCGTCGATGTTGATCGAAAGCGGGCAAACTTCCGACCCTGACGGGGACGGAATTGCTAACCTTCACGAGTATGCCTTTGGGGGAGATCCGGAGTTGGCATCGGTGGTCCAGGTGTCGACGGGAGAAAGGCTCCTTCCTTCAGTCACCGAGACCTCATCGGGAGTCGTTGTTAGTTTTCTAAGGCGGATAGAGGCGCAAAATCGTGCTTTGACTTACGAGGTTGAGGCGTCTTCGAACTTGGCGGCCGGAAGCTGGAATGAGGTCACGGGGGTGGTCGTTGAGGGAAGTCCAAGTCCGGTCAACTCGGAGTTTGAGAGGGTTTCGCTGGAGATTGCAGAGGCCTCCGAATTACGATTCTTCAGGCTCAAGGTGACTCTCGAAGAGTGATTAGCATTGCGGGTTTCAAGAGCTGCGTTTATTTCCCTCCTCGTCATGGCTCGCATCAACGAAAACTTCCAGAAGCTCAAAGCAGGTTATCTTTTTCCCGAAATCGCACGCCGCGTGAACCTCTACACCGACGCTGAGCCGGAAAAGGCAAAGCGTCTCATTCGTTGTGGTATTGGTGATGTGACCGAGCCGGTTCCGGTTGCGGCGCGGGAGGCGATGAAGAAGGCGGTCGATGAACTGGGAAATCGTGGAACTTTTCGCGGATATGGTCCCGAACAGGGATACCCATTCCTTCGCGAAGCCATCGTGAATCATGCCTACGATGGTCTTGGGATTGATGCCGGAGACATTTACGTTTCCGATGGTTCGAAGTGCGATTCCGGAAATATTCTCGATATCTTTGGTCAGGGAAATAGGATCGCGGTGACAGATCCGGTTTACCCTGTTTATGTCGATACCAATGTCATGGCCGGAAACACGGGTGAGGCAAATGAAGCAGGAGAATATGAGGGGTTGGTATATCTCAAGTGCACTGCTGAGAACGGGTTCATTCCCGCCATCCCAGAGGAGAAAGTCGATCTCATCTATCTTTGCTATCCAAACAACCCGACGGGCACGACTGCAACGCGAGGGCAGTTGGAGGCATGGGTGGCGTATGCGCTCGAGAACGACGCGGTGATTCTCTATGACGCCGCTTACGAGGCTTTCGTACAGGATTCTTCGGTGCCACGATCGATCTATGAAATTGAGGGTGCCCACAAGTGCGCCATTGAGTTCAGATCCTTTTCGAAGAACGGTGGTTTCACAGGAGTGCGTTGTGCCTTTACCGTGATTCCCGAAACGGTCACCGGCAGTAGCGCTTCGGGAGAAAGAATTCCTCTCAAGCAGCTTTGGGGACGTCGTCACTCCACCAAGTTCAACGGTGCCAGTTACCCGGTGCAGCGCGGAGCGGAGGCGATTTACTCCGAGGCCGGGAAGGTAGAAGTGGCGGAATTGGTAAAACACTACATGACCAATGCGAAGCTTCTTCGTGAAGCGTGCGAAGGACTTGGACTCAAGGTTTGGGGCGGTGAAAATGCTCCTTATGTCTGGGTTGGATGTCCCGAGGGTGTCAGCAGTTGGGGGATGTTCGACAAGATGCTCGAAGGGGCGCAGGTTGTTGTGACTCCCGGAGCCGGCTTCGGTGCGGCAGGGGAAGGTTTTTTCCGGATCTCTGCTTTCAACTCCCGTGAAAATGTCGAGAAAGTCTGCCAGCGACTTGCGGCGATGGTTTAGGACGGAGGGGGAGTCCCCGAGGCTTCGATGCCCACCTTGCAAGCGGGATCGGTCTGCGAACTGACTTTAGAAGGTCCCTCGTTGGGGGCTGTGCCATGCGATTTTCCTTCAATCTATTGAGGCGATGAAAAGGTGCAGTTGTCCGCGTTGCTTTCTACTGCCGTCTTATTCTCATTTTCCGGGTTGCGCTCCGCTCAAGTGGTTCATCGGGATTGAGATCAAGGAGATCGTGGCCCAGATCCAACAGACTCTGGATTCTTAGGTTTAAGGACCCAAGGAAAAGTCAGTGAAGCCGAGATGTTGGTTAGAAATCGAGGCTGAAATAAAAGATCCGTCTGGCTTCATTCCCGAGCTGCATGCGAGTTGGTTCAGAGTAATTAAGGACAAGAACAGCGATGAGGCGATTCGGTTGACCGGGACCACCACTTTCAAGAATATCAGGACCTCGGGAAAAGATGTTGTTGAGTGCTTATATCGAGCCGGACACGTTGGAGCGTTTTACCGGAAGATCGAAACCTTCCGATAAGTGATCTCTTTCCCCTGACCGTCCCGGGCGCGGGAATCTTTCCCGAAGGGAAATATGCCAAGGGCTCGTCAAGACGACAGTTCAGGAGAAATCCCAATGGTGGGAGAACTAGGAGAAAGAAACCGACACGGGATTAATTGTCCCCCAAAGCAAGAGGCCCTTTGCTCCTCTCTGGACGGATCGGTATCCCACTGAAAAGCTCGAGAGCCAATAAGTCGGCTTTGAGCCCAGGACAGGAAGATCGGGCATTGCACTTGGGCTCGTCAGGGAGTAGTTAGCGGCATGAGCGGTTGCGGAAGCGGCAGGAATTTCGGTCCCCGGATGAAAATGGATGCATCACTGCATCTGGAGAAAAAGCCGAGTTGGATCAAAGTTCGTCTGCCTAACAATCCTGTCTTTTGGGATACCAAGTCCATGATCACCGACCTCAATCTGGTTACGGTGTGTGAGGAGGCCCAATGTCCGAATCGCTGGGAATGTTGGGGGCAAGGGACTGCTACCTTCATGATCGCGGGTGAGAAATGCACCCGGGCTTGCGGATTTTGTGCGGTCAAGACAGCCAAGCCAGATGCTCTTGAAGAAGATGAACCCTCCCGCGTGGCAGAGGCGACGAAGCGGATGAATTTGAACCATGTGGTCATCACTGCGGTGGCCCGGGACGATCTCAAGGATGGAGGTGCCGAGCACTTTCAGAGGACGATTGAAGCTGTTCGTGAAACCAATCCAGGGATCATCATCGAGGTGCTTGTTCCTGATTTTAATGACAAGGACTGGGCACTAGAATTGGTAATGAAGGCCCGTCCCCATATCTTTAATCACAACCTTGAGACGGTGGAGCGCCTCACGCCGCTTGTGCGGAGCAGGGCGCAGTATTCCCGTTCGCTCTCGGTGCTCAAGAAAGCAAAGGAGATGGCCGGCGGTTTGATCGCGACGAAGAGTGGAATCATGCTCGGTCTGGGTGAACGACCCGAGGAAATCGAGCGGGCTTTCGATGATCTTCGCGCAGCCGATGTCACTGTTTTGACATTGGGGCAGTATCTTCGTCCGACCCAAATGCATCTTCCTGTGGTGGAGTATGTGACACCGGAAAAGTTTGATGAATGGAAGGGAATCGCGCTGGCGAAAGGCTTCCGACATGTGGCGAGTGGCCCCTTGGTCCGGAGTTCCTACCATGCGGCTGACTTTAAGCCGGAAGAGGATGTCCTGGAGGCGATTGAGGCTGATCTAGCCTCCGCCTAAAGATCAGGATTCCTCCCACTTGGCTTCCTCGATTAGCTGATTGAGGGTTTCCAGGGAATGACAGAGAAGTATTTTTCCTTTGTGCTCTCTCGGCTTCACAAAGCTCTCGAAACGGTCGCGCTCATCCCAGCCGGATGTGGGAGCCGCCATTCTAGGTCATGAGGTGTCCTAAATTACTCGAAGAAATCTTTTCGAGCACTCTCGAGATCTTCTTTCAGGAAGATCAAGGCCCTGGGAAGGGTGGCTTCGATCATTGGGAAGAAGAGAATCCCACGGGCCAGGAGATACGTGGTGAGGGGGGGCTGGATTGCAGTTCTACTCGCCGCCTCTTTTGTTCTTGGGAGAAACTACCCTCCGGGATTGTTGACCACGCGAAGATACTTGCGGGTGATATCCATATTGATCGTAGGGGCTTCCGTGAGGGGGTCACCGAAACTGATGAGACTGGACCCCCTCACCATGGAGACCTGGGGAACACGGGACCACGTGATGAGGTCTTCCGACCATTGGATTTCCACTCCTCCCAAAGCAACATCCTGCCCGATCTTCAACGTGGCACCTGCAGAGGTGAAGTCGAAGAGCTGCTCCGGGGAGTTTGTTTCATCGAAACCAAGGGAAAAGAGGATGATATTGGGAGTGCTGGGAGAAAGACCAAATTCATTCTGGCTGGCCGCCCCCACACCCGCGTCGGAGGCCCAATCCGGATAGTCGGGAAATTCGATGAAGGTTTCCCCGGTGGCCTTGAGGGTGCCCTCGATTTTGACACTGGCGTCAACCGGCAGATCTTCGGATTCAATGGGTTGATCGATTAAGGTCGGGTATACGAGAGTGACATTGAAATAGAGCTTGCGACCTTCGATCCGGCCCGGAGTGATGGAAACAGATCCGGTTCCATCTCCACTGCCAACGAAGTTGACCTCGGCAAAATTGAAGTCTGGGATGTCCAGAGAGCCTGTGAGGATGGATCTGGCCTCGCCCTTAAGAATACCGCGATTGACGGTGAGTGCATGCTGTGAGGCATCGAATTCGCCGTTCGAAGGATCCACGATGCCGGGAGCCACGGGGGTGAAAGCGGTGAAGCCAAGATCTTTGCTTTCGAAGGAGTAACTCGCGAGGAAGTTGCCGGACTCAAGCGTGACGTCGGTGCCGGTCACGTCCGCAGACAGGATAGTCATCTCGTCCGTATTACCTGTTGCCGGTGAGAGATTGAGCTGCACTTCGATTGTTCCGGAGAGGTCAGAGGTGTCATTGGAGGATCCAAACCCCGAGACCGTGAGATCGATATCGACTTCGTTGAGGCCCGTTTCGTCCACCAAGGTAAGCACGGCTTGATTGGCCACTTGACCGAAGGAGGTCACCGGGATGGCACCAAGAAAAACGATGAGAAATGATCGCATGAGTGATTTTTACCATGAAAGGAGTCCCTTGCGAATGAATTCTCAGCGTCCACAGAGTCTTCCCGTGACCGAGACTTTGGATCCATTGCTAGGCAAGATGCGTTGTATTGCCACGGGGCTTCTTGTGCTGATGAGTTTTCTCTATGCTCTGGCCCTGGCTGAGAGAATTTCCCGAAGCGGCCATGGTGGGAGCGATAGCG
>JAPKDJ010000125.1 GCA_026421245.1 Akkermansiaceae bacterium | reverse complement strand
AAGGTCGCGGAAACCGGGGTTTGGCGGAATACATGGGGGAGAAAGGGGGGTGTTGTTCTGTGCGATCAGCACCGCAATTGGGCCAAATAGCCAATTCGTCTCAAATCTGTTGTAGGAAAAAGCACTCCGAAAGCGTTAGTTTTGTTATTGAGCGGTAGTGTTCATGTACACGATGCTCAAATCTGATCAAGAACTCACCCCGGAAGACACGCGCTACGAGCTGTTCGTGCAATGCCTCGCTCAGCAAGAACCGCATCTCCGGCGGTTCATCCGGTCGTTGCTGCCGACCTGGACGGACGTGGACGAGGTTGTGCAGCAGACGGCCATTGTCGCGTGGCGGAAGTTTGATCAGTACGATCCGCAAACGAAGTTCATAAAGTGGGCTTGCGTCATCGCCCGCTTTGAGGCCTTGGCGTACCGTCGCAAGATGGCGCGCGATCGCCTCGTCTTCCGTGGGGATCTACTGGAACTTATGGCCGACGAAGGTGTGGAAGAACTAGACGCCCGTATGGCAGAGCAAGACGCCCTCGAAACTTGTCTCGAGGAATTGCCGGAGAAGCAGCGTCAGTTCCTGACGCTTGCTTATACGAAAGGTGTGAAAGTAACGGAACTCGCCGAGGAATCAGGTTCCACCGCCGCAGCCTTTTACATGCGGCTCAAGCGATTGAGGCAACGGTTGATGGAGTGCATCGAATCGAAAACCCTCCAACTGGGAGAATTGTCATGAAAGAAATGTCTTCGCAAGAACAGGAATGGATTGATGCCTATCTCAATGGCACCATCGATCCCGAGGATTTCAATGCCTTACAGGATAGCATGATGGCGAGCCCAGCTTTGCGATCGGTGATGCGCCGTTACTTGAGCCTGGATTATCATCTTCAAAACGATGCCGGCGAGCTCGACTCTGCAACGGCGCCGTGGCTGGAGCGCGAGGAGGAGCAATACCGAACGAAGACTACTGATCGCATGTTCTGGCGTCCTTCGTTCTGGGCCGCCGCCGCTGCGGTGGTGGTTCTCGGGGCAACTCTGGTCTTCTCGTTGCGCGATTCGAAAGCGGACATTGCCACGATTACGGCGATCCATGGCCCGGTGCAGCTGACGAGCTCTGACGGGCAAGTGCGAGGTGATCTCGAAGTTGGCACAGTACTGAACGGCGGATTGCTCGAATCTCTTTTGCCCGCTTCTTGGGTAGAGTTCGTCTTCAAAGATGGATCGAAGGTCACCGTTTCTGGGCAATCGACGCTGATGTTATCCTCCAGCGATCGGAAAGAACTGCATCTTCGGCAGGGCAGCCTTTCAGCCAAGGTAGTCGCCCAATCCGAGTCGACTCCAATGGTCGTTCACACTCAGACTGCCAAACTGGATGTGCTGGGGACGCAGTTCCATGTGGATGCCGAATCCACTTCCACTAAGCTCATTGTCAACGAAGGCCTCGTCCGCATGAAACGTCTTGCCGATGGTAGTGATGCTGACGTGTCAGCGGGGAGCCAGGCAACGGCAGCCGCCGATGATAATCGCGAGCTGGAAGTCGTCCCCCGTGGCAAGGCGAAACAAATGTGGCGCGGCAATTTGGCTGAAGAGGCTATTTACGGCAAGTGGTCGTCGGGCTTGGAGGCTCTCGCCACTAAGTTGAAAAAAGCAGTCGCCAGTGGGAAAATGAGCGAGGACGCTGCCATGGCGAAGTACAAGGCTACTGCGAATTTTGCAGTGAGCGACGGTTTATTGAAGACGCGTTCCAAGATTGCCGAACACGGCAAGGGTTCCGAGCACATCGTGATGGTTTCTCTCTCGAAGGGAAACGATTCCCCTATCATTGTGGCTGCTGGTGCGAGGTTTCGCATCCGGGGAACCATTCAAGCAGACGCCCCGGTCACCTTTGGTTTTACGACGCAGCACCCCAGTGGAGGATACGCGGGCAAATACGTATCCACGCAGACTCTTAAAGCCTCGGGGGACGAATTCGACCTCGAACTACCCGTTGCGGACTTCCAGGCTGTCCACCGGGGGGGCGAACATTCGGCACTCGGCATGGAAATCAGCGATTGGTGGTGCTCCACCAGTCAACACGAGGCGGATCTAGAGATCACACACGTCGAACTTTTAGTGCCCTAACGATGAACCTATAACTCAAATCTACACTTACACGATGAAAACTATACCATTTCGAAGAATCACTCTGCTATTGTCAGTTAGCCTAATCGGCCTGACATTAACATCCTCAGCACTGGCCGAAGAGAAGGATCTCAAAAGTCTAGGTGCTGAGTTGAAAGCCGCTGTCGCAGCAGGCGATATCAGCGAGGCCGACGCGATCGCTAGATACACAGCAAAAGTTGGCGAAGAGAAAGGTAAATCCAAGGACAAGGCGGCAGGCGCCAAGTCTGTGAAGAAGGACAAGGACGGACAGAGAGGGAAGGGAAAGCCTGGTTCAACATCCGATCTCGTGTGGTCGCTCTTACAAGCTGTCGAAAACGATAAGCTGACAGCTGAGCAAGCGATGACGAAGTACAAATACGCTGTGGAAGATGCTGACGAAAAGGGGGCTGAGAAGCGCGCCAAGAAGGGTGCACCAGAAGATCTGGAAAAGTTGAGGGAACTAAGCAAATCCCTTCCTAAGAAATCGACCGCAGGCGATGAAGAAGGCCCGGCTTCGACGTTCATCTTCGGCTGGGCTGCGAACGCGACCCATCGCTTCATGGACAACAGCCACCTCGGCGAACCCCGAAAAATCCGTGGCCTTTCGTTTCGCCTCGACCATCGAGATCACGACGCCATCGGCCGCACCTGGGAGAAGGTCTCCGTGCGTGTCGCACACGGCAATTGGGGATCCCTCAAGTATAACGAATCCACGGATCACGATCTTGTCGATGAGCCCGTGACGGTCTTTGACAGGCAATGGAGCTTCCCTACTCTCAAGGGGCTCCCGCCGCTGACCCCAGCTTCCTGGGGTGGCCCTCAGAACAGCCTGAGTTTCCGCTTCGACGAACCCTTCGAATACAATGGCAAAGACGCCATCTACGTTGAATTCATATTTAGCGAAGGCAAGGCCGAAGACGGCCGTGAGTGGAGAGGCGAACTTCCGAAAGGGTTCGAGTATTACTTGGACTCCATGCCCGAGGTTGGCGGTTGGAGAGAAGTTGCAGCCGATGGGCGGAAAGGTGCCATATACACCGGCTCCGCCCGCGTTGCGACGGCAGCCTCCTACACCGCAGGCGGACAGTCTCTGTGGACGTCATCGCCAAAGGGTCTGCCTTACATGAAATGGGATGTTGAGAAGTAAAGTCACAGGCACGCTCCACCGCTCCGTTCGCCCATCTATGCCAATGAAGGTGTATCCAAGAGTCACTACATTCGGAGTATGCCTTCTGATTTGCCTGCCCGGCGACCTGTTGGCAGAGGCGACTTCACCGGAATCGTTCGCGAACTTCGAGAGCCCGCAGGCCCGGTCGCTGACAATCTTAGCTGACGCTTCGCGGCTCTACGCGGTCAACACCCCGGCGGGTTCATTGTCTGTCTATTCGCTCGAAGATCCGCAGGCCCCTGAATTGACGATGGAGATCCCTGTCGGCCTCGAACCGGTGGCGGTGGCGGAACACACCGAAAACGAAGTCTGGGTCGTCAACCACATTTCCGACTCGATCAGCGTTGTCGATACTTCCATCGGAGCGGTCGTCGATACGATTCAGGTGGGAGACAGGCCTGGCGATCTTGCATTCGCAGGCGATCCCAAGCTGGCCTTTGTTACCTCGATGACGGATCGAAGCGTGCGAGTCATCGATCCACGAACCCGGCAGCAAATCAGATCGATCCCAATCGAGGGCAACGATCCGCGAACGTTGCTCCCAAGTGCTGATGGCAAGACCGTCTGGGTGGCTCTCTATCGATCGGGGAATCGCACGACCATTATCCCTCATAACGTTGCCCCAAATCCGCCCAAACCAACCAACGAGGCATTGCCGCCTGCGCCGCGCCAGGGCATCATCGTCGATAGTGAGGATCCAGAGTGGAAAGGCCAACTCAAAGTTGCTCTTCCGGATCACGACATCTTCGAGATTGACGTGGCGGATCTAAGCGTGCGTCGCCGCTACCAGGGGATCGGCACGAACCTGTTCAACCTCGCTCAACGTCCAGGCACCAACGAGCTCTGGGTTGCCAATACCCACGCCCGCAACCTTGTCAGGTTCGAACCGGAACTAAGGGGGCACGTCATTGACAGCCAGCTGACCCGTATTGCCACGGGAAACTCCCCTTCAGTGACCCTCAGTGATCTCAATCCGGATATCGACTATGCAACATTGCCAAATTCGACAGCCCTGGCCACCGCTCTGTCTGAGCCAACGGACATCATCTTTAATCCTTCAGGCAACAGGGCCTACGTCGCTGCTTTCGGCACTGACCGTATCGGTGTTGTCGATACAGGTGGCAAGGTGACTGCTCGGATCGAAATCGGTGATGCCGAAGGAGACAGCGTCGAACCCCAGTCCAAGCGTGGCCCTCGAAGCATGGCGCACCATCCCGAGCAGGAACTGCTCTATGTTCTCAATCGTCTGTCGAACAGCCTTTCCGTCATCAATACCGCGACCCGAAAAGTTCTCACTGAAATCGACATGGTTGACCCGACGCCAAAGTTGATTCGGCAAGGGCGCGGATACTTGTTCGATGCCAAATTGTCAGGAAACGGCACCCTGTCGTGTGCCTCGTGCCACATCGATGGAGACCGTGATGGCCTGGCCTGGGATCTTGGGAATCCAAGCGGCGAACTTTTTCACAATGGCAGCAAGTCACCCGTCCACCCAATGAAGGGCCCGCTTCTCACGCAAACACTACGCGGCCTTGACGGTGAACGTCTCTTTCACTGGCGAGCGGATCGGCCAGGACTTGAATCGTTCAACGGTACGTTCGTCAGCCTCATGGGAGGCGAACTTCTTGATGACGATGATCTGGATCTTCTCGTCGGATACATGAAGAGCATTCGCTTTGCTCCCAACCCGAATCGCAATCGGGATGATTCTCTTCCAATGGAGGCCAAGGATGGCGAAGAGTTGTTCCTCACTAAGAACAACGTTGGACGCGAAGGAAACAATCGCTTCCGGTGTGTTGACTGCCACGTCAATGCGACTGGCTCGGGCGGGTTCGGGTTTACCAGCCTGATCGAACAACCAACGAAGGTCGCACAACTTCGCGGCCTTCACGAGCGCGACGGTCGATTCGCCGGCTTCAGGTACGGCGCTGATGGCTCGAAAGCCGATCTGATTGATTTCCTGGCGGAGTCGCATCGATTCGACACGCTGAATCAGCACGAAAGAGAGTCGCTCCAGCGCTTTCTCTTCTCCTTCCCGACCGAGACGGCACCCATCGTTGGCTTTACGCGAACGGTGACCGCAGCAAACGCAACTCAAAACGACACGAAATCAGATCTGCATCTGCTAGTCGCGCAAGGCAAGCTCCGCAATTGTGATCTTTCGGTAACGGGATTGCTTGCCGGTGATCAAGTGCGGTTTGCCTATGATCCATCGGACGACGTTTTCACGCGACAGGACACCGGCGGAGCGACGATGACGCTTGGTCAGCTTCTCACACGGGTCATGGAGGAGCCGAATGCAGCGTTAACATTCATTGGTCAGCCATGCCGACGGCCTTAGGCAGCTCCACAACCCGGACAACTTTGGGGACAGATACGAAGATGTCGGTGTTGGCGAAATTGAGAGTAACCATGTCGTTGTTAGAAGATAGATTCCGGTGCCACGAAAGAGTCTTAGGTGGCCAATCTCAGCCGCCTTGCATTCCCGCATTAGCGGGAGTCGGACGAGATTACTGAGACGCTTCCGCTCGCATAGCATAGCCAGCCACGGGGCAGCGAGCCG
>JAPKDJ010000013.1 GCA_026421245.1 Akkermansiaceae bacterium | reverse complement strand
GAAAAGGAAAAGGAAAAGGAAAAGGAAACTGAAGGCAAAAGCGAAAAGAAACCAGCACCTCCCACTCCGGATCAGGATAAAAAACCGAAAGCCGAGACCGATTCAAAAAAAGAAGTCGAACCCTCGGACCAGCCGAGGAAACCCAAGGGAAAAGCTTCTCCCAAGTCCAAGAAGTAACAATCGCTGATTGTACTCTTTTCACTCAACTTACTTCGTGGGATGAGCAACGCGCGGCACCTTTGGCATTCCAGGCAGCGACCATCTACAACGAAATCGTGCAATCCGGCAGGGCCTTCTGGATCTTACGGCGACCTTCGTCCGACATTTTGAGACAATTGCTGATGTCGAGGTAACGCAACCCACGCATGGTGCTCACTGAACGCAGCGCCTCGTCAGTCAGGTTCGGGCACCCTTGCAGCGTCAACTCCTTCAACTTCGTATTCCCTGCCAACTTCGCGATCCCCGCGTTGGTGATGGTCCTGCAGTTGTCCAGATACAGTGACTCAATCGATTTGGACGCCTTAACGAAGTCCAGGCCACGGTCCGACAGGCGATGACAATCTGCCAGGTTCAACTCTCGGAGCTTCGGCATCCCGGACAGGAGTTGTAGTCCGGAACCAGTGAGCCCCTTGAGGTGCCAGAGGTTGAGAACTTCCAGCTCGCGTAAATTCTTCAAGTAAGTGATCCCTTCGTCGGTGAAGAGATCGTTGTCGGAAATATTCAATTCCCGCAAGGTCACATTCCGACCGATGCTTTTAAGGCTCTCGTTGGTCAGCGCCCGGATACACCCGACACTCAAAGTCTCTACCTTCGGCATACGGCCTAGGGCAATGATCCCCTTATCAGTCATCGGCAGACACTGGAACAAATCCACATGCACCACAGTGTCCCGACAGGGAAAGTTCTCGAAAGCCGCATCGGTCAGTTGCTTCGATTCCACCAGATAAAGATTCTCCACCGACGCCGGGAAAACGAGCCCCTCACCTTTATGCCACCAGCAGAACCCCATGTTGAGGTCCCTCAGATTCTTCTGATTCTTGAAAAGAGACATGAACGCCTCGTCCCGGAGTCCGTGGCATCCATAGACATTTAGCTCCTCCAATTTTGTCAAATTTGACAAAGCCTCCAATCCCATCTTTAGCCCACCATGGCCGTTCAAATCCAACGACCGCAGCTCGGTAAAGCCAGCCAGGCCGGCCAAGCCTTCATCGGTCAGCCCTCCCCGGCCACAAGACAGGTCCAGGACTTTCAGCGTCTTCGTACAGTTCAAGATTTTCAGCTGTTCCCCGGTCATCGCGGAGGAGTTGCTGAGATCCAACTCTTCCAGCGGAAAGTCCTTGATGAGTTCAAAGACAGTGGAAATCTCCGCCGGTGAAGACAAACTCTGTATCCCAAGGACCTTCAGGCACTTGAGATCCTTCAAGACCGCGTAGCCCTCCGAGGTCAGGGTGTGTGAATCCACCCGCAACTCCTCCAACCAAGTCGCTTTGGCCAGCGGCGCAATATCCCGATCCGACAAACCGCCCGCGCGAAGATCCAACTTCTTTAACGATCGATTCTCGCTGAGTTTGGTCACTTCCGCCAAAGACAGGCGTTGCCCGCGCTCGTGCACAAACGTGTCGGCGTCTTGCGCCCAGCCTAGATCAAGGCTCAACAGAAAAAGAAGAAAAACACGCATCGTTGGTTAAACAAGTAATTCGCTCAAGGGACCACTCTGCATATCAAGTTTCCCCAAAGCCATGTCCGGCTGTCCGAAATGATCCTGAGGAACACCGGCCACGTGAGTGATTGTGGTCAGCCAGTTCCCAATCGTCTGCCTATGGTTGGCTGAACCGTAGCGAGGATAGGCCAGGTAGCGCCCCTGCGAATTGAGTGCACCGCCGCTGTTGCCCAGCACAAACATCGGCCACTCGGTCGCCGAAGCGTGATGCTTATCGGAGTTGTCACTGACATACATGATCAAGGTGTTGTCGAGCATCGTTCCGTCCCCTTCCGGGATCGCGGCCAACTTCTCCGCCATGTCGGCGATGAGCTTGACGTGATAGGTTCGGATCATGTTCCGGCAATCTTGTGAAGTCAGATCACCACTGCTCGAACCGTGACCAATGGAGTGTACCTTGGGAGTGATCCCCAAACCTTGATAGGAGGAATCCAGACTATCACAGTGCAAGGTCACGACATTACTGATCCCGCTGATCATCGCCGCAGCGGCCATGTCAAAGTGAGCTTCCATATGATCCGTGGTCACATTCGACTGATACTTGTCGGTCACTTCAGGAGCATTCTTACGCAGCACATCCTGCATGGAGATCAGCTTCGTCCGCCGGTCCCGAAGGGCTTCAAATCCGCTGAGGTAGTGCCCAAGCTTCTCGCGCTCCGCTCCCGGCAGTTCCCGCTGGAGTTTCTTGATATCCGCACCCATTGCATCGAGCACATTGCCGGTCCGAGTATACTTTCTCTTGATGTCCCCACCCGCCGCAATACTTCCGTAAAGGTTCTGGTAGGCCATCGCGGGATCACACTGAAACGGAAGCTGACGACCCGGGCCTGCTGCTGAGATTGCCGGATAAGCCGTCCCCTGACTCCCGTTCCCCATCTTCAAACCAATGTGATTGAACACTGAAGAAAACTTCTCGGAAAGATACCCATCGATGGTTGCCGCCGTCGGAGGCGTCACCGCCGTGGATTTGTAAGCACCAAGCGCTCCATACCAGGAATTGTGCCCGCTTGTGCACATCTTACCACTCAGCCCCTGAATGATGGTGAGTTTTTCGCGAAAGGCCTCGAGAGGCTTCAGGCTGTCGGGCAAGATTTTTCCAGTCAAACTTGAATCGACCAAGGTGTCTCCGCCATGCTGCAGACCCTCGGGATTCAAATACTCGGCCTGAAGACCGCTCCCCTTTACCACAAAGACAAACCGCTTGGGGAGCTTCCCCAATTCAGCTGCCTGCAAGTGGCTCAGAAACGGCGACAAGGCCGTCGCTCCGGCTCCGAGGGTCATTCCCTTCAGTAAGTCTCTGCGATTGATCATAATTTTTTCTCCCAAAATACTACTTTCGATACAAAAATGAATCCGAGGTAAGCAAACTCACCAACAGCTCTTTGAAACTCCCGTCGGACTCCATATAAACCCGATCCATCTCGATCAGCGTCTTCGAGTCCCGGAGGACTTCGTTCCGTCCCATCCAATAACGGAAGACGTGGCGAATAAAGCTCTGGCGCGCGAGATCAGAATTGGCAATCCGACCGATCATCTCCCGCAAATTCTCCACCTTCCCATGCAATTCGGGATCAATAGAGTAGGCGATCTTGCCCGTGGTATCCACCGGCTTCCCGATTTCGGTCTCCCTGAACCGCCCCACATGGTTGAAGGCCTCGAAGGGCATTCCTAGAGTGTTCATCTTCTTGTGACAACGCCAACATTGCTCTTCTTCCACCACCTCGAAGCGTTCCCGAAGCGTCCGGTGTTCATCATCCGGCACCTTCGCATCCACCGTGATCGGAAGATCCATCACATAACCCGCAAGAAGCTTTTCGCGAATCCACTTCCCTCTCCGCACTGGGTCATTGTCGAAGTTACCACTGTGCGCCACCAACCAACTTGGTTGGGTGAGAATGCCGAAACGCTGCCCGGCAGGCGGGGTCAGAGCTTTCTTCGCTCCCCGCTCACTGATATACTCGTTCTCAAAAGGATCCATGTTGTAGGCCTGCAAACCATGGGCCCGTGCATACGTTTTCTTTCCGCCTCCCTTTTTGTAATTCTTCGGATCATTCGTCCCATTCCAGTAGGACACGTAGACCTTCTCCGTCGTCAGTAATTCCCGAAGCACGTCCTGGTCCTCCTTCAGAATGTGCAGGACCAGACTATCGGTATCATAGCGCAGCTGGGACGCAGAGCCCATATTGAACTGCTCGAACCCCTCCACGCCGGCGAATTTATCCGTGTCCTTGAAGACACTCGGAGCATGATGATAGCCAAAATACTCTCGGAAAAACTGAAGAATCCGGGGATTCCCTACCGAACTCAACGGCCTGTTGTGGTTGGGTGACATGTTGCGATAGCCACCATCCAACATCTTGCGCACCGCCACCTCCACATCGGCCTTGGTCTTCAACTGATCAGCCTTCATCTGCTCGACCAACCATCCACTCGGTCGGTGGGTCGGATCCCCCCCGGTCAAAGTCTTCTTGATTACCTCCTCACTATCCTTCGTATAAACACCAACGGTCTCAATTTCATCCACTCCAAAGGCGGGCGTATTCACGAAGGCGTGATGGATCGCATACACCAACTCTTGCGACGACAGAATCCGCCGACCGTGACGGTCAGCCGTCCCCATCCCTATCTCCATCCGATAGACGAATTCTGGAGCGAGAGTGATGTAAATCAAGGCTGCCTGAAGAGCCATCTTATTACCCAGTGGCACATTCTTCTGAAAGACATCCTGCCAGTAATGCTCCCGCTCTTCGGAGTCCGGAGTCCGTCGGAGGAACAAGGCAAAGGCCACATCCAAGGCGGCATCAAAATCCGCCCTGCTCACGTCTCCATCCGAGTCTGTGATTTTCTTAAAGACGATCGGAACCCGCCCGCGCCGTTCAATCCGACTCGTCTCAACCCCACCGACAAATCCACCATGATTGTTTCCGTGCCGACTGTCCTTGTTCTTCACTTCGGTCACGATGGTCACCGGCAATCCCTCCGTGAGAATCTCCGCCATCCGTTCCGAGTTTGTCAGCAAAGCCTCCAGTGAGGCCTGGTCTGCCTGGATCATCGCGTAGTCTGTGAAACCGGCGGCATGATGCACGAACTCATAGAAGGGATTGGCAAACCTGCTATCCTGAAAGTAGCGGGTCGTGATCGTTTTTCCTTTGTGGGGCCCCCTCTTCACCACATTCCGGGCGTCGATCCGGCTCGCTGAGCCAATCTTCACGCTGAGCCACGGAGAGCGCCCGTAGTGATTTCCCCATAGCGCGGCGTAGATATCCGGACGCTGGCGCCAAAGACGCGCCGGGGTGTAGGGCTCCTCCTTCACACTCCCGTCAAAGAGCGTCTTGTGATCCAGATAGTTAGCGTATTCCGGAAGACGTAACTTCTCTTGTAAAGCGAACCCCCGACCATGCAGATCGAGCTGCCGGTCCAAGGTCTCCAAAAATTTCGTCTTATGCGGGGCGGTCGGCTGCTCCTTGCTCTTGCTCGGGGGCATTTCCCGAAACTGAACCTGGGCGAACACCTTGTTCCAGATATCCCCGATCTCGGGGTTCGTCATGTCGATCGACAGAGTCTCGAAGTTCAGATCTCCCTTCTGCTTCTCCTCACCATGGCACTTCGTACAATACATTCCCAGAAACGGGCCGGTCGCCTCCTGAAAAGCCTTCTTGTCCGCCTCGTTCACGGCCCCGCTATCGCCAGCCGCAAATGAAGAAGAAGTAAACCCAAGCAGGAGCGCACCAAGGATTGACATCATCCAATGCAGCAACCTTAGCGCTGGGAAAGAATAAGCGTCGAGCATGGCCACGTCCCCCGCCCATACGGGCATCGCCCCAGTCATCATACAACTTTAATGAGCCAATGGTGTAGAGGAGAAGCGCGGGCAGTGTTTTCTGATTCATTTTCTATCCCGCTTTCTAGGTTGATCGTGAAACCTGATCGCCCATGATGACTGATTTCTCTTTCCAGATCACGGCCATTTCCAGCGTGAAAAATCCGGTCGATGCCAGGTTGAGACGGACCGCCTGATCGACCGCCTCCTTCCCCTTCTCCCGGTAGAAGTGAAGGTCAAGGAAATCGAAAACTCCCGTGCCAAGTGTCGTCAGAGTGGGGCAATAGCGTTCGCCCCGAGATAGGCGATCACGAATCGTAAATCGCGAACCTTCAGGTCCTCAAACGCCCCAAAAAAGAAGAAACAGTATAACCATCGAATTCTTCATTTTTTCAACTCTTAAAGTTAAACAACCTGCTCCAAGTCCTCAATCCACTCATTGGCATGATCGTTTTCGGAGTCGATTTTTAAGACTTCCCGGAAGGCAGCGCAGGCTTCCGCAAAGCGACGCTGACTGGCGAGATAACCTCCGAGATTACCATAGGCCTCTTCGCAGTCGCACTGATACTTGAGAGCCTCTCGAACGAGGTATTCGGCTTTGGCTGCTTCGCCGCGATGGAAAGCCATGTTGGCAGCCATCACAAGAAGCTCACCACGAGTCGTATTTTCTTCGTGAGCCTCACGGTAGTATTTTTCGGCCTCGACAAACTCCCCTCGCTTTTCATGGAGGGTCGCGAAATTAAATAAGAGAAGTTCCTTGGCTTCGCCGTCCTCGCAAAGTTCAGAAACCCGATGCAAGGTCGCTTCCGCCTGGGCAAAGTTACCAAAGTCAATCAGGTCGGTGGCATAGAGCAAAGTTGAGAGAACATTCTCAACATCTTCGAGAGTGAGAATCTCTTCATAGATCACGCAAGCACTCGCGACCTGATCGGCCTCGCGGGCTTCTTCCAACGCTTCGTAGAGCTCCTCGATTTCGGACATTGATGGAGCCTACTCTTCGTCCACCGTCTCGTCACGCTGGTAAATGGGAAGCTGACGATAGGGAACCGTAAAGGCGAGAGTCATCATGGCAGTCCCATAAACTTGACCCGCCTCACGGCTATACCACGAGCCATCGTCTTTCTGCTTTTTTAAATAAATCTCGTACATCCAATCGGCGTATGTTTCCCAATATTTTCCTCCGATCTGGAACATCGCCTGCGCGTTGTAATAATTCCCGTAAAACTCAAACTGAGCTCCTTCGAGGGCTCGGAAATTTTGCAAGATGTAGTTGGCCGCGATGATCGTGGAAGCCTTTCCGTGCTCTCCACAAAGCTCCAAGCAAAGGAGCCCCATTCCGGTGAGCGAGTGCTTTTGATTATGAGGACTGGAGTACCCGAAATGCCCGTTCTTTTCGGAAAAATTTCCGTAGAGATATTTGATGGCTTCTTCGATGGATTTATCAGGAACATCCGCTCCGTTGAGCTTGGCCGAGCGCAATGCCATGAGAGCCCACCCGCTGCAGGACGTATCAGAATCCCTCGAGTTCGGGTGATAACGCCACCCGCCTTGATGTCTAGTGCTTTTCTTCACCGACTGGGCCCGTAAAATGAGAGCGAGAGCCCGAGGCAGGCTTTCGTTGATCTTCTTTTGTCGATCGGGATCGACCATGCCGGAAACTTCCGAAAGAAAGAGGGTCGCAATGTTATGACCATACATGGGACCGCTGCCATACTGCCCCCCAGTATAAAGGCCCTCGCGATTCTGGCGAGTGATGAGGAAGTCGATTATTTTATTGAGCGGATTGGCATACGGACCTTCGGTCGCCATATGTCCCCGTGACAGAAAGGCCATTCCGGCTAGAGCAGGAATGCCACAGGAGTTGCCGTAGCTTCCCGGATAGCTTCCGTCTTTTTCCTGGACTCGGGCAAGATACTGAAGGCCTCGGTCAACCGAGGGAGCGACCCTTTCCTTCCACTTGGCAAAAACGGTTGGCGAGATCTCTTGAGCCTGTCCGATCGATACTAGGAAAAGACAGAGAAGGAATGAGGAGAGATATTTCATTGTTTTTTAGAGACTTGCTCGAAGTATTTTTTAACCAAACCGCGGTAATCCTCGGGAATGACCGCGCGACGTGATCCGCTGACATCAGTCTGAAGAGTCGCCTGAATTTTCTCCCAATCGGAGGCACTGATACCGAGCTTGGCCAGTTCGACGGGAACACCCAAATCACCCTGGTCCTGACGCATTCCTTCTTTGGTTTCCTCACCGGGTTGAGCTCCCTCCCCAGGTTGCCCGGGCTCGTTGGCCTGAGCCATTCCCTCGCCGGGCTTACCACCTTGCTTCATGTTCGACATCGCCTCATTGGCTGCTTGTCGAAGGGCCTCGGCAGCAGCCTGGGAACTTGCAGCGGCTTCTTGTGATTCACCGGCATTGGCGGCCTGGGCACTTTGCTGGAGTGCCTCAGCCATGGCATCACCGGGGGCGGGAGCAACACGGGAGTTTTCGGGTTGGGACGCCGCAGCTTCCGCTTGTTTCGCGAGTTGCTGGGAAGCCTTCTCCAAAGACTGCTGGGCCTCGGCAAACTTGCTGGCGGACTGTTGGTGCTGCTGAGCTGCTTGCTGGGCCTGGCCTGCTTGCTGGGCTTGTGAGGCCTGAGCCGCTTTCTGAGCTCCGGCAGACGCTTCTTGTTGAGCCTGCCTCATGGGATTCCCTTCGACCGGAGCCATCGCTTGAATGTCTTGGGCCAATTCGGCGCCTCGTTCTGCCTGCATCTCTTCCAGAGCAGCGAGGGCCTCACTGGCGCGACCTTCAGCAAGATCCTGAAGTGCTTCGGCGATGCCTTCCTGCTTCTCCTGGAGAGCCGCCTGGGAAGGAGAGGCTTCAGCACCTTTGCCTAATTCCTGCGCAGCTTGTTGGGCAGCTTCGGAAGCGGCTTTCACGTCTCCTTCCTGGGCTCCTTCGAGGGCAGTTTCAGCTTGAGCAAGTGCTTCGGGCAGGTCATTGGCACGAGCCTCCTGACCTTCGCGGGCTTCCGCCAATTCCTCCCTCGTGCCTTCAACAACAGCCTCCTGCTCGCGAGCAAGAGCTTGTTCCAAAGCATCTCCCAAATTCTGCGTCTGCATGTTTTCCAAGGTAGCCTGAGCTTCCTGGGTGTTGCCCTCGGCAAGTGCTTCAAATGCTTCGGCGAGTGCTTCTTGTTGATTCTGCAAAGCTTCCTGAGAAGGAGATTCCCCCGCTCCTTTGGCCAATTCTTCGGCAGCCTTTTGCGCCGCTTCGGCAGCGCCTTTGGCATCGGCTTGCTTTGCCTCATCCAAAGCTGCTTGAGCTTGCTCGACCGCCTTCGGCAGATCTTCGGCTCGGGCCTCTTGACCCTCCTGAGCCTCTTGCAACTCTTCCTTCGTTCCTTCGACAAGATCCTGTTGGGCCTCCGCAAGCGCCTTGGCCACGTCATCGTAATCGGGAGTCATCTGGACTTCCTTAAGAGCCGCCTGAGCCTCTTCGATCTTTCCTTCCGCAAGTGCTTCAAAGGCCTCAGCCAGTTTTCCCTGCTTCTTTTGGAGAGCTTTTTGAGAGGACGATTCCTCCGCCCCTTTTGCCAATTCCTCTGCCGCGTTTTTGGCCGCTTCGGCAGCCGCTTCAGGCTTATTTTGGCGGGCCTCGTTCAAGGCCTCCTGGGCCTCGGCAACGGCTTCGGGGAGATCTTCGGCACGGGCCTCCTGATCCTTCCGGGCTTCCGCCAATTCCTCCTTTGCCTCCTGAAGAGCTTCCTTTTGTTCCTCAGCAAGAGCCGCTCCAATTTCACGAGGACTCAACATGTCTTGGATCTCTTCGAGAGCAGTTTGAGCTTCTTCTGTCTTTCCTTCCGCAAGAGCTTCGAAGGCTTCCGCCAACTTCTCCTGTTTCTTTTGGAGGGCCTGCTGTGAAGGAGCGTCCTCCGCACCCTTGGCAAGCTCCTCAGCAGCCTTCTTTGCCGACTCGGCGGCTTCTTCGGGTTTTGACTGACGCACTTCGTCCGCAGCCTTCTCGGCTTCGGCAACAGCCTTGGGAAGATCTTCGGCGCGGGACTCCTGGTCGCGACGAGCATCCGCCAGTTCCTCGCGGGCCTCCGTCGCGGCATCCTGCTGCTCTTTCGCCAGAGCATTCTCAAGCTGCTCCTCGCTCATCTGTGGCGTGGTGGGCACGGCCTGCTCGCTGAGCTTGGAAAGCTCTTCTTGAGATTTCTTGAGAGCCTCGGCTTCTTTGGAAAGTTCCATGGCCTGCTCACTCTGCGACTTCATTGCGGCAGCCTTGGCCTCAGGAGATTCTCTCACCTTTTGAGTGATCTCCTCCTGCATCTGGCGCTGCTTGTTCTTCCAATCCTGATCGGGCTCGGGCGAGGTCTCTTCCTGGGCCTTCTTTGCAAGTTCCTCCTGCTTCTGGGCCATTTCCTGGAGCTTGGCCAGATCATCCATTTGGGGATGATCATTCTGAACTTCATCCCGAAGCTTTTGGAGATCGTCGATGGCCTCGCTAGTTTCGCGAAGCGCATTGTCAACTTCAGCCTGCCGCGATTCAGGAGTATCCTGAAGGGGAGTGTTTTCGACAGATTTCTGTGCCTCTTGAAGCTTGGCGACAGCTTCCTCAACATTATCGCGCCGATGCTCCTGTAAGCCTTGCTTCATCCGTTCACTCAGCTCCGAGAGATCCTTTTGAGCCTCCTTCAGCTTCTCTCGCGCCTTGGCGAGATTCTTCTCAGCCGCCTCGGGGATTTCTTCCTTATGAAGCTCGTTCTTGGCCTCTTGTATTTTAGCGCGGGCCTCGTGGATAGCTTGAACGGCCTTTTCGATCGTCTTTTGAAGGTCGCTGTCTTGCTTTTTCAATTCCTGCCGAACAAGCGATTCGGCATATTGATCGAGCTTAATTTCCAGCCACTCCGAGTAACCCACTCCGGGGCCTTCGAGGCTTTCCGGTCGGTTGTCGCTGAGAGCCAGTCGCATCCGGAATTCGCGCGCCCCCTTGTGTTGCGAAACTACACTTCCGAGAAAGACCATGGCCTTTCCTTCCCAAAGCTTTCCATCTTCGCCATCGATGCGTTCAGGTAGAGGCTCCTTGATTGGCTCAACCGCCTTGCCATTTACTTCAAGTTCGATCTCAACCTTAGCGACATCAATCTTTTCTAGAACATCGTAGGTAATAATGATCTGCTCGTTTGGCTTCACGCGAAAATCCCGCTGAACCGGAGTCAGAATCTTTACCACCGGAGCAGGATCCTCTACGGCGGTTAGTTGGAATTGGGCCCCTTCAAGAACGCGCCCGAGGCGGTGCTTCATATTTAACTTGGCGATGCCATCGAGCCGCGGCTTGAGAGTCTCGCTCCAAGTCATCGTGGTTCCGGTTGCCGACGGCTCCAAAGTCACCTCGCCAAATTTTTTGGTATCGAAAAGCAACTCACCACTTTCCACAGGAGTATCAAAACGCCCTTTTACCGTCACTTCGGTTCCGGCCAGCGCCTGAACTCCCCCACCCAGTGACATACTTCGATCCGGCCACTCGGTGTATGGAGGATATTGCAAGGTCACCACTGATTCGAGGAGACGCGGGAGAGGATAAACTTTCACATCAAACCGATCGCTCTCGCTTCCCGCAACCCGGGCCGAGTATTTGAATCCCAATTCGGCGGAATGGACGGTGTAGGCGTATGTGTGAATGTCACCGTCCGACGATGTTGGTTCGAGGGTCTCGGAGAGGCTTTCACCGTCTTTTTCAATGACCAACTCCAGCGGCTTCTCAAGGGGCCCGGTGTAGATCAGATCGATGGTCAGTTCATCGCCTTCGAGAAGCTCAACGTCACCCGGATTAATCTCAAATTTGAAGGCCCCGGCATTCCCAAGCTGGGAGAAAGGAGAAACGGCGCGTGTTAAAAGGCGCCCCATTTCGCGAGGCCAGACTGTAACCAGAGCAATCAGTGCGACCAGAGCGGTGGCAGCGGGCCACATGGAACTCCGAATTCTTCTCCCCTTCACCTCATCGCGCGGATCAACCGTGCTGATGTCGGCGGCAGCTTCTTTTGAAAGTTCCTCGAGAAGATCGGGAGAGATTCCTTCCGGATGATCCGAAAGTTCGAGCGCAGTGCTAATTCGCTCCTGAACCTCGGGATGGCGGTCTTCCAACCAACGGGCGAGACGAACAAGAGGCAACTTGCCTGATAAAGGGCGTAAAATGAAAAAAACAGAGGCGACTGCAATCGCTGCCAACCAAGCGAAAAAGAGCCCCGCGCGAGCCCAGGACGGAAGAGGAGCCAGAAAATAATCCAACGCAACAATCACCAGAAGGCCAACCAGGACAACACTCGCAGTTCGCAAAAGCCCGCGAAAAAGTTGAATGCGCCGGATGCGCCGGCGAAGCAAAACAAGACCGGACTTGATCTCAGGGGGGAGATTACTGGGCATAGCATCCATTACGCCCCGAAAAGCCCCCTACTTTCGAGGATAAAGTGAGAATTTGAGCCCCTCGCAGATTGCGCATGCTCTCGATTCTGCAATGCTATCGTGAGATGGAAAATGACGATTGGAAAAGGAAGAAGGGCCGGAAGGAAAAAAGCGACGACCGCGAGAAGGGCAAAGAAGTGAAACAAAAGTTCGTCGATCGTATATTCAGACTCCTCGAAGGCCCCATTGCCACAACCCTCGTCAAGCTCGTCGCAACCGGAATGATCTGCGCCACCACGGTCTTGCTGACTGGAATTTTGGCGTTCTCGTCTGCCCCAACGAGCATCGTTCTCACTACGATTGGGCTCGGATTGCTCACGACCGGTTTAATTTGGATCTTTGGAGGATGGCGGAAACAAGCCAAAGCGTGCTCGGAGAATCGTGAGCACAAAAAGGAAAGCGAGCTTCTCCAGAGTAAACTCGCCGAACTTGAGGAACGATTGGCCAACGTTGAAATCATTGAGAGCTTCGAAGACCGTCTCGCCACCCGGGTTACGGAGTCGAGAGAAAGGGACCGGGTTGGCGAGACCGTTTACGGATCGAATGAATTAAACCAGGAAAGTTAAGATTTTTTTGAAAAACGGCGTTTGAATCAAGGGTGAAAAGAATCAGACTCACCTTGTCATACAAATTTTCCCGAGACGAATCTCAAGCCAACAACGACCATGTCAGCCCCCTCTCTTCCCATAGCCCTCCTTGCCCTTCTCACCCTCAATTCTTCGGGAGAAGAAGAGATCTCATTTGATCGGGACATCCAACCCATCCTCTCAGAAAACTGTTACTACTGCCACGGGAGCGACCCAGCCCATCGTGAGGGTGATCTGCGCCTCGACCTTCGGGAAGTTGCCCTCGATGCCGATGCCATTGTTCCCGGCAAGCCTGAGAAATCGGAAATGATAGCACGCATTCACGCAAAGGATGCTGACGACCTCATGCCGCCCCCTGATTCGAAAAGAAAGCTCACCCAAGAGCAAAAAGCGCTTCTCGAGCGCTGGATTAAGGAAGGCGCCGAATACACCGAACACTGGGCCTTTACTCTCCTGCCCACCCCAACAGGAAAATCCATCGACGACATCGTCTCAGCCAATCTTGCCAAGAAAGATCTCAAGCTAAAGTCCCAGGCCAAACCGCATCACTTGCTCCGGCGCCTGACCTTCGATTTGATCGGTCTCCCTCCGACTCTCGAGCAAGTCAAAAACTTTGACCCGCAAAACCTCGAGCCATTCGTTGACGAACTTCTCGCTTCTCCAGCCTACGGTGAACACATGGCGACACCTTGGCTTGATGTCGCCCGCTACGCCGACAGCTACGGATTCCAGCAAGACCGAAATCGCCGAGTCTGGCCTTACCGCGACTACGTCATCAACTCCTTCAACTCAAACAAGCCCTTCGACCGCTTCATTCACGAACAGATCGCAGGAGATCTTTTGCCAGACGCTACTGAAGAAACACGCATCGCTACGGCTTACTCCCGTCTCCACCAACAGAAGGTCGAGGGTGGATCGGTAGCAGAGGAATTCCGGGTCGAATACGTCGCTGATCGCGTCCATACCTTTGGCACGACCTTCCTGGGGCTCACCATGGAGTGCTCGCGCTGTCACGATCACAAATACGATCCCACGACCACCAAGGACTATTACTCACTCTTCGCTTTCTTCGACGACATCGATGAATCGGGACTCTATTCCTACTTCAATGCTGAAGCGACTCCGACTCCCGCCCTCTCTCTGCCAAGCGACGACCAACGAAAGAAGTTGGAGGAGAAGATCGCCGCCATTCAAGCCGCTAAGAAGAAGGTGGAAGACACCGCCGGCAGTCTCCCCAAAGAGATCATTGATCCTGCCTCAAAAATTTACCCTCTCTCCAATCAGCTCCTTCATCTCTCCTTCGACGATGGAAAGGCCAAGGGTGCCAACAAACCCGTTCCCGGCAAAATCGGATCAGCAATCAAGCTGACAGGAGACGATGCCGTCACAACAAAGGTCGGAGACTTTTTCCGGGAACAACCGTTTACGGTTTCTCTCTGGATGCAGACTCCTGACGTAAAAGATCGCGCGGTGGTCTTTTCTCGATCCAGAGCATGGCACGATGCCGCCTCGAGAGGCTATGAACTGCTTCTCGTCAACAATCACCTCCACTGGTCACTCATTCACTTTTGGCCAGGTAATGCCATCTCCATCAAAACCACCGAGCCGGTCAAACCCGGCCAGTGGATTCACGTCACGGTCAGCAACGACGGCTCATCCTCCGCTGCGGGACTTCAGATTTCCATCGATGGAAAATCCACCGTGACCGAAGTCGTCCGGGATAACCTGTCTCGCGCGATTAAAGGCGGCGGTAATCCCCACATCCACCTTGGTGAGAGAATGCGTGACCGTGGTTTCACGCAGGGATTGGTTGATGAATTTCGCGTTTTTGACCGAGAGCTAAGCGCAACCGAAATCAGCAAACTCCCGACCCCTGCTCCCGAAGCCCCTCTCGATGCAGAAACGCAATCCGTCAGGGATGCCTCCTACCAGACAGCGTTGAACGAACTCAAGGTCCAACGTGCCGCTTACAACCGCCTTCAGGAATCCATTCCCGAAATCATGGTCATGGAGGAGATGAAAAAACCAAAACAGGCCTACATCCTCAATCGAGGTGCCTATGAAAATCGGGGGAAACCTGTCGATGCCTCCTTCCCCGAATTTCTCCCCAACTTTGGGATGAAAGGGAACAACCGCCTCGACCTTGCCAAGTGGCTCACTCATCCGAATCACCCTCTCACCACCCGGGTGATCATCAACCGCATCTGGCAATCCATTCTGGGAAGAGGCCTCACCGGAACCTCGGAAGATTTTGGCATCCAGGGGGAACGCCCCGAGCATCGCGAACTCCTTGACGAGCTCTCAGCACGCTTCATTGCCTCAGGCTGGGACACCAAGGCCCTCGTCAAAGAAATCGTTTCGTCCAAAGTCTACCAGCAGGATTCCTTCGCCAATTCTATCGAACTGGAGAAGGACCCCGAGAACAGACTTCTTGCCCGCGGTCCAAGATACCGACTCCCCGCCGAACTGATCCGCGATCAAATTCTTGCGGCATCCGGTTTGCTCGTTCGTAAAGTCGGCGGAGCCTCTGTTCATCCCTATGATTTGGCCGAGTCCTTCAAGCCGTCTAAGCCAACCTTGGGCGAAGGGCTCTACCGACGATCCCTCTATACTTATTGGAAACGGACTGGCCCATCTCCTGCCATGATGGCCTTTGACGCGGTGAAGCGAGACGTTTGCTCTGCCAAGCGTGAAACCACTTCCACCCCTCTTCAAGCTCTGGTCCTTCTCAATGGTGTGCAATTCATCGAAGCCGCCCGGCATCTCGCTGAGACCGCCTCACAAAAACATCCAGGGAATCTGCAGGAAACCATCAAGAACATGTCCCTTCGCTTTGCGTCCCGAAATCCCGATGAGAGCGAAATGACGATCCTCTCTCAGATCTACGAGGAGCAATTAGAACACTTCAAAGCTCATCCCGAGGAGGCCAAATCCTTCCTCAATCAGGGGCACACCAAACCAAAAGAATTCACTCCCGAACTCGCCGCCCTTTCCACTCTCGCACAAGCCATCCTCAATCTCCACGAGGTCAACACCAAGCAGTAAGACGCCATGAATTCCGCCACCATGCCCACCCGACGCGACATCCTCCGCAACTCTGCCCTCGGTTTTGGATCGCTCGCACTTGCCGACCTGCTGCAAGCCGAAAACGCTCCGATGCTGGGATCTCCCACCCTTCCTGCGAAGGCCAAGAGAGTCATCTTCCTTTTTCAATCCGGGGGCCCGTCCCAACTTGATCTTCACGACCCAAAGCCTCTCCTGAACAAAATGCATGGCGAGCAACTTCCCGCCGAGGTCCGCGGCGATCAACGGCTCTCGACGATGTCCGGCAACCAGTCATCGATTCCCCTTGCCGGTTCCCCATTCAAGTTCGCGCAATATGGAAAATCCGGTCAGTGGTTTTCCGAGATTCTGCCACACACCGCGAAGATCGCCGACGATCTTTGCATCGTGAAGAACATGTATACCGAGGCCATCAACCACGGCCCCGGCGTCACCTATCTTCAAACCGGCTCGCAACTCGCCGGCCGGCCCTCGATGGGAGCCTGGCTGCAATACGGGCTCGGAACGTCCAACAACAACCTCCCTTCTTTCGTGGTTCTCGTCACCAAGAACAAAGGCGGCCAGCCCCTCCTCTCCCGACTCTGGGGATCTGGCTTTCTCCCATCGGAATATCAAGGCGTCCGATTCCGCTCCGGAAAAGATCCTGTTCTCTACCTCGCCAATCCCGACGGGGTCTCTGAAAAATCCCGCCGCATGTTGCTCGACCGTCTTGCCGAGCTTCACTCACATCAACATAGCCTCAGTCCCGATGCCGCCATCCAGGATCGGATCAAGCAATACGAAATGGCTTTCAACATGCAATCGAGCGTGCCCGAGGTCGCCGACCTGAAAGAAGAGCCCAAGTCCACCTACGACCTCTATGGAAAAGAGGCCCGCAAGCCGGGAACCTTTGCCGCCAACTGCCTCATGGCTCGGCGACTCGCCGAACGAGGCGTGAAATTCATTCAGCTTTATCACCAGGGCTGGGATCAGCACGGTAGTCTTAAGGGTGGCATCACAAAGCAATGTCAAGAGACCGATCAAGCCTCGGCGGCTCTCGTGAAAGACCTAAAACAACGCGGGATGCTCGAAGACACCCTCGTCGTCTGGGGTGGAGAATTTGGTCGCACCAACTACTCACAAGGGAAAATCTCGGTCAGCGGATTCGGCCGCGACCACCATCCACGCTGCTTCTCACTCTGGATGGCTGGTGGCGGAATCAAACCCGGCATGTCCTTCGGAAAGACCGACGACTATGGTTACAACATCGTCGATGCCTCCGGCACGCCGATCTCACCGCACAAACACAAATACGACGAGAACGCAGTCCACGTGCATGATCTTCAAGCCACCATCCTGCACCTTCTGGGAATCGATCACACCGCCCTAACTTACAAGTTTCAGGGCCGTCACTTTCGCCTCACTGATGTGCACGGCGAAGTGGTAAAACCGATTCTCGCTTAGTCCTTCTTTTCTTCCTTAGGAAAAATCACCACCGCGATCGGACGGTGGTCAGACGCCACTCGCTCATCAATGACCTTGTCTTCATAAGAGTAAGGGGAAAACTTCTTGGCGAAGAAAAAGTCGATCTCGACCTTTGGATCGACTGATGACCAGGTGTTGGTCCTTTTCTTTCGCAGCATTTCCCATCCCTCCTTCTCGATCAAATTCAGAGATTCGCTTTTAGGTTGAGCATTAAAATCCCCTGCCAGAATCATAGGATATTTCTCTTTCTCCAAAAGTTTCATCAAGGCTGAGACCTGCTTCACTCTAATCTCTTCTTTGGTCCAGTCGTTGTGAATCCCCACAAAGGACAACTTACCCGGCCAATTCGGTGACTTCACGACAATCTCAAGAGCACATCTCGGCTCGGCCCCGAGTGGAAGTTTGTGGACATTGGTCGCCTCAATCGGAAACCGCGAAAGCACGGCCATGCCATACTCACCTCCCTGAAAATCCATGAACTTGCCAAAGCGGTGCTCCATTTTCAGAAGTTTTCCGAGCACGGCAGCCTGGTCTACCGACCCGCTGCGTTTGCAGTTCTGATCAACCTCCTGAAGTGCCACAATATCCGGCTTCTCCCGGGCAATGACCTTGGCAATGCGTTCCAGGTCAATCTTCCCATCCATGCCCTGACCATGCTTGATGTTGTAGGCAACAAGGCGGAGAGGCTCGCCCGCTCCCAATGGAAGCAGGGATGAAAGAAAAAGCAGGAGGATTGGAGTAAGACGGCTCATCTCCCCGAACTTATCTCCCTGCTCTGTAAAAGCTAGTTTTTGCGGGGAATCGCACGGAAGGCAAACTCGTCAAGGCCGAGAGAATCTCCTCGCTAGTTCTTCGCAACAATACGAACTGTCGCCTTCTTTCCAGCACCCAGAGTCAGCCTCTGAAATTCTTATCTGACTTTAAGCGATGAGTAGGAAGGTCTCTCACAAGGGGGGGAGGAAGCTTGCGGAAAAACCAGGAGTGTGAGGGCATCATATCGCATAGAGAAACGTTGTTTTCGTGGGTGAAGGGTGAAAAGTGACTTTCATTTACTAAAAACACTCAAGTCGTTCCTGTCATACATCTTGGCGATTCGATCACTTGCTCTCTGCATTGGGAGCTGCACACAGCCGAGAAAAGACCTACTCGAAAGTCGCAACGCTCCTCCAACGCGATCAATCTCCACAGAACTCAATCGATTTCGCTTAAAAACTCAGAAAAACGATTTTTTTCAAAAACTGGATTGCCTCTTGGCCCAAGAGATTGAAACTCCCCCCCGTTGCCTTCTCATTCTAAAATGCCTGACCTCGCTATACCTTCGCTTAAACACCCGCCAGAACTAGATCCCGGATTTCTTCCGGCCTCGATTTGGACCCAATCTTTTCACGAAAAGTGTAACTCAGAGGGAGACCGCGAGATCCGTATTGCAGTCATTCGTCCCAACGGAACAGGATATCTTCATCGGGAAACCATTCTCAGTTCAGACGACGAAACATCCCAGACTCTGAACTTTCGTTTTATCGAAAGGGTTATCAAGTTTCTCCTCTGGAGCTGCGGTGGAACAAAGGTTGTTCTCGAAAACTCCCCCGCTCTTTCCTCGGCCCTCGCTGAACACTATCGTAAAGGAGGGAAGCGAGAGTTTGATGCCGATTATTCCAAACGCTTTTTTGGTCAAACCCTTGTCATTGAATCCCGTCCCTCTGAAGGCTTTCCTCATCCCTCCTTCCCGAGCGAAGAAAGCACCGAGATTGGCTTAAAAGGAAACCGCATCGGTTTTGACCTCGGAGGGTCAGACCGGAAGTGCGCCGCTGTCATTGATGGCGAAGTTGTTTTTTCAGACGAGGTCGAATGGGATCCCTATTTCCAAAGCGACCCCTCTTATCACCGTGACGGGATCATTGATAGTATTCGCCGCGCTGCCGAGCACCTTCCCACCGTCGACGCCATTGGAGGATCTGCGGCCGGAGTTTATGTCGACAGCAAAGCACGAGCGGCTTCTCTTTTCCGAGGAGTTCCCGATGAGCTCTTTGCCGATCACGTCGAAAATATTTTCTTTGAAGTGGCCAAAGAATGGAATGTTCCCATGCGTGTCGTTAACGATGGCGATGTCACCGCACTCGCTGGCGCCATGTCGCTCAACGACGGCTGCGTTCTCGGCCTCGCCATGGGCACCAGTACCGCGGCGGGTTACGCCGACGATGCTTCGAGCATCACCTCGTGGATCTCAGAACTCGCCTTCGTCCCGATCGACTTTCAGGAGAACGCTGCAGAGGATGAGTGGTCCGGTGACTTTGGATGTGCGGTGAATTACTTTAGCCAGCAGGCTGTCTCGCGCCTCATCGAACCGACCGGACTCGATATTGACCTATCACTTGGCAAACCCGAAAAACTCGTTGAGGTGCAGAAGGCGATGGAAGCGGGAGACGACCGCGCCGCCGCCATTTATCGTACTCTCGGTTGCTATCTCGGATATGCCATTCCTCAGTTCGCCCGCTTTTACGACATCCGGAACCTCCTTCTTCTCGGCCGTGTCCTGACGGGAAAAGGTGGCGAAATCATCATCGAAAAAGCAGAGGAGGTTCTCCGCGACGAGTTCCCGGAACTTGCCCAAAAAATATCCCTCAACACACCAGACGAAAAGCTCAAACGCCACGGCCAGGCCATCGCTGCGGCAAGTCTGCCCAAGCTGGGTTAATCAAAAAGCCAACTTACTTTTTCCAGGAAGCCACAACCTCCTGCTTGTTGCCATTACGGTCAGCATATTTCACGATCCCGTGCTTCAAGCCGTATTCGTGAACTTCCTTGGTCACTTTAACGTCGTAACAACAGTATTCGGCGATGTTGAGCATATGCTCCATATCACCGGTTTTTTTGTAGAGCTGCCACCACTTGAGCGCGTCCAAACCATCCGCTGTCTTACTGGCATTCAAGGAAGCTTGAGCCACCGCATCGAGTTTAAGTCGATGGCCAAGAATCTCCTCAATATCGAGCATCATGTCACAATTAATCGTCTGACTGGCTAGGTCGTAAATCGTGTACGCTTGTAAAACTGGATAATCAAACTGGACATGATTGTAGCCCACCACAAGGTCAGCTTTGATCAATTGGTCGACGAGGTCGTCGATATTCTCTTCGTCAAAAATGTGATACTGACCCGTCTCAGTGGAATAAGTCACCCCCACGGACATTCCCATCTTATCCTTATGGGACGAACCTCCCACGTCGCCAAAACTCCGCTGAGTCTCGAGGTCAAAGTAAACAATTCCGGGCACGGCTCTGTGTTACGAAATGCTCAGCCCCGGGGCAAGAATCACTTCCCTCGACGGCGCATATCTTCCTCAACCTGACGCATCGACTCTTCCCACATGGGTTGAATCTCAGGCCACATCACGACCGTCATTAAGACGAAAACCAAGACCAAACCTCCCCAATAACAAGCGATTCGCTGGCCACTCAATTTACTTCCTACAACTCGAAATCCACTGTGGAGATCCCAAAGCGGAGCCCCTTTCTTTAAGCCAAACCAAAGGGTGATGGCGTGACCAAGAAGTAGCAATATTGGATGCATCATCCCCATTCCCAGCACCCAGACCCGCAAAGAACGAATCAAGGCATGACTGGTTGGTAAAAAATTCGCTTTAATATTTTCAACCCGCAAGGCCATCAACCACTTTCCTGGCGTGAACCCAAAGGCACTGAGCAATGCTGCTTCCATCAAGATCACGGGGATCAGAACCGCAATCAGATCCCAGGCGGACGGACCATCCGCTGGGGAGGAATTCAAGGGTATCCCGCTGATTCGAAGAATAGTGACCAAGATGAGCTGGTAGAGAAGAAAATCAAAGACCCTCGCCCCCAGTCTTCGCCAGGCCTGAAAAGGTGGAATCACGATCGGAATTGGAGGAGGTTCGACCTCTTCCTTAACAAACTCCCCGGCCAAGACTCCAACGTCACAAGCCGACATCCATTTATCGGCCCCTTCATGCCAAACCCGGGTTTCCCGAGCCACTTTCCCTTCGCGAATCATTTCGCGAATTTCATAATCCTCGAAAGGACCTGTTTTTTCTCCGTCCCGGATGATCCAAAGCAGCATAACAAATTAAAGATTACGGAGTGATTTTGCAGGATCCCTAAAAGCAGCGACTAGCGCAGGAATCAGAGCAGCAAGCGAACAAAGCACAATTGCAATCGCACAAATGAGCAGCAGTTGGTCCGGCATAACTCGAGCCGGTAGTTCACTCATTCCATGGAATTCCGCCGGGAACGGGTCCACCCCGAAGCTGCGGATTAACTTCATGATCACTTCGCGATATTCAATCGCCAGAAGCCCCAATCCCAGTCCCAGTATGGCGCCACCCACCCCAACAATGATTCCTTGATAAAGAAATACTCTCACAATCTGGGAAGGCCTTGCACCAAGAGCCTTCATCACCCCGATCTCCTGCCGCTTCTGCACGGTCACCGTATACATCACTGCCATAATACTAAAGGCCGAGAGTATCGTAATAAACGAAAGCGTAAAACTAATCATCAACTTCTCCGTCTTCACCAATTGGAACTGACTCGCATGAGTGACCATCCAACTCTGCACAATCCACTCCTCGCCAAGATTCGCTTGCAAAGCCCTCGCTGTCTCCTCGGCATGATAAGGATCCTCAATCCGAAGCCCGATCGATTCCACCCCACCCTGTAAGTCCTTCAACTCCATTCCGATTGTCAGAGGAATGAAAAAACCCGGTCCCTGCGAACGCTTGCTATCTGCATAAACACCTTGAATCAATAGTGTTTGGGGAACGACAAACTCTTCAATTTGGCGGAACCCTTCGTTATCGGCCTTTTCCAAATCGAGTTCCCGCATCTCCTTCAATTTCATCAAGACCTCTTCCTGGCGACCTTTCGCAAAAAAATCAAAACCTCCTTCCTCTCGATCAACTTCGGCCAAGAGATCCATGATTTCATAAATCTTCGTGCGCTCAACCGGACGCATCTCCTTCCCCTCGGTCATCATTCCTCCTGTCGGTGTTTGGACCTCAACCGGAACCAATGCTTCCAAGCTGCGATAAGCTTTCAAGATCTCCACCGACCGGGCCTTCTCCGCCCCGTCAATCTTTTCAATGAGTCGTTTCACCTCACTTTGAAATGACTCAAAAACATCTGGATAAAGGTCCCAGGCTCTTTCCCCCGGGACATTGTAGACCGCCATCACCGCATCCAAATTACTCGCCGCAATGACTCGGATTTCCTCTCCTGGTTCCAGGCCCAGCCCCTCCGCAAGTTGTTTGGAAATCACCGCATTCTTATCTCCTTCAAAATTAAAATCAATCTTGCTCGTCGGATAATCAGGATCAAGCAATTCGCCCAAGGCTTCGAGTTGATCATCATTGTCGACATTGATCGCCCGAAAATAAACCGGCTTCTGCCACGACTTGGAATCGAGCAAAACGAATCCCTCGACCAAAGCATACGCACTCACCACCCTGGGTTCCTTGGCCAAAGTCTCTTCCATCTCTGCCCAGTCATAGATCCTGCCGTCACCCGTATTCGAATAGACCGAAATATGAGGAGAAAATCCCAGCAAAGTGTCCTTGAGATTCCTCTCAAAGCCGTTGTGAACGGAAAGCACCACAATAAGCACCATCACGCCCAGGGCGACACCCACGAGAGAGATCAGCGTGATAATAGAGACAAAGGTGCGCAGAGGATTCAAATACCTCAGAGCAAGGGTCCAACTAAAAGACTTCAAGACGAGGGATCTCTAACGCTTCCCACCCCCCGCCGCAACTCCACACTTCACACGCCAGCAACTTCCCGCCAAACTCCCTCCCATGATCAAGTTTCTCCACACCCGCATCCGCGTCTCCGATCCCGCGGCCTCCATCGAATTCTACGAAAAAGTAGGCTTCAAACTCGGCCAGAAAAAAAAATCCCCGGAAGGAAATGAACTCGCCTTCATGAACCTGCCCGGAAACGAACACTTCCTCGAACTCACCTATTCCCCGGACTACAAGGTCGAATTCCCCGAAGACCTTGTGCACACCTGCGTCGGCGTCCTGAATATCATCAAATATTGTAGTGACCTCGAAGAACAGGGAATCGAGATTTGGCCTGGTGAATGGCGCGAAAAATTCACCTCAGGCGAGCGTAAAATGGCCTTCATCACCGATCCCGACGGTTATGAGGTAGAAATCCTGGAGGTCGACTAAAGTGCACCTCCTCATCGACAATTCCAACACCCTGACCAAGTTCGCCCTCGATCACGATAGCGAACTTTCCGCATGGAGGGAGACCGTTCCCACATCCGATCTATCGAAAAAGGCGCTGACACGTGCACTCAGCAGTCAAAAGTTTACGCACGCCACTCTCTGTTCCGTCGTTCCCAAGGCAGCAGCCCTAATGGAAGACTTCCTCGATATCCCCGTTCATCAGGTCTCCCATCTGTCGAACCTCCCGATCACCATCGATTACCCAAAACCCGCCCAAATTGGAGCAGACCGCCTCGCCAACGCCTCCGCAGCCTTCCTTGAATTTTCCGCTCCGGCCATCGTCATCGACTTTGGAACCGCCGTCACCTTCGACGTCATCTCCCAAAACGGGGCCTATCTCGGCGGAGTCATCGCTCCTGGCACCGCCTCGCTACGCGATTACCTTCACACCAAAACCGCCCTCCTCCCCGCCATTCAGCTTGAAGAACCCTCCTCCATAATCGGTCGCAGCACCGAAGAAGCGATGCAGGTTGGGGCCGTCATCGGCTATCGCGGACTCATTCGCGAAATCCTGAACGCAATCTGCTCCGAACTCGGCGGCCACCCTACGATCATTGCCACCGGAGGAGACTCCGCCCTGATTAGCCACGGTCTCGACGCCATTCAACACCTCGACCAGGACTTGACGATGAAAGGAATTCAAGCCATCGGACGGGCCAACCACAAAATTTCAAAATAAAGTTCGTTTCCTGATCGAACGCATCCCCTATCCTCCAAAAACTTTATGAGCGACGTCCCTCTGGCCATTGGCATTGATTTCGGCGGAACTTCGGTGAAAACCGGAGTCCTTTATCGCGGCAATCTCATCGAAGAAGCCCCCCGGATCGATACCCAGGAGTTTGAGGAAGCACGCCCGCTCATCGAGCGCATCCACGATACGGTCAGAAACCTTCGCTCTAGCCACCCCCGGATCGAAGCCATCGGCGTCGGCATGCCGGGCTTTGTCGATTTCCCCACCGGAATGGTGCATAACCTCACCAACGTCAAAGGCTGGCAGCGCATCTACCTCAAACGCGAGCTCAACGAGCTCGCCAACCTTCCCGTCACCGTTGAAAACGACGCTAATTGCATGGCCTACGCCGAGTGGAAACGCGGTTCCGGCCGTGGTATGAGCCACCTCGTCGCACTCACCCTTGGCACCGGAGTGGGAGGCGGCATTGTCATCGACAATCGCATGGTTCGGGGCGCCAACTTCGTCGCTGGAGAACTCGGTCAAACGTCCATCGATTATCAGGGGCCCGATGGAGCCTATGGCAATCGTGGCTCTCTCGAGGACTACGTCGGCAACCAGCAAATCACCGACATGGCCCTCAAAGCCTACGCCGATGCCGGAAAAACAATGGTGCGTTCCGATTGCGAGCCCGCCCACCTCACCGCCCTCGCTCTCAAGGGCGACGAAATCGCCCTCAGTATCTGGGATCGCGTTGCCAAAAAACTATCCACCGCTCTCATGAACTGCTGCTGGCTCCTCAATCCCGAAGCCATCATCATCGGCGGCGGCGTCGCCAAAGCCGGCTCCCTGCTTTTTGATCCGCTCGAGAAACACCTCCGTGCCCAACTCAGCCCGGCATTCAAAGAAAACCTCCGCCTCCTTCCAGCCCGCTTCGGCAACGAAGCCGGCATGGTCGGTGCCGCCACCCTTGCTCTCGAAGAAGCCGGCTTCAACATCGACGATTAACCCTTCAGGGAAGGGCTCTCTCCAGAGTTCCCCTCAGGGCACAACAAGCCCGCGGAGCTTCGACTTTAGTCTGAGCCTTCGCGTCTCTGCGTGAGCCGTCCGCAGCTCCGTGCTTAAAGCTCCAATTCCACCCAACTCCGGCACCCTCCGTATTTCTTGGAATAGGGAAATTTGATCGGCTCCTCCAACTTCTCTACCTCCACATAAGCCACGTGGATACTCCCTGAAGCCATCCCCTTCCCTTCCCAGAAAAAACGATCACGAATCGTCTCCTCAGTCCAAATATGCTGTCCATTCAGGGCCGCCACATCCTCCCAATCGGTCAAAGTCAACGCCTTAGTCACCTTCACTTTCGAGGTGATCACCACCACCTCCCCAACTTCCCACTCCGGCTTAGCAACCACGTCAGGAACCTTCACATAGTCCCCTTGCGCATGAAAACGCGTCGGAAACAAAACAAACTCCTCGTGCGCAAATGAAAACCCCTCTCGCCCCTCGTGGATTCCCCCTTTCCGAAGAATCAGCGCCTGACCTCCCTCCTCCAGCGCCTGACAAACAACATCCCATTCCTTGAAAGCAATCATGGTTTAAGAAAGCCCGATATCCGAAGATATGGAATCCAAATCTCATTTACCAACCACCATGGGACAAGAAGAAGAAACTTACGAAATCTGACTCCGCTGCCGAGCGGCCAAACATCGAAGGCACGTCTCGCTCTCAAAAACATAAGCCACCCCTCGGCGCGAGATCATCTGTGGGAACTTAAAACGGCCAACCCTCACGCCTACTCGGAGGCAGTAAGTCCGCAAACCAAATCCATCATTTTCTGGGGCCTCTGGCTCGACTTTGGCCTCTCTGCGATATTTACGATCTCCCTTGTCTTCGACAAGGTCACAATCCGCCTCAAATGACGAACCCTTCTACAAGTTAGACACCTCCATGTTCATGGCCCTAATCCTCACTCTCTGCTTTGGCATTCTCACTTTTTGGGCTCTCTGGTCAGTCACCAAAGTGATACTTTCGTAAGCCATCACGCACATCATAGCCTCTTTCCGATTCCCGATTTCGCAATTTCGCATTTGTTTAGAGTTTCAAAATCTCCATTTTAGAGTTTGCTCCTTCCCGTGTCGGAAACACAAACATCCCTCCTCCCCCTCGGCGACCTCACTCTCCGGGAAGGCTGCCGCATACCCTCTGCTCAACTCGCCTACGCCACATGGGGCACCTTGAACGACGATCAATCCAACGCCATCCTCATCTTCCACGCTCTCTCCGGAACCCATCACGTCTCCGGCCACCATCCCTCGTCCCCCGAGGGTTCCGACTACTGGACCGAGGAACTCCACGATGGCTGGTGGAATGAAATGGTTGGCCCCGGCAAAGCAATCGACACCGACCGCTTCTTCGTCATCTGCGCCAACTACCTCGGCGGCTGCTACGGCTCTTCCGGCCCGGCCAGCATCAATCCCGAAACCGGAAAACGCTTCGGAGCAACCTTCCCCCACCTCAACGTCGCTGACATCGTCGATGCCCACCTCCCTCTCCTCGATCACTTTGGCATCGCAAAACTCCATTCCGCCATCGGCCCTTCTGTCGGTGGGCTCTGCACCCTCACCTTCGCCACCCGACACCCTGACCGCGTCGGAAAGGTCATCCCTATCGCCAGTGGATTCAAAACCACCGTCCTCAACCGCCTCATCCTCTTCGAGCAAATTCTCGCCATCGAAAACGACAAGCATTTCAACGGCGGCGACTACTACAACTCCGAGTTCCCTCGCATTGGCCTCGCGCTCGCGCGTATGATCTCGCACAAGACCTTTGTCCATCTCGACACCTTCGAACGCCGCGCCCGACGCCAACTCGTGCACGAGGAGGAAATGCTTTCCTGGTATCAGATTCGTGACACCTTCCAGAGCTACATGCTCCATCAGGGGAAGAAATTCACCGAGCGTTTCGACGCCAACACCTATCTCCGCATCATTGACATGTGGTCGCGCTACAACGCTATCTTCCAAGGAGATGCCGACTCGCCCGAAGACCTTTTCGCCCGCTGCCAGGCCGCCGGCCACAAATTCCTCGTCTTCTCCATCGACTCCGACTTCTGCTTCTATCCTGAAGAACAAGCCGAACTCGTCAAACACCTCGAAGACGCCGACGTGGACACCATGCACATCACCGTCCACTCCGCCAAAGGGCACGATTCCTTCCTCCTTGAGCCCGAGCTTTACACCCCCCACATCCGCGAACTCCTCGCGGACTGATATTCCAAGCTCCAAAAGAGCGAGCTAAGGCAGCCCAGAGGGTCTCGTGTCATCACCCAATGACCACAGACCTCGGCTTTGCATCACATATCCCCACTCCGGAGGTCACCGATTAAAGCCCGCCCGCTGTCACACCGCAAACCTCACCGCCTGCGCCATCATCCTGTAAATCTCCTTACGCGAAACCTTCACTCCCGCCTCCCACTCGTCCCAAGTCGATTGCTCAAGTCGATCCAGAGTCTCCCGCCCAATCATCGCCGGAAGCACCGTCCCAAAACGCATCCGCTTCCCGCTCAAAGCTTCCGCATACCGATCCGCCAAATCCAATCCCTCCCGCGCCTCCTTGATCCACCTCTGCCTCTCGCGCAGAAGCTCTTCTTTTGAAATCGCACCCGGCAAGTAACACCGCCCGTTCTCCAGATCTTCCGGCACATCTCGTAGAATATTAATCAACTGCAGACTCCTCCCGTAAGCCTGACCCCATCCCATCATTTCCTTCTCAGAAGCTCGCGCAAAATCTCCCTCAACCCCAAAGCCAATCTCCGTCCAAAACTCCCCCACACATCCCGCCACCTGATAAGTATACTTGCGTAGTTCTTCATCCGATTGCAATCCGACCACGCCTTTGTCTTCGAAACGATCCAGATCCCACTTCTGCCCTTCCGTAATAATCCCCACCACCTTCCTCACCGACGCCTGCTGGCACTCCGGCAACTCCTCCAAAGCCTCTACACACTCATCCAACCGCTCCATCAAAACCCTCTCGCCCTCCGGAAGCCCGGCCACCACAGGCATCTCAAATCCCTCCCCCGTCTCCACAAATTTCACAAACTGCGACAACAGCTCCCGCCTTTCCTCCACACCCAACTCCCCCGCATCCGCAATCGTGTCGCTTGCCCTCGCCAACAAATACCCCACACTCGTCGATGACCGAAACGCCTTCGGTAAGAACCGAAGACTCAGATAAAAAGAACGCGAAACGTCCTTCAAAACCTTCGTATTTAAACCTCCCTTCTTCACAACTCCACAGTCTTCCCTCAAATCTCCCCCTCTACCAACTGCAAATTCCCCCCCTCCCAATTCAGCCTTCATCCTTGAACCTTCTTTCATAGTCCGTGCATCTTTATCTCCACATCCCTTTCTGCCACCGGATCTGCCCCTACTGTTCTTTCTACAAGCACACACCCGGCAAAACCGACCTCGGAGCCTTCGTCGAGGCCCTCCTCACCGAGGCCCGCTTCACCGCTCAAAAAAACATCTCCCCTTTTAAAACCATCTACTTCGGCGGAGGCACCCCGTCCATGCTCTCTCCGACCCACCTCGGCCGACTCTTCGATGGATTGCGCGAGATCTTCGACTTCTCAACCATCGAGGAAATCACCCTCGAAGCAAACCCCGCCACCTTCACCTCACGCACCGCCCAACTCTATCAGGACCTTGGCGTCACCCGCGTCTCCCTCGGCGTGCAATCCTTCCTCGGCAAGCACCTCGAAACCCTCGGCCGGGAGCATACCCCCATGCAGGCCATCACCTCCGTCCACCTCCTCCGCGAAGCCACTGATCTTGAAGTCAACATCGACCTCATCTTCTCCGTCCCCGGCCAATCCCTCCTAGACTGGGACGATACTCTCACCCAGGCCCTCGCCCTCCAACCCGACCATCTCTCCGCCTACAATCTCACCTACGAGGAAGACACTGCCTTCTTCAAAAAATTCCAAACCGGCGACTTCCAGGACGACCCCGATCTCAACGCCAAAATGTTCACCCTCGCCGAAAACTTCCTCACCGCCTCCAGTTACGAACATTATGAAACCTCCAACTACGCCCTCCCCGAAAAACGCTCCCGCCACAACGAAGGATACTGGATCGGCAACGACTATCTAGGCCTTGGCCCCTCCGCCGTCTCAACTCTCAACCGCACCCGACACCAAAACGTGTGCGACACCGTCGACTACCTCAAGCGCATCGACTCCGTCGGCCACGCCCAAGATGACATTGAAATCATCGACGACGACGCCTGGCGGCTCGAACGTATCGCCCTCCAGCTCCGCACTATCGAAGGTCTGCCACTCAAATACATCACCCCCGAAACCAACCTCGCCCCCATCTCCCACCTCGTCGAAAAGACCCCAACCCACCTCCGCCTCACCGGTGAAGGCCCCCTCCTCGTCGACTCCATCGCCGCCGAACTTGCTTGAGTCACCCACCGCGCTGAAAGACGATAGATGACTTCTTGGTATGAAAGAGAACGCGCACAGATGTCCTTTCGAAGCTTTAGCCTTTTTCTCTTCCCGTTCCTTATCCTAACGGGTCTGAGTCAGGAAGTAATCGACTTCAAAACCCACGTTCGTCCCATTCTTGAAGCTCACTGTTTCAAATGCCACGGCGAGAAGAAACAAAAAGGAGATTTCCGGCTCGATCTCCTTTCAACAGACCTCCTCAATGATCGTGCTGCCGCTGAAACATGGCACGACATCAAGGACGTCCTGAACCTAGCCGAAATGCCGCCGGAGAAAGAGGATCCCCTGACCCCCGACGAACTCAAGATCCTCACCGGATGGATCACCGGAGAAATTGAATCGCTGGTGGAAGCGAAAAGAAACACCGGCGGGCGAGTCATACTCAGACGCCTCAACCGCATTGAATACAAAAACACCATGACCGATCTTCTTGGGATCGAAATGGATTACTCAAAGAACTTTCCTCCGGAAACCCTCTCCGAAGACGGGTTTCGAAACGACGGCTCGACTTTACAAATGTCGGATCTCCAGTTGGAGTATTACCTCGAAGCCGCGCGAAAAGGCCTGGCAAAGGCAATTGTCAGTGGCCCCAAGCCTGAAACCTTCTCATTAAAATTCGAAAAGACGGTGAAGGATAAAAATCGTGGCAGCCACATCCTCGACAAAGACCAGCAATTCATTGCCAAGTTGAAAGAATATCCGGAGGAAGGTGAGATCCTAATCCGGGCAAAAGTCAGGGCAAAGTTCGCCGAAGGGCGTGGCTACCCGCAACTCCGTGGAGCCATTGGCTATCGAGCCGACACCCAGGCTCCGCGTCTCTTCTTCGACCCCATCGATGTCACGAGCGAAGATTGGCAGGTTTTTCAATTCCGTGGCCGGATCGAGAATTTCCCGCTGCCCAGCAAGACCCAAAGCAAGTTTCCCGGCTTGCTCATCTGGCTCGATAATGCCTATGCCGAAGGACGGGACAAACCACTCAAGGCGCGCGGAAACGGCAAGAAACAGAAGGAAAAAAAGGGCCCGCTCACCTTCCCGCAGATCGAAGTGGAATCGATGGAGTTCGCCGGCCCCATCTTTGACCAATGGCCCCCCTCACACCACACCGATCTTCTCTTTCCCTCGAAACGAAAGAACAACGATGCCGCTTACACCGACTCCATCCTGAGGCACTTCATGAGCAAGGCCTTTCGGCGTCCGGTCATAGCGGAGGAAATAACCCCCTACTCCCGCTTCTTCAAAGCCACCCGAGCCAAGATGGCATCTTTCGAAGATGCGATTCGTGAGACCCTCGCGATGGTTCTTATCTCTCCCGACTTTCTCTATCTCGTCGAACCCTCCGGCACCTCAAAAAGGCCTACCAGCGATTGGGAGTTGGCCTCAAGACTCTCCTACTTCCTCTGGAGCTCAATGCCCGACGCCCAACTCTTCAAACTCGCCCAGGCAGGACAGTTGAGTGATCCTAAAATCCTCCGACGGGAGGTCGGCCGCATGATTGCCGACCAGCGCTCATGGCAATTCGTCGAGCAATTCGCCGACCAGTGGTTGGACGTCGGAGCTCTGCAACGGGTTGCCATCAATCCCAACTCCTACCCTAAGTTTAACGAAGCCCTAAAGACGTCAATGCGCGGGGAGACGATTCACTTCTTCGGCGAAATATTTCACAACAACCTCAGTGTTCTCAACATCCTAGATTCCGACTTTACGATGTTGGACGAGCCCCTCGCCACACACTACGGCCTCAGCGGACCTCGTGGCAGCGGCTTCGAACGGGTCTCATTGAAGCCCGCTGATCATCGTGGTGGAGTCCTCACCCACGGAAGTATTCTCCTTGGCAACTCAACCGGTGAGGATTCGCATCCGGTCAAGCGAGCGGTCTGGATTCGTGAGCGCCTTCTCAATGATCCCCCCTCCGACCCGCCTCCCAACGTTCCCAACCTCGATTCCACCAATCCCGACTTCGCAAAGCTTTCCGTCCGCGACCAACTCGCCGAACACCGCAAGGAGGTCTCATGCAACGACTGCCATCGCGGCATCGACCCTTGGGGCATTCCACTCGAAAACTTTGGGGCCGACGGGCTCTGGCGCGACCAAATTCTTCGCAAAAAAACAAAAGGCAAAGGCATGGTCCGGCTCCCCGTCCTGCCCGAATCGACCCTGCCCGATGGAAGCGACATCACCGGAATCAAAGACCTCAAAAAGTATCTCATCTCGGAACGAAAGGATCAATTCGCCAAGGCCTTCACCTCCAAGCTTCTCACCTACGCTCTCGGAAGAAGACTGGAGTTAACCGACGAAAAAACGATCGAAGAACTCACCGCGAAATTTGTCACCGACCACTACCGTATCAAAAAACTGATTCATCTCGTCGTGGCGAGTGAATCATTCCAAAGTAAATAGCTCATGAGCCGAAAATCCTGGCACCTTCCCCGTCGCACCATCCTACAAGGATTCGGAGCATCCCTCGCCCTGCCTTTCCTCGAATGCATGCGTGCTGACACCAAAACGTCTCCACGCCCCAAGCGGTTCTGCTCCATTTACTTCCCCTACGGCGTCAGCCTTCCAAAAAGGAAGAATGACGAAGCCAAATGGCAATGGTTTCCCGACGCCGAAGGGCGCGATTTTCAATTCAACGAAAGTCTCAAATGCCTCGAGTCACTTCGCAATCATGTCTCGGTCCTGGGCGGGCTTTCACACCCGAACGGTCGCAAGATCGGCGGCCACGACACCGCTGACATCTTCCTTACCGCGGCCCAACTCAAAGGCGGACAACTGAGAAACTCAGTCTCTCTCGATCAGCTCCTTGCTGCCAAACTTGGCAACGAAACCCGTTTTCGATCACTGAGCCTCTCGGTCGATGGCGGCGTTGGTGAAGCCACCAGATCCAGCACCCTTTCCTTCAGCCGGAGCGGCCAACCGGTCCCCGCCCTGCACAATCCCCGCATCGTCTTCAACCGCCTCTTTGGAAATGAGGATCGGACTCTCGTGGCCCAACAGCAGGAGCTCGAGAACTCGGACCACATGCTCGATCTTGTCCTCGAGCATTCAAAATCAGTTCGCCGTAAACTCGGCAAACAAGACCAGGAAAAGTTCGACGAATATCTTCAGTCCGTTCGTCAAATCGAACAACGGGTGGAACGCTCGGAAAAGTGGCTCGATATCCCAAAGCCTAAAGTCGATGCCAACGGTCTCCATCTTGATGCCGATGACAAGACTCCCGGCGAGCTCATTAAGACCATGCTGGATCTTATGTTCCTCGCTATTCAGAGCGACTCAACCCGATTCCTGACCTACCAGATGGGGAACATGAACGGAGCCACCTCGGTCGCAACCAAATTCCCCTCCCTTCTCGGCTTTGGCAAAAGCCAGCACAGTCTCGCCCACGGATGGAACAAACCCGGAGGAGCCGAAGCCCTCGGAAAATGGGACCGCTTCCGGGCCGAGCAGCTCTCATATTTCCTCCAGCGCTTGCAAGACACCCGCGAAAACGAAGGCAACCTTCTCGACCACACCATGGTTCTTTACGGCAGCAGCAACAGCACCACCCATAACAACACCAACTATCCTCTCGTCCTGGCGGGAGGTGATCGCCTCGGTCTCAACCATGGCGGCTACCATCGTTTTAAGTCCGACGTCCCTCTCTCAAATCTCTTTGTCACTATGATGAATCGCCTCGGCATGCCTTCTTCGAAATTTGTCGATAGTACCGGTGAAATGACCGAACTCACCGCTTGATTTCGGTCCCAAATTTTTCGAAGACAATTCCCAGTCTCCAAAGACAGTCGGCCATGACAATTCATGAAGCCGCCTCCCAAGGTTCGCTGATCGCCGACGCCTTCGCGATGCCGGTCCACTGGCATTACAATCGCGAGGCCCTCGATCAGGACTATCCCGAGTTCTCGATCTATCATGCTCCTCTTTCACATCATCCCGATAGCATCCTTTGGCGTTCCGAATTCACTCCGGTGAACGAAAAGTCCGGCATTCTCCGCGATCAGGCGGGATTTGGGGGACAACGCAATGTCCACTATCATCAAAACCTCAACGCCGGAGAAAACACCATCAATTTCAAGCTCGCCCGCGCCCTCTACGACTAGATCTCCGCCGCTCAAGATTACAACCCAACCCGCTGAGTGATTCGTTACATCGACCTCATGCTCAACCTCGGCTGGCATCGTGACACCTATGTTGAGAAATATCATCGCGCTTTTCCCAATCGCTACACCTCGGGAAGAACTATCCTCAAATGTCGCATCTTAGATGAACACATCGGCGGACTCGGCCACCGTCCCCGCTCTCTTCGCCACTCACCCTCACCCATCGCCACTCCAACGTCCTCCGCGCCGCCGACTGCCGCACCCGCCTCCTTCAGACCATTTCCGATGGCACCCCGCTACGGGAAGTCCGTATGACCTTGACCCTCTCGCTCCCAATAAAGGCAACTCGCCACAAAAAGAAATCTGCAAGCGGCTAAACTTGCCTAATCGATCCAAGTTCGGCACATATCACGCGTGCTTAACCTCTTCTACCCCGCCGCACGCGCCATCCTCTTCCTCCTCGAGGCCGAACGCGCCCACCATCTCTCGATGGCCGGGCTCCGACACACTGAAAAGCTCGGGCTTCTCAAATCGATGACGACCGAACCGGAATCCAAGCCGGTGACTTTCGCTGGTCTCACTTTCCCAAATCCCGTTGGACTCGCCGCTGGACTCGACAAGGAAGCCAACACCATCGACGCCCTCGGCCGCCTCGGTTTTGGACACCTCGAAGTGGGCACCCTGACTCCCAAACCCCAGGACGGAAACGAATTCCCCCGCCTCTTCCGACTCCCTCAACATAAGGCCCTCATCAACCGCATGGGCTTTAACAATCCCGGCATCGACCAAGGACTCGCCAACGCCCGCTCCGCGACTTCGTTCAAAGGCATCCTCGGGGTCAATATCGGTAAAAACAAAGTCACGCCCAATGAAGAGGCCAACGACGACTACGCCATCGCCTTTGAAAAAGCCTACCCATGGGCCGATTACATCACTGCCAACTTTTCTTCCCCCAACACCCCGGGCCTCCGCGAGCTCCAGTCGGAGGGCTCAGCAGCAAAACTTCTCAAGACCCTCAAAAATCTCCAAAGCAAACTTCACAAGGAAACCGGTCGCTACGTCCCCTTTGCCCTCAAAGTCGCACCTGACCTCGAGGAAAAGCAAATCACCGGACTCTCCAGAGTCTTTCGCGATGGCGGCCTCGACTTCGTGATCGCAACCAATACCACTCTCGAGCGCGAGGCCGTCAAAGGCCACCCCAGCGCCAAGGAAGCCGGCGGCCTTTCAGGAGCACCCCTGACCTCTCACTCAACCGAAGTCATCGCCCAATTCCACGCCGGACTCGGCAAGGACGTCCCCATCATTGGAGCAGGAGGCATCTTCTCAGCAGAAGACGCCCTAGCCAAAAAAGCAGCCGGTGCCTCCCTCGTCCAAATCTACACCGGCTTCGTCTATCGCGGCCCGGCTCTCATTCACGAAATTATCCGAGCCTGGTAAGCTCGCGTGCCACCCGCCGGGCCTCGAGATCGGCATTCACAACCACCTCGAGATCTTGGGAATCGACGTGATCGACTTGGTTCATCGTCTTCTCAACCACATCCCAGATCCCCGGAAAACTAAGCGCCCGGCGTCGAAAAGCTTCGTTTGCCACCTCGTTCGCGGCATTCAAAACCGCAGGCAATGTCCCCCCCCGTTCTCCCGCCTCGCGGGCCAAACCAAGTGCTGGGAAGTCGGCTTCCCTCGGGGCCTCAAATTCGAGCTTTGCCAGCGTGGGGAAATCCAACGGCTTGAGCTCGTTTTTTAACCGCTCGGGCCACACCACAGCATACTGAATTGGAAAACACATATCCGCCGTGCTTAGCTGTGCCAGCACGCTTCCATCGATAAACTCGACCATCGAATGAACGATGCTCTGCGGATGTACCACAACCTCGATCTTCGACATCGAAATGTCGAACAGCCAACGCGCCTCGATCATCTCCAGCCCCTTGTTGAAAAGAGACGCCGAATCAATCGTTATTTTCTGCCCCATCTCCCAAGTCGGATGCTTCAGCGCGTCCTCTAATTTCACCTCCGAAAGTTTCTCCACCGGCCACGTCCGGAACGGGCCGCCGGATGCTGTCACAATCAACCGTCTCACCTCGTCCGATCCTCCCTTGTGCCCTTCAAGACACTGGAAAATGGCGTTGTGCTCGCTGTCCACCGGCAAAATGTTCACTCCTTTTTCACGAGCGGCAGTCATCACCACTTCACCCGCCATCACCAAAATCTCCTTACTCGCCACCGCAACATCACAACCCAGCTCGATTGCTTTCAAAGTCGGTCGTAAGCCTTCCACACCCACAATCGCCACCAGCACCAAGTCTGGTTTCGTCGCCTCAACAATTTCGACCAGTCCCTCTGCACCCGTAAAAACCGTCCGCCTCTCGCCTTTTAATTCAGCATACCTCGACTCGTCAGCCAAACAGAGATGATTCACACCAAACTCTCTCGCTTGTTCCTCCAGATCCTCCACTCGCCTCCCCGCCGCCAACCCAACAATCTCCATGCGATCCGGAATTTGCCGCGCCACGATCAAGGCACTTGTCCCAATCGAACCCGTCGAACCCAAAATTAAGACCCGCTTCTTCATCATACCAAGCCAGTCGCCAAAAGGTAAAAATAAGTCACCGGAGCAGCGAAGCAAAGGCTATCGATCAGGTCCAAAATTCCGCCAATTCCCGGCATAAGATTTCCAGAATCTTTCACTTCCAAACTTCTCTTCAAAATCGATTCCGCCAAATCCCCCGCCACCGAGACGAGGCTAATCAACAATGCCAGCACTCCTAAATGCACCGGAGGAATCCATGCCAGCGTCTCACCTGATAAGGCCCAAACACTCCAGGCCGCCAGTTGCGCAAACACCAAGGCTCCAAAGAATCCCTCCCACGTCTTCGCCGGACTCAAATGGGGTGCCATCTTGTTTTTACCGATGAGTGAACCCGTGATGTAAGCCCCCATGTCAGTAAACTTCGCTACCGCAATCATGAAAAGAATCAACCATGCTCCCGGCACCTGCCCCCCCGTGTCAGGAAGGAAGATCAGACGAAATACAAAGCACCCGAAGAGCACCGGCACATAGACATACGCCAACAAACTATCCCCAACCGCATCGACACTTTGACGCCCTTCGATCCCATTCCGAAACCTCCAACAAAATCCCGCCAATACCACCACCACAAGCCCCACCAGCTCCCAAAGATAATCGCCTTGATCCAGACACCCGCAGATCAAACCCACCCCAGTATGAAGAGCCACCACCAATCCGACCACCAAACCAATGGTCCGGCAACCATCGCCGGGAAATTTCGAAAATAATCCGCGAAACTCAATCGCTCCTGCAATCGTAAGAAAACTCACCAGCCCGAAAAAGGCCCAGGCGTTCTGGGACACAAAGACCGCGGTCACAATCGCCCACAAAATCAGAGTGCTCGTCAACCGGGAGCGGAAGACCTCGGCTTTGGAAGATTTATTGGCCTCGTCTGGCATTTCAGGGATCTTTGGGACAGGGCCAGCGACGAGCAATGACAATTCGCGAAAAAAAATGCAACTTTTCTCGAATCGTCCGGTTAGATCGTGCGAATCCGGGGGCCCCCATTCCCGATAACTCAATAAACAACTATGAAAATGAAACTGACATCCGTCATCGTGGCCCTCGCCACATGTGCCATCGCAAATGCCGAACCTCCCAAAGGAAAAGGAAAAAGCCCTCGCGGTGGAGCACGTCCCGTCCCCAAGGAAATACTTGAAAAGTTCGACAAGGACAAAGACGGAAAACTCAACGCCGAAGAGCGCAAAGTTGCCGGCGAAGCTCGCAAGGCCGAAATGCTTAAGAAATTCGACAAGGACAAAGACGGAAAACTTAGCGCCGAAGAGCGTAAAGACGCCTCCGCCGCCCGTCGCGCTGAAATGATCAAGAAATTCGACAAAAACACTGACGGAAAACTCAGCGAAGAAGAGCGCGCCGAAATGCGCAAGGCCATGCCTCCTCGCGGAGATCGCCCTGCAAGAGGAAAAGGTGCTCCCGAAGGTAAAGGTAAAGGTAAAGGCAAAGGCAAAGGCGGCCCCAAAAAGGGCAAGAAGCCAGCTACTGTAAGTGAGTTTTAATCTTATATTCCCCCGATAGATACCGAAATGGGAAGCCCGGTCATTTTTGGCCGGGCTTCTTTTGGTCTAGAAATGCCATCACCAAACAGGCGGGTCCCTTTTTCAAGAAAGCCACTTTTGTCTGAAGGTCCGGGTTTGCCGGGAAAAATCACCCTTTCTTGAGAAGGTCACGGATTTCCCCGAGAAGAACTTCCTGCTTGGGTGGATCAACAGGCTTTGCTTCCCCTTCTTTTTGCATCGAGCCTACCACCTTCTTGATCACAATGAAGACGACGAAGGCGAGAATCACGAAGGAGATGAAATCCTGAAGAAACTGGCCATAGCCAATCACGGGAAGTCCGGCTTCCTTGGCTGCCGCGAAAGAATCAGGCTTCTCATCGCTCAAGTTGATGTATTGGTCGGCGAAATTAATGCCCCCAGTAAGATTGCCGAGAACTGGCATAAAGACGTTATCAACCAGTGACTTCACGACAGTTGCGAACGCTCCACCGATAATGATACCTACCGCCATATCGATGAGATTGCCTTTAAATGCGAATTCTTTGAATTGTTTGAACATATGGAATATTAGGATTTATCAATCTTGAGGTAGCCTGAATTTCAGAATGTTACAAGGGCCGGTTTCCCTGATTGCAACTAGGCGTGATGCTTCCTAGCACCCGATTCTCTGCAACCGGTTGGATAGAGCGGGGACATTCCCAATGAATAAATGGCGCCCCCATCGCGCAAGCCATGAAAATGTGCAAAATAAGCAGCTCTCCATACACTGAAATGAAGACGAAGGAGTAGCTGAGTCCAACTCCGACCCTGGACAAATTGGCGGAGAAAGGAATGCGCTTCAAGCGCGTCTTCTACCCCAACTCGATCTGCACCCCGAGCCGAGCCAGTATCATCACCGGGCAATACCCGCAGACGAACGGTGTGCTCGACCTGGAAGTCAGCATCGCTCCCGGGAACCAGCCATGGAAAAGAACGGTATTCGCAAGAAGGTCCACTCGTCGGACGTGATCACCGATCTTACGCTGGATTGGTTAAAGTCAGGTCGCGACACGGAGAACCCCTTCTTTCTCATACACCACTAAAAGGCTCCTTACGACAGGCAAGGGCGGAGCTTCTTCGGGGTGCTGAGTGGTGGGCCGGCGGTGTCCGAACTCGTGCCTCGATTCGGTCGGTGCCCTGCCTCGAGGTATAGTTGTCAGCGACCTAACGCGGTCCCTTCTTTTCGATTTTGTCACCGCGGGCGCTCCTCGCTGCCTAGGCGCGAGCCCCCGATGGCGGCAGGGCCGGAGAAAGGAGATTCCCAGCATTGACGAATTACGATACAGTATTGCTCATTCTAACGGACCCATGAGACGAACAACCACTTTCACCCTCCTCGCAATCTCAATGCTTCTCAGCGTCACTGCTGTAGCCCAGGACCAATGGCCCTCCTTCCGCGGAGCGGACGCACGGGGGATCGGGAGCAACGCGGGTTTGCCCACACGCTGGTCAGCGACCGAAAACGTGGAATGGAAGACCGATCTTCCCGGACGTGGCTGGTCGTCGCCTATCGTGTGGAACAACCGGGTCTTTCTGACCACTGTCGTTAATCTCGGCGAATCGGAGACCCCGCAGAAGGGGCTCTACTTCGGCGGCGAGCGGCCGGGGTTTCCCGACACCGTGCACCAGTGGAAGGTTTTCTGCCTCGATCTCGATTCGGGAAAGGTCCTATGGCAACGGCAGGTGCACGAAGGGAAACCGCAGTCGTCGATCCACCTCAAAAATAGCTACGCCTCCGAAACTCCGGTCACCGACGGGGAGCGGGTCTACTGCCGTTTCGGGAACCTCGGGATCTTCACCTTCGACCTTGATGGCAACTTGAAGTGGAGCAAGCGCTTCGCGCCGCGCAAGACCCGCCTCGGATGGGGGACCGCATCCTCCCCAGTGTTGCATGGTAAACGACTTTACCTCGTAAATGACAACCACGAAACGTCGTGGATCATGGCGCTCGACAAGGCGACCGGGAAGGAGATCTGGAAAATCGATCGCGACGAGAAGAGCAACTGGTCAAATCCCTTCATCTGGGAAAACGCGAAGCGCACCGAGATTGTCACGGCTGGGACCGGAAAGGTGCGATCCTACAATCTCGACGGGAAGGAGCTATGGTCGCTCAAGGGAATGTCGAGCATCACGATCGCGACACCCTACGCGCACGGAGGGCTTCTCTATGTCAGCTCAGGCTACGTCGGGGATTTCACAAAGCCGCTCTACGCGATCCGGCCCGGCGCGAGTGGCGACATCTCGCTGAAGAAGCTGAAGGAGACCTCCAGCGAATTTATCGAGTGGTGTAACTGGAAGGCGGCACCCTACAACCCGACTACTCTGCTTTACGGCGATCAGGTCTACGTCCTTCTCGACCGCGGCTGGATGTCCTCGCTCGACCCCAAAACGGGAGAGGAAATCTATGACAAAAAGCGTCTCCCTCCCGGTCCCGGATTCACGGTGTCGCCATGGGCCTACAACGGGATGATCTTCTGTCTGAACGAAGACGGCGCGACCTTCGTGTGCAAGGCAGGCAAAACGTTTGAACTGCTTGGGACCAACCGTCTCGGGGACGATGATATGTGCATGGCCTGCCCCGCGATGGCGGGTGACCGCCTTCTGATCCGGACCGCCGAGCGGCTCTATTGTATCCGTGAGGAGCGGAAGGCCGGGAAGGAGTGACCGGCCTCAGCTTTGGCAAACTCTTGCCCGAGATCACCTCACAGATCAAGGGCTTGATGCAGAAATATTCCCAGCGGAACACCTCAACCTATTTGAGAAAACTCCGCCCTGTCCTCGCGGAAAAACGCTACAAATATCATTCCCGCCCTGCCAAGAAACTCAACACAGGTAAGAGCGACTCGAGTCATTCAGACAGGACTCCCTTGATCTTCTGATCATAACGGCTGTTTTGTTGGTTTTCATTCACCCCCAATATTAGCAATTCGGCTTCCGTACTGCCAAAAGCCTCACGTCGTCATGACTCCCTTGTGATTGCAAGCTCATCATTCCTGTTCTACCCTCGACGAATGAAGCTCTTTCTAGCTGCAGCTACTTTCATTTCCTTTGGGGTCGCCGACGGCCAAACCACTCACTTCCCCGATATGAAGTGGCGCGAAAAGGAACTCGATCACTTCATGATCCGGACCAGTGGAACCAGTTCTGATCCGGCCCGAAAGTTTAGCGAAAAGACTTACGAAATTCTCTTCGAGATCCTTCCCGGTCTCAAAGATGACTTTGAGAAAAACGAATTCCGGATCCCGAGCGGCCAGAACGCCGGCAAAGAAGACAAATTCCGCTTCACTACATACCTCGTTGATTCAGGCGATGCCTTCCATCGGTGTGTCATGACCGATGCCAAGAGATACAACTGGATTGCGGGTCACATTCAAATCACCAAGAAAGTCGGAAACTACCTCGACCCGAACAACCGCTACCTCGTCATTTGTAAAACCGACCCCATGAACTCAGGTGGAGGTCAGGAACAGGACAAGAAGGAAATTCTCGTTCACCGCCTCGGAACCGCTCTGATGAAAGGCCGAACTCGACAGGCGAACCTCCCCTTCTGGATGACCGCCGGAATGGGATACTATGCAGAACACATGGTTTTCGATCGTTGCGCAATCTACTACCTCGACTTCGAGGCTTACTACCGGGCCAACCCGGACGCCAAGGTCGACGCCCGCAAAGGAGGAACCCTCGGACCCGAGGAATCCTGGCCTCGAATTCTCCGTAAGCTTTGTAAAAAAGAAAAGCGCGTCAGCCTGATGAAAACTATCAATGCGCAGGTCATCACTCTTTCACCCAACGAATCAGGTTACATGTTTGCTCTCACTTACTTCCTTGTGAGCACCGAAGAGCGGGCCAAAACCTACCAGTCGTTCATCAAAGCGATTCGCGACGGCCAAGAACCAACCCAGGAACTTCTCCTCAAAACCTATGGCTACGCCGACGACGCGGCATTCGAGAATGCCTGGTATGAATGGATGATGAGCACCAAGTTCAAGTAGGCCAAAAAGAAGAGCGACTTGCATGAGCGACGATCAGATCTACGGAATCATCCGACGACAAGTCCGTCCGAGCAATGACCCCGACGATCTTGCCCAAGAAGCCTTCACCAAAATCTTCCTAAAACTCGACCAATTCAAGGCCTCCCGCCGATTCACGTCAGCTTAAGAAGTTGAGCGCGGATTCTACGGGCGACTCGCGGGCTCGGTTGTCTCTTACGATGTGAATCGCCAGGAGATCGTGGAGTTTCTCAAAACTGAGCCGCCAGCGATCTCGAACCAAACCTTTGAAGCAGGATTTGGCGCTCTTTTCTTTGGCCTTTTTGCGTCTCTCGGCACGACGGTTCCGACTACCTTTTTTGTCTACTCATACAGCGATAAGACGGCACAGATTTTTTCTGGCCGTCTGCTGTCACGGAAAGATCGAGGATGCCTTGGCGAAGTCGATCTTTACTCCGGCGGTTTGGCCATGATGGTTTCCGAAAAGATCATAATCAGACCGACAAAGCCAACGCGGCGAAGAATCTGGAAACGGTTTGTGGTGTCGCGTTCAATCTTCTCAAAAAGGATCCCAGAGTGAAAGAGAGCCTACCAGACCAACGACGCCGCGCACTCATGAACCTCACTTGCCGCAAACCTCGCCCTCGCTTAAATTCCCTGTCGTGAGACCTTGGATTTAGACCTTCATTACTCTCTTCTTTTCTACTACCCTTCTCTTCCAGTTATGACCCGTTCGCAGTTTATTCTCGGCATTGCGCTTCTTTGCGTATCGGGAACACTTGCCTTTTTCATCTCGTTCCGTGAACACGATAATAAACGAGCTGAATCGAATTCTGTCGAGTCAACGACCGATCCCAGTTCGACGGCGACATCCTCCCGAAGGATCGATCGCTCCACCCCTCTTCCTCTCTCTAGCCGAAACGTCGAAAAAATGGATCCCACCATTTACGAGGTGACCGTCTCTGACATCTCACTCCATGAAGTTGGGCAGCAAATCGAACGGGAGACCCGTGAACGACTCCAGCAAATGACGGAGCGTTATCAACTCACTCCCAATCAACGACGAGAAGTTTTCCCCTTGCTCGTGAGCCATCATCCTGACTTTCAGGAAGGGATCATCGTCAACGGCTTTGTCGCCGGAAACCCGGATGAGTCAAATCTTGCTTCGGACCTCTATCCGCTTCTCGATCTCACGCAACAAGAGGCCTATCAGGAAGATCTCCTCGCCGACAATGAATGGTGGGGGGAAATCATCGGCCAACTTAGGGCCGATCTCGACGGAGCTCTTGAATCGGGCGAAGTCGAAGTTGTCACCGAGCCTATCGACACTCTGCCCGAATCAACCGGGCGCGATGACGGCGATGCAGTCGAGAATGAAGGAGTCGATCTTGATAACTTCTTCGGCAATTGATTTCAGATGAGGATCGGTTAAATTCTCCTCATGAAAATCCTCGTCTTTCTGCTCACAATCCTTCCTCTGGTTGGGCAGAGCGTGCCCGCAACTAGCAAACAGGCGGTCGTTGCCTACACCAGCTCTTGGAATAGCTCTTACGCTGACCTTTACCTCTATCAGCGAAACGGGACCCAGTGGAAAAAAGTGAGCGACCCAATTAAAGTTCGTCTTGGGCGCAAAGGGTCTGCCTGGGGTCTCGGGATCCATTCGTCACCAAAAGGAGCAACTTTGAAAAAAGAAGGTGATGTCAAATCTCCGGCTGGAATTTTCTTCATTGGAGGCGCCTGGGGAGATGCCCCAGCCATTCACAAGCATCCCAAGCTTCCTTATCGAAAAGTCACCCCTCGTGATCTTTGGGTCGAGGATTCAAAATCCCCCTACTACAACCAACATCGGATCCTCCCCCACCAACCGAAAACGGCGTGGGAGAAAAAGCAACAGATGAAGCAAAACGATTTCGCTCACTCGCTTAAACTTTTCATCGCTCACAATCCTCCACCAAAAGCCAAACCCTATGCAGGATCGGCCGTATTTTTTCATATCTGGCGGGGGGGGGGCAGTAAACCCACGGCAGGATGCACAACCATGTCCGAGGAAAATTTGATAAAACTCGTTGCTTGGCTCGATCCGACCAAACAGCCGGTCTACGTGCTTCTTTCCGTTAGCGAATACAAAGCCAAACGAGACGCCTGGAAACTTCCCTGAAAACAGCACTCTGAGCTCAACTTCACCGAAGAGGAATAGCCTCTTGCGCTTGCCAAGCTTTTTCATGAACTCCCTTGCCGATCTCATGGCGAGTATTATTTCACATCGCAGTTCTCGCTCGCAAAAAAACCTTGATTCCTCACTTTGATCTTCCGCCACTGGGCGCCCTTGCCAGCGAATCGGTGAGCCCAGCGAGAAACACACTTTAGCGGGAGACCAGGGCTACCCGAGTGGTAATAACGACAGCCTAACCTACCCTCTTCGTTTCTTGGAAACTTGCCGGGATTCCATCAGGGAGGCACACGACGGGACCGATTACTATTATTCGGAATATCACGACACCACGACCAAGGAATCGCTGAGTCTTTTCGGGAGTTGCAATCATCTCATACTCGACATCTACCTGACCGACGACCTTTCGTGACGCGTCGGCATGAAGCCTTACTACAACAGTCGCCCCCCTTCGGACAAAGAGAGCTCAGATCTGATCTTTCAGAGTGGCATCGCAATTCGCTTCTAGCGGTCCTTCTGGTCTCGATAGGATTGGACCACGAGTTCACTGAGAAACTTGTCGGGATCTTCCACTGAAGAGTCGGTCAGGACAAACTCCCCCTGCCCTGTGTTCTTCTGAATCAGCTTGAGCCCAAACTGGTAGTCCCGGAAATGCTGTCGGGCGACTTGGAAGACACTCCGTGCTTGTTCGCCGGCCATTTTCACCAGGCGTGAAACCGCATCATCTGAAAGCTTAATGACGACACCGTGTTTGTCCTTGAACTCACGGATAAAAGCATCGACTTCCTGACGTGCTTTCTCAACCACGAGTTCCTGACCAAGCTCCCGGTAGCCCTCGAGATGTTTTTCGCGATTATCGATGAGATCATCATCGACTGTTAACTCGGTCACCGAAGTTCCGGGAAGTTCATACTTAAAGTCACGGAGAATCTTCTCCCCCACCGTCATGAGGCCACGGGCACCGGTTTTCTCCCCAGCTGCCATCTCGGCGATACGTCTAATTCCGGAATCCATGAACTTAACTTCGATTCCATACGCTTCGAACTCACGCTCGTATTGACGCAACAAACTCCCCTCCGAGTATTTTAAAATAGCCTCAAGATCAGGAGCTTCGAGATGTTCGCAAACGACCCGGACCGGAATCCGGCCAATGAACTCGGCTTCAAATCCGAAGTCAATGTAGTCCTGGGTGGTCACATGTTTAAAAAGTTCCCCATCCATCGCAGGTTCGGCTTGTTCGGCGGAAAAACCAATCTGCGCTGCCTGGCTGCGCTTCCGAACAATCTTTTCAAGTCCCGAAAAGGCTCCACTCACGATGAATAAAATGTGACGCGTATTGATGGAGTCTTTTTGGCTTTCACCTTTTTTCATGTCCATCATCGCCATCATTTGTCCCCGCATATCCTGGGGATTCCGGAGTGGAACTTCCGTCTCTTCCATGAGCTTCAGCAAGGTTGTTTGCACCCCGCGACCGCTCACATCCCGACCGATCATTCCCGCTCCACCACTTGAAGCCAACTTGTCAACTTCATCAATATAGATGATCCCATACTCAGCGAGTGAAACGTCGCCATTGGCCTTGGAGACCAACTCCCGAACCAAATCATCGACGTCCCCGCCCACATAACCTGTTTCGGAAAACTTGGTCGCATCCGCCTTCACAAAAGGCACTCCGATCAGTTCGGCAATATGTTTCACGAGGTAGGTTTTCCCGACTCCGGTCGGCCCAACTACCATCACGTTCTGCTTTTGTAACTCGAGGCGCTCGCCTTCTTCATCGTGGGACTTCAGGGCTTTGACGTGGTTGTAATGATCACAAACCGCGATCGCGAGAGCTTTCTTCGCTTCATCCTGGCGGATCACAAAACGATCAAGGTGCGCCTTGATATCCCTGGGCAGAAGGTCGAACTGAAAAATATCGTCAACCTCCGGCTCGACGACATCCACCTCATCCGACTCGGCTTCTTGCCCAAATGGACTGTCACTCATCCCGGGAATGGTAAATCCACCCTTACCCATTTTCCCAAACATCCCCTCAAGGGTCTTACGGAACTCTTCAGGATCCGGATAGCCCGGCCCCTTGGGGCCGCCTTTGTCGTCATCGCTCATGGACGAAATATCGGCAAAGATGAGGCAGGGGCAAGGGTGATTTTCTTTCCAGAGTAAGAAAGCTCGCTGAAACAAGGGACCTAATTCTTGGGCACCCCCCAAAAGACCGCAGTTCGTGCTAAAGCTCCTTCACTTTTCCCAGTTTACCGCGTGGTCACCACGATGTGGTCGCCCTCAACCTCGAAAACACAGAAACCCTTGATTTGTTTCTAACTCTCAGCGTTTATCCCGGACAACCGGTAGAAACCCTCAAAACAAGCCAAACCGCGATTGTGGCTTTTTGGCCAGAGCGATCGGAGCAGAAATCAGGAAGAGAAGAGCTGAAAAAAACTCCATCATGCTGTTTTACCAGCACCACACCAAACAACAGAAGGGCCTCTACTCCCTCATTGAAGAAAGGTAGGCGATGAGATGATTGAATCCATCCACCGTCAGAGTTCCAGCAAGCCCGGCAGGCATCATGGAATTATCCTGATGGTCCCGCTTTACGATCTCGCCTCCTTTGAGCTGGGTCACAATTCCCGCGATGTTCCGGATATCGACCACCCCGTCTTCCTCCCGCGTTACGAAACCAAGGTGGACCGACTTATCCTTCATCGTAACCAACTCGGTCTGAAAACCCTGTGCAACCACCGCATTGGGATCGAGAATCGATTGAATGAGATAGTCTTTGGTAAACTTGCTTCCGGCGGAACCAAGGTAGGGCCCCTTTTGAACTGCTTTTTGATCAACTGCGTGACAGGCAATACAGCCCTGCCGAATGTAGAGCTTCTCACCGATGACAGCATCACCTTTCGCTGCCATGGCGATCTTGGAGAGTTCCTCTACTTTCAATTCAGCGACTTTTTTACCGGCACTGGCTTTGGCCTCTGCAATGATCTTTTTGGTGCGCCTTGCTAATTCGATGAGCGTGTCATTATCACTATTGATGGCGTTTTCGATCTGCTCGTCAAAACCAGGCAAAAGGAGATCCGAGAGCGCTAGATATAGGCCCTCTTCACGAGGATTCTTTTTCACCATATTCAAGATCGGAGTCTTTTGATTCTCCTTGATAAGCGGGCTTTGAGTGAACGTCAGTAGAGTTCTCCACGCCACGCGGCTTTCAGATTTACTTCCCTTAGCCGCTATTTTACGGAGTTCCTTGGTCGAGAGAATGAGAGCGGGCTGATTGACGAAGTCATTGAGCTCACGTTCAACATCTGATCTCTTGACTCCTTGATCGAGCCAGGCACCCAAGATCTGAACTTGTTTGGCAACCGTCTTCCCTTCGAGCCGACCCAGAGCACGATAGGCATTCACCCGCTCTTCCCAGGGTCGTTTCGAATCCTTCCCCGCCCCGGTCAAAATATTGATCTGAGTTTGGTCGGGAGTTGGAGTCACGAGTGCGAGCGAGAAAGGATCTTGGTCACCCAGTTTCAACTGCGAAACAGGCACCCGGTTCTTCCCAAGAATCGCAAGCATCTGTCCTTGCTCGTCTTTGTTGAGTTTTTCAAAGCTCCTTTCCAGAGCTGCCTTGATATGCTCGGTTTCTTCCCAAGTTTCGGGAGCAAAGTAGGGGCCGCGATCATCGGGACGAGTCCCCCACCAGCTCTTGAGGTCCCACTTGGCTTCACGATGAAAGAGACGAGCCAAGACTTCAATCAAGCCAAGTCTTTCGATCCCCTCGCTTTGTTCGAGTTTCGTAACAACTCCCGAAATGACCTCTGGCTTGTGCAGCCTCATCAATGCGAGCTGTGCCAAGCGATTGTCGGAATGAGCCAGAAGTTGATCGGTGTCTCCAATAGAAACCAAAGACCGAATCGCAGTGTTCTTGATACGGCGATCCTCAGAACTGGAAGCAGTCTCCACGATCGCTTTGGTCGCCTCTTTTCCAGGGTTCTTGATCCGCATGAGGGCTACGATGGCTTGAAGTTGGATACGTGGTTTCGGAGATTTCAAGGCCTGCAAAACAGCCTTTAAACTCATCAGGCTGAGTTCCCTCCTCTTCTGATCACCGGCGGCTCGCAAGGCGAATTCGCTGATATGCTGACGAGAATCGTAGGTGCTCGACAATGCGATGAGCGAATCTGCAGTTGTCATATCCAACTGGGCAAGGGTGAACATTAATGCTGCCTGCGATTCAATCGACACTTGTCGTTCAAACACTATTTTATAGATCAGCATTACCGCATCGCGTTGATTACGCGTAAGAATCTCCCTCTGCGCTTCCAACCTCCGAACCCCTGACTTGCTCTTTAACTGATTAACCAGCTCCGCCAGCTTCATCTTGGTCAGATCGGGAAATGGCTCCACTTCCAAGCCCTTCTTCGTCAGCTTTTGCACCATTCCCACTTTCTTCCCCTTGCCTGCAAACTTAAACCGTCCATCCCGCCAGTCGCACACGTAAAGATTCGATGAACCATCGACATCGATATCAATCGCGCGGGTCAGATCAAGAAACACACTTTCCTTGAGCGAAAAGTCAGCGCCCTGCGGCTTCAGGGTATCAAGATAGATTTTCCCCGTGGTCCAATCACAGGTCAGAAGCATTTCCTCATGCCCCGGCTCAGCAAGATAAAGCGCCCCCGTTCCACTCCCGCCACCCAGATCGAGCATTGGTTTCACCGCTTCATCTGTGAAGTTTTTGTAAAGCCTAGGATACCCGTGCTCGGAACCGTTGGTAAGATGATGAACCCGGATATTCCACCCTTTACCGTCGTTCGTGTTGTCGCGCGTGAAGAGGTCCATCGTCGGACTAATCGCGACATCGCAAATGTTCCGGGTGTGATAGGAGTAAACCTCTAGATCACTCCCATCAGGCCGCACCCTCGCAACGCCTCCTCCTTGAAGAGTGACAACCTTCCCATCGGTTCCTTTGGTTGCCTCCATCCCAAAATCCCCCACCGCGATGTATAACCAACCGTCGATCCCCATCCGGCAACCATTCGTGGTGTGGTCTGATCCGCGCGGATGACGAAGACCAAATCCAATGTTTTCCAAAAGCACCTTATGCTCGTCAGCCACCCCATCCCCCGTCGTATCCCGAAATGAACTCAGAAACGGAGGGTGAATCAAATACAGGGTATCTCTCACAAAATGACCGCCCCGGGGGCTGTCCACATTGGGCACAAAATCGACAAACTTGTCCGCTTTTCCGTCTCCATCGGTATCCCGACACGAAACGATTTTCCCCATATTCTTTTCCTTCCCGAGCGACCCGTTCTTATCAACCGAGACATAAACTGTCCCATCTGCCGCAGCCGTGATCGCGGTGGGATACTCCACATCAAAGGGCTCGGCCCAGTTTGTAAGTTCATAACCCTCCGGCAAAGCCATGACGGGAGAGGCGAGAAGAAATGAAGCAATGTATCTTTTCATGAGTGAGTGGGCCGATTTACGAGGAAGAACAATTGTTTCTTCCAAAGCCGCCATGATCAAATCATTCTTCACCCATGCGGAAAGCATTTCTTCTCGGAGCTGGATTGGGCACACGCCTACAGCCCCTCACCAATACCCTGCCCAAACCCCTCATCCCCTTCGCCAACCGCCCGCTCATCACCCACGTCCTCGACCACTGCCTCGATGCCGGAATTACCGACTTCGCCATCAACACTCATCATCTCCACGAAGCATGGCAGGAAGCTTTCCCTGAGGGAACCTATCGCGGAGCCGAGTTGACGTTCTTCCACGAACCGAACCTCCTCGAAACTGGTGGCGGCATTAAAAATATTGCCGATTGGATCAAGGGCGACCCCGTCCTCATTTACAATGGTGACATCATCACCGACCTCCCCATCGACCGGCTCATCACCGGCCACATGGCCTCAAACAACACCGCAACCCTCGCCGTTCAGGGCCACGGCCCGGCCCTTCATCTCGCCATGAAAGGCCACCGCATCACCGATATCCGTGGCAAGGTTAACGGCCAGACCGGTACCCACCAGTTCACCGGAATCTATGTCATCGACGCCGAAATCCTCGATCTCATCCCCTCCAACGAAAAAATCTCCATCATCCCGACCTTCCTCAAACTCATCAAACGCGGCGAACTGGGAGCCTATCACGTCAAGGGCAGCCCGCAGTGGCTCGATCTGGGCTCCCGGGAGTCCTACCTCAAAGCCAGTTTCGCGATCACTCCTGAAATTTCACCCGAAGCCAATGTCTCCTCGGAGGCCGAAGTCGAAAATTCCTGGGTGGGCCCAGGATGCCTCGTCGAAGCAGGATCTTCAGTCACAAACTCCATTCTCTGGCCCGGAACGAAGGTTTTGCGGGATGCGCAATTGACAAACTGCATCGTTCACAGCACTTCCCCAGTATCCGGCTCGCACCAAGACGCCGACCTTTAAAAAAACTTCCGCTTTCGTCCGATGCCTGCTGATACCCTGCTCACTGCCGTCCGAGCCCACCTCCATCTCTCCCCGACACACCGTGTCCTCATGGAGCCCATCCAAAAAGGAGCCTCCGGTCGCACCATCATCCGGATTCAACCCGACGACCATCCCAGCTTCATCGGCATCCACTACACCCTCGAGCGCTCGGATAATGCCAATTTTCTCCCCGTCGCCGAGTTTCTCAAAAGCGCCGGACTTAATATCCCCGACGTCCTCTACGACAACGTCCGCCGCCATGTCGCCCTCATCGAAGATCTTGGCGACGATGATCTCCTCACGCTCAAGGACGCCCCATTCGAGGAACGCGAGCCCTACTACCGTTCCGCTTTCGAACAACTCGACAAACTCCTCTACACCCGCCCGCCCAAGGACTTAGAACTCCAACCCATTTTCGACGAACCTCTCTACCGCTGGGAGCAGGAATACTTCTTCGAGCATTTCATCGAAACCCACCTTGGCAAGGACGCTTCCGAACTCCGCGCTGACCCTCTTCTTCTTGGCCTTGCCAAACGCCTCGGGGCCACCGCTCCCCACATGGTTCATCGTGATTTCCAATCGCAGAACCTCATGCTGCATGATGACGAGGCCTACATCATCGACTTCCAGGGACTCCGCATGGGGCGTCAAGAATACGACCTCGCCTCCCTCCTCTACGATCCCTACATGAACCACTCCGCCGAGGATCGTCAAAAGCTCCTCAACCTCTGGGAGGACGTCTGTGAAGAAGAGCCCATCGAGCCCATTCTCAAGGACTGCGCTGCGCAACGCCTCATGCAGGTCCTCGGTGCCTTTGCCAACATCGGACACAATCAGGACAACGAGTGGTATCTCTCGCACATCCCAGCCGCCGTATCGTTCCTCAAGGAAGTGATCGACGACACGCCGCTTGAAGACGCCCTTGGCCCCGTCCTCGACTAATCTCGCGCCCGTTGTTAAAACCCACCGTAGCAATGCGATTCCTGCGGTCCACGCTCCTTTTCATCCTTCCCCTTCTCTCGGGGATCGCAGCACTGTTTGCCCTGCCATTTCTCGGCCCGTTCGTCCAATTTGAGCATAGTTTCTTCGTCTATCCCGAAAGATTTCAAGCGGACACCATCTTTTCAGACGCCAGGAATCCGGAAAGTTTCATCATCACTGCCGCGAAATTTGAGAGCTCTTATGAGCCCAGCTCGATCGCCAGCTACCTCGTTGATGAGGAAACGCGCGATATCCTTGGGAGTCAGGACCTCACACCCACCCAGTGGGCCTACTTTCTCAATCATATTAGCAAGGGAGAAAAAGGACTCATCGTCATTGCCTCTCCACTTTCATGGCCCGATGCTGAAGAAATCCCCCTTCGAGCCCTCGAACACGAAGTCTCTCAAACTCAAAACCTTGTCATTGGGCTCAAGGCTGAGTTCAACGAAGATAAATCTCCCCTCCCCGCACATCTCGAAAGTTCCGTCATCACACGCGAAATCAACACGCCTCTCAAGCTCCCCGAGATCGATAAAATCGCACCTGTCCCTTCGATCAACGCCCCCCTATTCGGCATCTCATCCATCAAGGGCCCTCTCTCGGAAAAATGGTTAGAAGAGGGAAAAGTCCCCATGCTGGTACGTTGGGGAAAAAACATTCTCCCGACCACCCACCTAGCTTCGCTCATCGCAGCTCATCAGTTGAAGCCATCGCAAGTGATCATCGAGCCGTCTGGGTATCTCCGCTTGGGTGAATCTGGCTCCATCATCAAGATCAACGATGAGGGAATGGCAATCTTCCCAAAGGGAAAACAAGCCGCCCAATCCGCCTCTTTCATCCTGACCACTCCCGACCAAACCGCCTCCTCAAAAATCCTACTCTCCCCAGACTCGTCGGAATTCGACCAACTCCTCTCCACCCACATCCCCCACGCTCTCAGCCAAAAACCCACCTCCTTAAAAACCTATCGGCGCTGGAGTATTTTCATCGAAATTGCTTTCCTCATTGCCCTCACTCTTCTCCTACAAACCCGCAAGAGTTGGTTCTTCCTCCTTGGTGTTATCGTTCTCATCAACATTTCAATCACCCTTTCCCACTGGTTCCTCCTTCTTCCAGTCCTGACCTTGGGCCTCACCTTTGCCCTTCTCCCGAAACCGCTTACCAAGACAAAAAAAACCAAGATTTCGCCCCCTGAAGAACCACAAAAAGGGAAACAAACTTCACCGACCAAAAAGGCCGCTGGAAAATCACCCACGACAAAAGCTCCTCCAAAAAAGAAAACTGCCAAAAAAGCCGCTAAGAAAGCCGCCAAAAAATCAGCTCGCAGAAAAACCAAGCGACGCCGGGGGAAAAAGAAGCGCTAGCTAGTTTCTCTTACTCAGGAATAACAATCCTCTTGGAGTTCAGTGACTTGAGCGACTACCCGATGGGCCGCTCGACGCCCCTTCCCAACAGAAAAACCCCCAGCAGATCCGACTTCCTCTCCCCGAAGTGGCGTTAAACCATCGTCTTCCGAAATTCCCCTTTCCCCCGCCCTCTCCACGCGCTACCTCTTTGCCATGCGCGATGATGTGAAGCAGTTGCTCGGCCTCCAGGAAACCGACCAGAGAATTGAAACTCTTGAAGCGGAGCTCATTCGGATCCCCCTACTCCAGGAAGCGGCCAAGGAACGCCTCGCCAATGACACCCAGGCTCTGGCAACCGCCAAGTCGGATTATCAGACGAACGAAATCGCAATCAAGAATGTTGAACTCGACATTGGCACTCGTCGCAATTCCATCGATCGCCTGAAGGTCCAACAGTTCGAGACCAAGAAAAACGAGGAATACACCAAACTCGGCGTTGAAGTGATACGCTACGAAGGACAGGTCGACGAACTCGAGACCCGCGAACTTGAGCTCATGGAGGTCGCCGACGGCCTCCGCGCCAACATCACCGAAGCCGAGATCGCCCTCGCCAAGACCCAAGGCTTCGTCGACGAAGAAATTTCCGAGCTCGAATCTCGCGCCACCGCGCGCAAATCCGAACTCGCTGAATCCAAAACCAACCGGGAAGACAAGGTCGCCAAGATCAACGACGAAGATCTCATGGACACCTACGCTCGCCTCTTTAACAAACGCGAAGGCAATGCCATCGTCCACGTGACGAACCAACGCAGCTGCACCTCCTGCCACGTCCAGGTCACCCCCGCCACCTACGCCCTCGCTCAATCGGGCAGCGCCATCTCCCACTGCGACAACTGCGGTGCAATCCTCTTTCCCTAGCCACATTCCGACCTTTCTATTTTAGCCATCAGTATTGAGGCTAACTATGCAACTTGCGGCCGCTAACCGCCAACAGCTCTAAGCGAATCGCTAAGTGGAACAACGGCTATCTCATCCAACGACTTCACTCGATTTTCCTTTGCCAAACTGAAAGATTGATTGATCCTCCGGCCCGTTATGGCGAAGCCAAAATCTGCAATCACTCCCACGCGCGCGGAGAATTTTCCCGAGTGGTATCAACAAGTTGTCCGCGCGGCCGATCTTGCTGAAAATTCCGAAACCAGGGGATGCATGGTCATTAAGCCGTGGGGCTTTGCCATTTGGGAAGCCATCCAACGTGACCTTGATGGACGCCTCAAGGCCACCGGCCACCAGAATGCCTACTTCCCCCTTCTCATTCCCCTTTCCTATCTGGAAAAGGAAGCCGAGCACGCTGAAGGCTTTGCCACGGAATGCGCCGTCGTCACCCATCACCGCCTCGAAGTTGAGAAAGACGAAGCTACCGGAAAAACCAAGATGGTTCCCCGCGGCAAACTCACCGAACCCTACGTCATCCGCCCCACTTCCGAAACCATCATCGGAGCCGCCTTCTCACGTTGGACCGAATCCTACCGTGACCTTCCCCTCCTCATCAATCAGTGGGCCAATGTCATGCGCTGGGAGATGCGCCCCCGCCTCTTTCTCCGCACCGCTGAGTTCCTTTGGCAGGAAGGTCATACCGCGCACGAGACCAAGGAAGAAGCTCTCGAAGAAACGCACCTGATCCATCAACTTTACGCTGATGCGATCCGCGACCTCCTTGCCATCCCCGTCATCATGGGAGAAAAGACTGAAACCGAACGATTCCCCGGTGCCGAATCCACCCTCACCGTCGAAGCGATGGTGCAAGATAAGAAAGCCATTCAAGCCGGAACTTCTCACTACCTCGGACAGAATTTCGCAAAGGCCCAGAATATTACTTTCGTCGATCGCGACAACAAGGAACAACACGTTTACACCACCTCGTGGGGTGTTTCGACCCGTCTCGTGGGAACTCTCATCATGGCCCATTCTGACGACGACGGCCTTGTCCTTCCTCCCCGCGTTGCGCCTCAGCAGATCGTCATCGTTCCCATCACTCCGAAAGAAGACTCGCGCAATGCTATCATTGACGCCTGCCAGGCCCTTGCCGTCCGGCTCCGCGAGCAATCATACGGTCGCGAAAACCTTCGAGTCCACGTTGACACCCGGGATCTCGGTGGCGGTGTCAAGAAGTGGGAATGGGTCAAGAAAGGTGTCCCCATCCGGATCGAAATCGGCCCGCGCGATCTCGAAGAACGCAAAGTTTGTCTCCAACGCCGCGATCAAGCTGCCAACGAAAAATCCTTCATCGAAAAGGAAGAATTCCTCCGCGAGGTTGTTGAGATTCTCGATGATATCCATCAGTCGCTCCTTGAGCGTGCCCGCACCTTCCGTGATGAAAACATCAACGAATGCACTGACATTGCCGCGTTCGAAAAGCATTGGGACGACTCCAACGAAAATCCCGGCTGGCTCATCACTCCATGGGCCGGGTCGAGGGAAGAAGAAGAGGAACTCTCCAAGCGCCTTAAAATCACGATCCGTTGCCTACCCAACGACCAGCAAGACGAACCTGACGCAAACTGCCTCCTCACCGGCCAGGCCACTAAGGGACGCGCTATCTGGGGACGGAGTTATTAGAGAATACGATCTTTTCCACTGTGCCTCTTCCGCCACAAGACATGCGCAGTCATCCGTAATCCGCACGAAGTAGACTTATTGATTCCGGCGATACTCCGGACCATAATCCGCACCCCCCGGTTGCCAGCCCCATTTTCTTCGCACCTTGAGCCCGCGACTCTAAGACCTCCAAACGCACACGCTCCAGGGCATCCACCTCCGGTTCGACCTGGCTCAGCGCACGCTCGACATCCCATTTACTCATAGGTCCACCTCCACGTTTTGACGCTCAGCGCTCTTCACCTCAAACCAATCGGCTCGATTGAAATCAAAAACCCGGGCAAAAATCACTCCCGGAAAGGCCTCCACTCCGTCACCGCCGCATTGTAAGCCCGACGTGAAGCGCTGATCTGGCTTTCCACTTCAGTAAGGTTCCGCTGAAGATTCAAAAACTGATCGCTCGACTTTAATTCCGGATAGTCTTCCGCCACGGCCAACAACCGCCCGACCCCCGCTGATACTTCCCCCTCTCTTACAAATTGTTCCCTCGAACCCGGTTCAGCACTCCTCGCCGCCACCACCGTTCAATACCTCCCGTTCGTGGGTCGCAAAGCCCTTCACCGTCTCGACCAGGTTGGGAATCAAATTCCACCGCTTCTTCAACTGCACATCGATCGAAGCAAATGCATTTCTCATCGCATTTCGTCGAGAAATGAACCCGTTGTAAAAAATCGCAACCATGATCAACACAATCACGATCCCTGCTAAAAACCAGCTCATGTAGGGGATGACACATTTCACCCCTCATCAACCTATTACAATCCGGTGTAACTTTTTCATTGGCTGCCAATCCCACTTGTCACGCAATGTCATTCTGAGCGTTTCTGGAAATCCCCAGCAGATAAACATGAAAAAATTACATATTTTCCCTACCACCCTCATAGCCGGATCAGCTTCAGCAGCGACACTCGCCTTGGTTGGAGGTAACCCCACCGCCGGAACAATCGCATTCGGGGGGCAAAGCGCGACATCTACCTCGATGTCGAACCATTGAAACAGGGAGAAGGAAATTAGCACCGATTGCAGCTGCGCTTGGGCTTACCCCAACAGCTCGCTCAACATCGAGTTACTATCAGCGAAAGACTCCACAGGGATACCAGCCTGTCGCAGCATGGTCAGGTGAAGGTTCGAGAGGGGAACTGATTCAGCGAATCGTCGGTAGTGGCCGTGCTTGAAACCCATCGCCTTACCGCCCGCCAGCACCAACGGATAGTTCCGGTTCGTATGGGTCGTGCTATTGCTGCTGCCGTAGATGATCGAGGTTTGATCCAGAAGGTTAGTCGTCCCTTCGGCGTTCGCCGGGGTATCACGCATCTTTTGAAGGAACCCGGCAAACTTGCGCGCGAGGAACTGATCCCACTTGCCTAACGGCTCAATCCCCTCGGGCTTGTTCCAGTCATGGCAAAGTGAATGAAGGTTTTTGCCCATACCCAATAGCTGAGGGAACTTCCCTGCCAACGTCGTCGCGTCTCCCATGCTCGCGATTTGATAGGTTGCAACTCGGGTCGAGTCGGTTCGGAATGCCAGGTAAATCAGTTCATACATCGTCCCGATGTAATCCTCGGGCACTTCGGAATCCGACTCGAGTTTGAGACGCTCTCGATCCTGGTCCGTAATTTCTGGTTTGGGAAGATCGACCCAAGCCTGGGAACGCTCAACCCGCTTCTCCACATCTCGAATCGAATCAAGATACTCATCAAACTTATCCTGATCCTCACGCCCAAGACGCCCCCGCACGCGACGGGCATCGTCCAGAACAAGATCCAGCATGTTGCTCCCGCTCCGTAACCGACGCCTCCCCAACTCAGTCGCATCATCACCCCCCCCAAATAAACGCTCGAATATCTGTCGTGGCTGATTGAGCGCCGGGATAGGACGACCATGCCGGTTGTAGGAAAGTGTACTCGATCGAGTCGGCTCTCCAACGCCACCATCCGTTGACATCACTAACGATGCAAAACGGGTTTGTTCAGCCAGATGATCCGCCGCGATTTGATCCATCGAATGGACATTGTGCAGCTTACGTTTCAAAAGGTCGCACCCGGTCAGAAAGGTATCAGCGCTATCGTGTCCATCAATCTGGCGAACATCTGGATGAGACAATCCCCCCAGGATTGTCAGGTCTTCACGCAACGGCTCAAGTGGCTGCAGAGCCTTCGTGAATTCAAAGCCCGCACCTTCGTCCTTGGGAAACCAACTCCACTCGGTCTTACCGCTATCAGCGGGAGGCATCGACACCCCAAAGGGGAAATAGATCGCTGCGAGGCGACGAGGTTCGGCGGCAGGAGCAATCCTCCCCATACATTCCAACGCAGGGAGAGCCAGAGCCGCACCGGCACCTCGCAAAAAAGTTCGGCGATTCAATCGCCATGGTTTCTTTGATTCCATATTCATTTGCTTTGAAACATCGGTGTCGCGACTATCGCTTGCAGTAATTGCCCAACTCGCATCTCGTTCTTCACAAACTCATCCGTCAAGGCCGAGATGGCCGCCTCATCGGAAAACTCCAGACTCCGGCCAAGTGAGTACACTAGCAATTTCGACACCAGCGCGCGAGCAAACTTTTCCCTCCGATGCTCCCATAAGTATTCCCGCAATTGCGCGATACCATCGACCTCACGCCCATCAGGAAGCGTGGCCTTCGCATCAACCGGCAACTCGATCGTCTTACCCCCACCAACCGGCCATACAATCTTTTCACGCCACTTCCCTACCGCATCGAACTCTTCCAGAGCTAGCCCCCACGGATCAATCCCACGATGACAGTCGGCACAGGCCGAATCATTCACATGCGCCTTGAGCTGTTCACGAATCGGCAACCTCGCGAAATCGGGATCGGCAGTCTTCAGCTCAGGAACATTGGGAGGGGGAGGCGCGGGAGGATCGTTCAAAAGGCGCTTCCGGAGAAAGACAGCACGTTTGATCGGATTGGAATTCCGCCCCGTCGAGTTTGCCATCAAAATGGAAGCCTGCGACAACAACCCACCTCGACGCGATGCATGATCGCCTGAAAGCGCCACAGGCCGGAACTCACCTCCATAAACACCTTCGATCCCGTAATGACGAGCCAACCGGTTATTGAGCATTACAAAATCTGAGGTAATGAAATGACGTGCGCTTAAATCGTTCCGTAGGATATGAGCGAAAAGCTCCTCTGTCTCGCTCCGCATATCGTGCGACAAGTCCGGCCTGAAATCAGGATACAGTTTCTTGTCGATCACCAGCCGATCAATGGCATCCAGATCCAACCATTGAGCGGTGAACTGTTCCACGAACTGCCGAGACCGATCGTCACCGATCATTCGGCTCACCTGTTTGGCCAGTTCGTCGGGCTCCTGCAGAACGCCCGATCTTACGGACGTCATCAACACTTCGTCCGGCATCGTGCTCCATAAAAAATAGGATAGACGCGACGCCAGCTCAAAGGAGTTCAATCGCCGGGGCTCATCCGAATCAGGCTCGAGGAGATAAAGGAAACTGGGGGAGATCAACGCCATCGCTAATGTCTCTTTGATCGCTTCCTCGAAGGTCGGTGACTCTCTACGCTGAGTCTTGAAAAAATCGATAAACCGCTCTACCTCGCTGTCCATCACAGGTCGCCGCCATGCCCTGGGCAGAAACCGCTCGATGACCTCCAGCGCATAGTCTGCTTCATGCGAATGCCGAAGATCCGAGTCATGAAGGATCCGTCGATGTTGTGCGGGAGGCCAACGATCGAACAGAGGTCCCTGGAACTCCAGTGATTCAACCACCAGGGGAGGTGAGCCATCATGATTGGCATTAACCACTGAGATCACGAGGCCCGGATACTTTCCCTGTCCACGAACAGGCAAAGGAAAGTTCTCTATACGGCCAACGAACTCGTATTCCCGCACCCCATCCGCCGTGATGTCCAGTTCCGCAAGGAGCTCACGATCAACCAGCGTGTCAGGTCGGTAGCCTACGAAGACCTCCATCCGTGGCAACGCGCCACGTTCTTCAGGAAACTCTGCATGCGCCTTGACCTTTATCCGGAACGCACCGTTTTCTGGGTAATCCTTCTTGATTCGAACCAGGAATTCCTGCTTCTGCCCAAGGCGATTGGATGGCTTGATCTTATTAACCCATTTCCCCTCGGTCGATTTCTCGAAAGTATGAGTAAACACTTCCGGCTCCGGCGTCGTTAAGATCACCTGGTCGAGAGCGTTCCGAGCAGCCTTAAGATAGTACTCGAATTGGATCCCCATCATGCGCAAGGAACGACCATTATTGAACATGCCATCCGGCGAAACACCATCCGGTGGAAAATCAGCAGCGTAGGCGATATCCAGGCCGAACAGATCCCGCATCGTGTTCTGATACTCCACCCGGTTCAACCGACGCACCACCACTCGCCCTCCCTTGTCCCCCCTCAGCTTCGCGGCACGATCAATCGTCGTATTCAACCAGCTCAGAAGGGTCTCACGCTCATCACGGCTAAGGGCAGTTTCCTCCTCAGGCGGCATCTCACCAAGTGTCAACGCCTCGCGCACTGCATACCAGGCTTCGGCCACATCCTGATTCTGGACCAAGTCGGTCGAGAGAGTGTCGAGACGCAACTTCCCCTTCTGCTTCTTCGGTCCGTGACATTTAAAACAGTGTTCCTGAAGGACCGGTTTGATGGTGGTATCGAAGTTAATCTCACGGGCGCCGCCGCCCGCAACTGAACCCACGAGTAATGCAAGCGCAAGAGTCCCTTGCGACCACCGACTTCGTATTCGATCCAGAATGTCAACCACGTTAGGCAAATCCTACCTCTCCACCCTCCCGATGAAAATCAAGAAGACGGTAATTCTCAGCACGTCCTGCAGACTGGACGAAATCGTTCAAAAACTCGGCGTGTCGGCTACCGACGCGAGCATGCTGCTCGTGGTGCTCGGCACAAGGGAGGCGGAGATGGGACTTATTGACCAACGGATGGCTCCGCCGTCCAACGGATATCAGTTTCCGAATCGTCCCTGCGGTCGAGAGCGATGGAAGGGGCTTCGAAACGAAGTTCCCTCAGACGAACGCCCAGCTCTGGGGCTTTGCCTCGTTCTTCTTAGCGGACTCGGAGCGACCGGTCGGCGGCGATGATTTTCTGCCAGAACTCCATGAGTTTTCAAAAGAACCACCTCAAGCGAAGCGCCTCTTTTTTTGCGCAAATCTCAAATTTCATCTTCGTCTAAAATACCGGCATCCGATAGCGTCTTCGCCAATCACATGAACGGATTCTTTTTCACATCTTTCTCCCTCTGCTTTTCGGCTGTTACGGCCCTCTCTGCTAAACAGCCAAACATCGTCTTCTTCTTCACTGACGACCAAACGGTTAGCACTCTCGGCTGCTACGGAAACCCCGTCGTTAAATCTCCCAATATCGACGCTCTCGCCAAACGCGGCACCCGTTTCCAGCAAGCTTTCGTCAGCCACCCCATCTGCTGGGCCAGTCGGACCTCCATTCTCACCGGTCTCACCGCACGCAGCTATCGTGACCCCGGCAAGGGAGATCGGGCCACTGCCGAATCCGTATCGGTTCTCTATTCCGACCTTCTCCGCCAAAATAACTACCGCACCGGCTACTACGGAAAATGGCACTTCAGCGCCCAAAGGCCCTACAACCAAAAGGCTCACTTCGACGAGTTCGAGGCCATCGGTCGCAATCCCTTCTTCAAAAAAATGCCTGACGGCACCCTGCGCCACGAAACCGACCTCATCGTTAATCGCGGCATCGATTTCCTGAAGTCGCAACCCAAGGGCAAACCCTTCGCTCTCAACATGTGGTTCAATGCCTGCCACGCCGAAGATGGTGACCGCCGCCCGGGCATCGGCCACTTCGCCTGGCCCCAGTCGGCTAATGGCCTCTACGAAGACACCTACATCGGAGCGCCCCGTCTCGCCGATCCCGAAATTTTTGAGTCCCTCCCCGATTTCCTTCAAACAAGTATCACCCGCGAACGTTACTTCTGGCGTTGGAACACTCCTGAAAAATACCAAACCAACATGCGTGCCTACTACCGCATGGTCACCGGCATCGACAATGCCATCGGCCGTTTCTTGACGGCCCTCGCCGAAGCCGGCCTCGCCGACAACACCATCGTCGTTTACTCAGCCGACAACGGCTACCACATGGCAAACCGGGGCCTTTCCGGCAAGTGGTCCCACTATGAAGAGTCTATCCAAGTCCCCCTTATCATTGCCGATCCACGCGTCCCCAAAAACCAACAAGGGAAAGTCGCCACCGCTTCCGCTCTCAATATCGATCTTCCCGCCACCTTCCTCGACTGGGCCGGAATCGAGACTCCAAAACGCTACGACGGGCGCAGCCTGAAACCTATCGTCGACGGAGAAACTCCCAAGGACTGGCGCGAAGAAACCTTCCATGAGCACTTCGCCGTCAGACATCGCATCCCGGCGTACGAGGGAATTCGTACCACAACTCATAAATACGTCCGCTACATCGATCACGACACCGAGTTCCTTCACGACCTTAAGAACGATCCCGATGAGCTCATCAACCTTGCCGTAGATCCCAAGCATTCAGCCAAGCTCGCCGAAATGCGAAAACGCACCGATACTAGGGTCAAGGAACTCGGCGGCCCGCTCGATCCCCCCAAGCAAAAATTTACCGCCTCCACTCCTCCACATCCTGTAGCCTCCGCTGCTGTCACGGTCCGCCCCGGACCTGATGGCTTCGTCCGCCTCTTCAATGGTAAAAACCTCAGTGGTTGGACCGCCGATTCAAAATACTGGTCGGTCAAAGATGGTGCCCTCACCGGCGTCACCGATGGATCGCTCAAGACAAACCGTTTCATCACCTGGAATGGCTCTACCATCCGTAACTTTGAGCTTCAGGTGAAAGTGAAGTACAGCGACCGCGCCAACAGCGGAATCCAATACCGCAGTAAAATACTTCCCAGCCTCGACGTCGCTACCGGCTACCAATGTAACGTCATGCCCCGCCCTGAAAAAATGAATGGCATGCTCTACCAAGAAGGTGGCCGTTGCGTCCTCGCCTACGCCGGACAAAAAGTCATCGTTGATGAAAAAGCCCAATCATGGGTCATCGGAGAGATGCCGGTCAAAATGTTTGAGCCCAACGAATGGCACGACTACCGCGTCCTCGTTCGCGGCAACCATCATCAACACTGGATCGATGGCCACCCAACCGCCGATCTTATCGACCTCGATGAAAAAGGCCGTTCGCTCGAAGGAATCTTCGGTTTTCAGGTCCACGGCCCCGCCATGCAGATTCAATTCAAGGACATTCGCATGAAACACCTCCCCGACAACCTCCCTCTCAGATCGTCGGAAGATACGACAATCCCAGCCGACGCTTTCGGAGTCCGTCCCCAAGGAACGTCCCCCAAAGGTTGGAAGGCTCCGGTCTATGGACAGCAAGAATGATCACCGGTTCCAAACCTCCTTGCGATAACGTGACGGACTCACCCCGAAGCCTTTCTTAAACTGCTTCGAAAAATCGTAGACGACCGCGTGACCAACCGCCTCGGTGATTTCTCCGGGGCTTGGCTCCGGATCGTAAGACATTCGTTGCGCAGTCACCATTCTGGTCCGGATGACATATCAAGGACACCTTGATCGCCGAAAGTGGGCTCAATGACAGCCTCACTTTCCCCCTCCTCACCTTCCTCGCCAGCGCCGCCATCGGCTTTCATCACGAAATGACACAGGGAAATTGGGGCTCTCCTCGGATCGCTCGGCGGCCTCGCCTCAAAGCGGTCCGTCGACAAAGGAATCGCCGTGGCAGAAAACACCTCAATCTTCGCCCTAGCGCTGTCCGCAGTCACCTACTTCACCGACGACGCAGCGGGCGGCAACAGTTTCGTCGCCGGAATCTTGTCTCTCTTTGTCGTAAGTCCCGTGGCGGCCTCGCGACGGCCTTCTTTACTCTCGTCATCCTTGGGGAGTTTGTCGAGAAGCTGGAGTCGAATATTATCCTTTCGGTGACCATGGTCGCCTTTGCCGCATCAACTTTCCTGCACGGAATCACCGATCACTATGCGGGGAGATTGTGGGACGAAACGAAACGAAGCATAGCTTCCCTATGTTACAAGATTCAGCTTTTCGAAAAAACGAATCGAACTAAAGTCACACCTAATGAATCTTCCCACAACCACCGGGCAACTCTCCACTCTCTCATCCGACATTCGCGCAGCCACTGAAGCGCACCTTGAAGACACCGGAGGGCTTCTGCGCCTCTCTCCGACTTGGGTTCCACGTTCCTTTTTACAACCTGGTCTTCGGATCAAGCTGCATCCCGATGACACCTATGCCTACGGCCTAAACCGGGGCGGGATCGACGAACGTTGGTTCGGATCGACCACCGTCACCGCAAACGAAGGTCGGGCTGAGGACGAAGGACTTTCCTATGTCGTCGTTGGAAAAGAACGCTTTACCCTTTTGGATGCCATCAACGAATGCGGTGCCGATATTATTGGATCCTCGATTTGGGACAAGTATGGGAAATGGCCGGTTTACTCGAAGTTTTTCGACAACATGGGGCCCATTCCCCATCACATGCACCAGAGTGCCGATCAAGCGGCCTTGGTCGGACAGGAAGGGAAGCCCGAGTCGTATTACTTCCCGCCCCAGCACAACAACGTGGGCAACAACTTCCCCTACACCTTCATGGGACTGGAGCCCGGCACCACCCGCCAGCAGGTCTATGACTGCATTGCCAACTGGCAAAAGGGTGACAACAAGATCCTGGAACTTTCCAAAGCCTACAAACTTCAACCCGGCACCGGGTGGCTCATTGATCCCTGCATCCTCCACGCTCCCGGATCACTCTGCACCTACGAACCACAGTGGGGATCCGACGTTTTTGGGATGTATCAAAATCTCGTCGAAGGTCGGGAAGTCCCCTGGTCGCTCCTGGTGAAGGACATGCCGGAGGACAAGCATCAGGACATTGATTTCATCATCGATCAACTTGATTGGGAAAAGAACCTCGACCCCAATTTTAAAGACAACCACTACCTTGAACCGGTCACCGCCACTAAGGGCGAGGGCTACCGTGACAAGTGGATCGTCTACGGCAAGGTCGATGACTTCCAGTATTTCACCGCCAAGGAACTGACCGTCGAACCACACAGCAAGGTCACCATTACTGACAACGGAGCCTACTCCGCCATTGTCACGCAAGGGGAAGGACATGCGAATAAACTTCGGCTCAATTGCCCCAAGCTCCTCCGCTTCAACGAACTCTCGGAAGATGAATTTTTTGCCACCGAAAGCGCCGCGAAAGCTGGGGTTACGTTCAAAAACACCAGCGCCACCGAGCCCCTTGTCCTCCTCCGCTACTTCGGCCCTGAAGTGAATCCAGACGCTCCCGCAATGGGAGCCTATCGGAACCAATAGGGGGCTTTCTCCCCTCTCCGATCCCTTCAAGGACGCCCTCAAGCGATCAACCCAAAAAGAAAATTTCTAGCAGCAACACATCACCTCACTCAATGAACCATTCCAACACAAAAAAACGGCGCGAATTTCTGCGCGACACTGCTCTAATAACCGCCGGGCTCACCGGGATTGGCATCACCTCTAGCGCACGCGCCGAGGTACGCTCCGATCCAAACCGTAAACTCAACCTTGCCTTTATTGGCGCGGGAGGGCGGGCAGAATCAAATCTCCGAGAACTCACCTCCGAAAACATCGTTGCTTTCGCTGACGTGGATGATCGTATGGGAAAAAACTCATACGAGAAGTATCCAGCCGCCAAACGTTACCGCGACTACCGCCTCATGTTGGACAAGGAGAAATCATTGGACGGAGTCGTTGTCAGCACGCCTGATCATACCCACGCGAGCGCTGCAATTGCCGCCATGCAACGCGGCCTTCACGTCTATTGCGAAAAGCCTCTCGCTCATTCTATCTACGAAGTTCGCCGCATGAAGGAGGAAGCCAAGAAGTCAGGGGTAGTGACCCAAATGGGACAGCAAGGACATGCAATGGAAGGCAGCCGTCGCGCGGTGGAAATCATACGCTCCGGAGCGATTGGAGAGGTAAAAGAACTTCACGTGTGGACCGATCGGCCAGCAGGTTGGTGGCCTCAAGGTGTTGATCGCCCCAAGGAAACCCCACCCATTCCCGACGCATTGGATTGGGACCTCTGGCTCGGTCCGGCTCCTCATAGGCCCTACAATCCGATTTACGCGCCATTCAAATGGCGCGGCCGTTGGGACTTTGGCACAGGCGCAATTGGCGACATGGGGGTACATAATCTAGACACCGCATTTTGGGCGCTCGAACTCGGGCTACCAACCTCCGCAGAAGTGATCGATTCCGACAAGAAGACTGCAGACTGCCCACCGTTGTGGAGTATTATTCAAATGGATTATCCCGCTCGCGGCAAACGTCCTCCAGTTAAACTGATGTTTTACGATGGCAAACATGTTCCACCAGCAGAGTTATTTCATGGCGAGACAATTCCAGGCAACGGCTCTCTGATAATCGGCAGCAAAGGAACACTCTTCACTCGCACCTGGCACGGAGGGAGCAATGAAACTGATATGTTCCTGCTCCTGCCTCAAAAGAAGTTCATCGACTATCAGCCTCCTGCAATCACCCTCCCCCGCACGCGGGAACACCACGCAGAATGGGTCGCAGCCTGCAAGGGCGGACCACGCTCGCAATCCGATTTCGGCTACGCGGCGACGCTCACAGAAGGATTGTTGGTCGGAACGCTCGCATTACGCACAGGCAAACGGATCGAATGGGATGCTAGAAGCATGACAGCCAAGAATTGCCCCGAAGCGGAACCTTTCATTAAACCTCCATTCCGCAAGGGTTGGAAAATCTAAATAAAGCGATCAACCTTTGAAAACCAAATCGCTGATCCCAAGCTATTGACACCAAGGATTTCACTTTGAAAGCCCCCCTCTCCGGCCCCTTCAAAGACGCTTTCCGCCAGTCCACCCAAAAAGCAAATTCCTAGCAGTCAGCGCCCTCACCGCTTCGGTCTCATCTTTCATTGGCTCTACACGCTCGCCTTGAGCTTCTTAGCGAGCTTTACCGATGAACTGATCGCTGGTAAAATCACTGGCGTGAAACATCGGATCCTCCTCTGTATGATAGCCATGGCGTTTCCTGCGGGAGCCGACTACCACAGCGTGCGCGGTCGGTTGCCGGCAGTGGTGAGCGATGGAATCATCGAGGGCGAGTGGTTGCCGTTCGGAAAAGACGCGCGGAACCAAGACATGAGGGTCTTCGGGGGTGGGTGGAGCGGCGACGCGCATCTGCTGTGGCACGGCGAGCTTGGTCATGCGATGGAGACACAATTCAGCGTCAAGCGTGGCGGGCGTTACTCGCTATCGTTGAAGATGACAAAGGCGATCGACTACGGTGTATTCACGATTCGGGTGAACGGCAAGGAGCTGCGCAAGGGAGTCGATCTGTTCGGGCACAAAGTTGAACCGACGGAGCTGATCAAGCTGGGCGAGATGGAGTTGGCGGCGGGCGAACAGCAACTGCGTTGCGAGCTGACTGGAAAGAATCCGAGAGCGAAAGCTTTCCAGCGCAATCGCTACCTGTTGGGAATCGACTATCTCAAAGTAATGGAGCTCGACCCGCCGCCAGAGCCTGAACAAGTGGTTCTGCCAGCCGTGGACACTCCGGCCGCGCTGCATACCGCGACCTTTGAATTCCTGCAACCGTTGCTAGCAGAGCATTGCTATCGTTGCCATGGCGAGAAAGGAAAAATCAAAGGGAAAGTCGACCTGTTGCGGCTGAAATCGAAAGACGATTTTCTCGCTCAGCCCGAGTTACTACGCCAGTTGAACGACGTGCTGGAATTTCGCGAGATGCCCCCGGAAGACGAGACGCAACCCGATGAAAATGAATATTCCAAGCTAGCATCGCTGTTTTCGGGTTACCTTGGCGAGCACCTGCAGAAGGAACAGTCGTTACCACCAATCGTGATGAGGCGAATGAACCGGTATGAGTACAACAACGCGGTGCGCGACCTACTCCAGCTCAAGGGCGACATCTACCCGCTGCCTGAGAAGACCATCCGGGCATATCGCGCCTACTACGATCCCGCGTCTGGCAGCCTGCCCGACTCGATCCATCTCGGCAACCGCGCGCTCGGCAAAAACCAGATCGAACAGCCTCTCCTCACCGGAGTCGTGCCGTTCGCGATCGACCTGCAGTCCGAACACGGCTTCAACAACCGCGGCGACGAACTCGGTTTCTCGCCCATCCTGATGGAGAGCTTTCTTAATCTCTCTCGCTCGGTCGTCGAGAGCCCAGAGTTCGATAGATACTCGGCGCGAACGGGCACGCTCTTCCGCGCGGGCGGCGATCGCGCCAAGTGGTCGGCGACCGCACGAGAACGCCTCGCTCCCTTCCTCGAGCGTGCCTTCCGCAAGCCCATCGAATCCGCAACGCTCGAGCGCTACGCGCGCCTCTTCGATCGCGAGGCGGAGCGCGGCGACTTCAGCGCTGCCATGAAAACCACGGTTGCTGCGATCTTAGCCTCCCCGCGCTTCCTCTATTTGCTTGAGCGAAAGCAGGACGAGGCAAAACCGCTCGCGCCCTACGAGCTGGCGGGACGCCTCTCTTTTTTCCTCTGGAGTAGCATCCCGGACGAACAACTGCTCGCCGCCGCGCGCGATGGCACGCTCGCGGATCAAGAAATTTATTCCATGCAAGTCGCGCGCATGCTGCTCGACCGGCGGTCGAAATCCCTCTCCGAAAACTTTGCCCGCCAGTGGCTGCGGCTCGACCGATTGATCACCGCCGTGCCCGACTTCGAACGCTTTGAGCCCTACTACGCCCGCATCGGATGTGAACAATGGAAACTCGGTCTCCAGACAATGGTCGAACCTCTGCTGCTGTTCGAGAGCATCATGGTCGAGGACCGATCCATCATGTTGCTGGTAGACTCGAACTACTCCTACCGCACAGGCGACATGTCATCTTGGTATGCCCCAGGTGTTCCATTTAAAGGCAAAGCAAATCCCAATCGTTTCAGCACCATGGGCGTGGTCTACCAACGGGTCCCAGTGAACAACCGTCGCGAGGGCGGCGTCATCACCTGTGCCGCCACCTTGACCATGAACTCCTCGCCGCTGCGCACCACCCCCATCACGCGCGGTGCTTGGGTCGCGGGTGTGATTTTTAACAAGCCGCCGCCGCCGCCGCCCGACAACATTCCCGAGATCGAGGTGGACGATGCCAAAATCGAAGCTTCCGGTCAGACCTTGCGGCAGCGCCTCATCGCACACCAAGTCAACCAGAGCTGCGTCGCCTGTCACCAGAAAATCGACCCGCTCGGCTTCGCCTTGGAAAATTTCGACGCCGTCGGGCGCTGGCGCGACAAATACCCATCCGGTCTACCAATCGACTCCAGCGGACAGCTCTTCGGACGGGAGAAATTCGACGACGCCGTCGGGCTCAAGGACGCAATTTTGGCCAACCCCAAATGGTTCATGCGCGCCTTCAGCGAGCACCTGTTATCGTATGCGCTAGGTCGCGAACTCGAACTAGCCGACAAACCGGCGGTCGATGACATCCTGCGCGAGGTGCTCGACGCGCGCGGGCAGTTCTCGGTCGTTGTCGGGGCAATCGCAAAAAGCTACCCTTTCCTCCACCGATCAAACGCATTAGAATCTGAATGATGGCCAAACCGAGAAACCTATCACGCCGCTCCGTCCTCCGCGGAGCCGGGGCGACATTAACACTGCCCTTCCTTGAGATCATGGGCGGCCGTGGGCAGGCTGCGAAATTGGCAGCGAAGCCACCGATCCGTACCGCGTTTTTCTACATTCCCAACGGCGTCGTCCAACGCTCGTGGCACCCGCAGGACGAAGGCAAAGGTTACACTCTGAGCCCAACTCTCAAGCCGCTAGCACCCGTGCGAGAGAAGTGCACGCTGTTCACCAATCTCGACCGCATCAAAGTCGCCGGCACCGACGGCCATGCGCAAGCCGGCGCCTGTTGGCTCAGTAGCGCAGCACCAGACGAGCTCTCGCCCGCCGGCTACCCGCTGAAGACGACCATCGATCAGATCATCGCCGCCGAGGCCGGTAAACACACCGCTTTCCGCTCGCTCGAACTCAGCTGCAACCCGTACGAGGACAACAGAGAATCGGTCTACTTCGACAACATTTCGTGGTATGGCCACGGCCACGTCGCCCGCTCCCTGCGCGACCCGCAGCGCGTGTTCGACCGCCTGTTCTCAGTCAGAGAACACGCCGCGCACCGTAGCGTTCTCGACGTCGTCCTGAATGACGCCAAGTCCCTTGACCGCGAACTCGGCCGAGGCGATCAGGAAAAGCTCGACGAATATTTGGAAAGCGTCAGGACCGTCGAGCGCCAGATCGAACGCGTCACCAAACGCCAGGCGGAATTCGACAAGCTCGAGCTCGCCCCGCCGACCAAGCCGTGGCAGGCGATGGCGCGCGACGAGTTTATCCAAGTGATGGGCGACCTCATGATTCTCGCCCTGCGCACCGACCTCACCCGAGTCGCCTCCATCATGAGCTCGCCTGAACGCTGGGGGACGCCGCTGATGGTGCACGGCCTGTTCGACAAACCCATCCAACATCACGGCATGACCCACGGACAAGGGAATGAGAACGTGCGGCAAGATCTCGAGCGCCTCGACCGCTTCCACGTCGAGCAATTTTCCCGGCTCGTAGCGAAGATGGATGCGGTCGAAGACGGTGACGGCACCACCTTGTTAGACAACTCGATGTTCCTGCTCGGCTCTGGCTTGAGCGACGCCGCGCTGCACATCTGCACTGACCTCCCGGTCGTGATCGCAGGAGGAGCCGGCGGCGCCATCACACCGGATCGCCATCTCAAGTCACCCGCAGGCACGCCGATCGCCAATCTCTGGAGGTCGATGGCCAAGGTGATGGGAGTCAAGCGCAACCGCATCGGTGACAGCACTGGGATGGTGAGCTTGAGCTGATCCGAAGCATGCCACTGTGAG